>NZ_JAJCXE010000007.1:0-90871 GCF_021056325.1 Lentzea sp. CC55 | reverse complement strand
GCTGCCGCCGCCTCCCGGCGCCCAGTTCCCGCCGCCCGGCCAGGCGCAGTGGCCGCACCCGCGGCAGCAGCCGTGGCCCACGCCGCCCCGCGAGACGCTGTTCGAGAAGCTCGGCAAGGACGGCGCCGGCGCGAAGCTGCTGGCCTGGGTCGGTGGCGCGATCACCGTGCTCGGCTTCGTCCTGCTGCTGGTCCTCGCGATCCAGCGCGGCTGGCTCGGCCCGATGCCGCGCGTCGTCGGCGGCGCCGTGCTCAGCGGCGCGCTCGTCGGCATCGGCGTGTGGCTGCACCGCAACCCCGCCAACCGCACCGGCGCGATGGCGCTCGCGTTCACCGGTTTCGCAGGTCTCTACCTGGACGTGATCGCCGCTACGAGCCTCTACGGCTACCTGCCCGACGGCGCGGGCCTGGTCGTCGGCCTGGGTGTCGCCGCGGCGGGTGTCGTGCTCGCGCTGCGCTGGAACTCGCAAGCGCTCGCCGTCACCGTCGTCGCAGCGTGCGCCCTGTGCTCGCCGATTTTGACCGAGGGCTTCTCGGTGCTGCTGGTCGCCTTCCTGCTGGTGCTGAAGCTGGCCAGCACGCCCGTGCAGATCCAGCGCAACTGGCCGGGGCTCGCGATCGCCGGCGGCTTCCCCCCGATCATCGCCTCGCTGCTCGCCACCGCGAACGCCATCCCGCGCTCCTACGAGTGGACCGTGGTCGGCGCCGCGGCGGCCACGACCGTCGTCGGCGTCCTGGTCGCGCTCCTCACGATCCGCAAGCGCCCGGACGACGTGGTCGCGATCTCGCTCGTCGCCGGTTCGCCGCTGGCCGCGATGTTCGCGGCGACCCTGCTGGCGGCCCCGGTCGACTCGGTGCTGGTCGGCGCCGTCGCCGCGGTGCTGCTGGCGATCTGGATGGTTCCGGACCTGCCGCGCGCGTTCACGACGGCGGCCGGTGCGACGGGCATGCTCGCGTTGTTCCAGACCACGGTGATCGCGCTCGACGGCAACGTCCGCACGGCGATCGTGCTGGCCGAGGCGGTGCTGCTGGCGTTCCTCGCGGCGCGGCTCGACCGGAAGTTCGCGCTGGTCGGCTCGATCGCGTTCGGCTTCGTCGGGTTCCTCATGACGATCGTGCAGGCCGTGCCGCTCACGTGGCTGGTCGAGGAGCCCCGCTTCTTCAACACCGTCGGGCAGGGCGAGTACGCGGCCGGCCTGCTCACCGCGCTGGTGCTCGGCGTGTTCGCGGCCGCCGTGCCGTGGGCCGCGCTGAAGATGCAGGTGCTGCGCGAGCCGGCGCGCCACCCGCTCCCGTGGGTCCTCGCCGGACTGGTGCTGCTCTACGGCGCGGCGGGTGCGGTGCTCTGCGCGGCGCTGCTCGTGTCGCCGGACGAGACGGGCTTCCTGTTCGGGCACTCGGTGGTCACGGTGTCCTGGACGATCGCCGCGCTGTTCTTGCTGGTCAAGGGCATCAACAACAAGGCGCTGCGGATCTCCGGCCTCATCCTCGTCGCCGCCGCTGTCGTGAAGCTGGTGCTGTTCGACCTCTCCGCGCTCGACGGGATCGCCCGCGTGCTGGCGTTCCTCGGCGCCGGTCTGGTCCTGCTCACCGCCGGTGCCCGTTACGCCAAACTGGTGGCTTCGGCGAGCAATCCTGGGTCATATGAATCCAAACCAGTGGGTCCGCACTCTTACTGAGTGACGACCGTGGCCCGCTCCGCCGTCGCGGGCCACGGTCGTACTACGTCCAGGGATAGATCCCCCTCGACCGAGTGACGCAAGTGGATCGAAAGCACCCGGAAGTGTTCCCATCGGCCGTATGGCAAAGCCACGCCTCGTGGCCGCGGTTCTAGCGCTCTCAGCGGCCTTCGCGGCGATGGGTGTTCACCAAGGGCACGAGTACACGACCACTTCCTCCGCATCGGTGGCACCGCTTGCATACGTGGTGGGCAGGACCGGTCTCGTGCAGGTCGTCGACACCCTCAGCGGTGCCGTTCTGGCGCAGGCCGACACCGGGGGCCGCGCGACGGGTCTCGCCGTGTCGCCAGACGGACGGCGCCTCTACGTGGTCAACGGCTGGACAGGGGCGATCACCGCGGTCGACCCGGTGACGGGACTGGTCCTCGACCGGATCTTCGCCCAGGTCCAGCTCTCGCACGCGGTGATGCGCCCGGACGGCGGGCGGCTGTACGTCTCGGGCAGCGGCGGTGTCGCGGTGGTGGACCCGGCGGACTTCCGGCTGGTCGCGGTGATCAAGGTGGGCGGGCAGCCGCAGGGCCTCGCCGCCCACCCGGACAACAAGGTCCTCTACGTCGCGAACTCGCAGGACGGCACGGTCGGCGTGGTCGACACGGCGACGGCGTCGCAGACGGCCGTGGTGCGGGTCGGCGGGCTGCCGCAGCACCTCGCGCTCTCCCCGGACGGCAGGCGCCTCTACGTGAGCAGCCTGCACCTCGGCGGCTCCACGCCCGGCACGCTGTCGGTGATCGACACGACCACGAACCGGGTCGTCGGCTCGGCGGCCGTCGGCAGGGGAGCGGGCAGCATCGCCGTCACCCCGGACGGCGCCACGGTGTACCTCACGCTGCCGAAGGAGCGCTCGGTCCTGGTGGTCGACGCGGCGAGCACGACCGTGCGCGAACGTTTGCCCATCGACTCGCCGAGCGTCGCCATCGCACCGGGTGACGCGCGGGTCTTCCTCGCGACCGGCACGACGGCGACGGTGCTGGACAGCACGAACGCGGTCCTGGCGACCTACTCGATGAGGCCGCGGGAGCTGGAGGCGAGGCCGCGCCGGTTCGACGCGGCCCTGGTCGCCGTCGCGCCCGCTCAGCCGACGGCGACGGGCTTGCGCACCTCGTCGTCGAGGTCGTCGTCCCGGTCCACCGGCTCGTCGTGAAGCGCGAGGCGTTCCTGGATCCGCTTGAGCGGGCCGGGTGACCACCACGCGGCGTTGCCGAGCAGCTTGAGCACGGCCGGCACGAGCAGCATCCGGACGACGGTGGCGTCGAGCGCCAGCGCGAGGATCATGCCGACGCCGACGAACCGCATCATCGCGACCTGCGAGAACGCGAACGCGCCGGTCACCACGATCAGCAGCAGCGCGGCCGAGGTGATCACGCGGCCGGTCTTGGCGAGGCCGGTCGTCACCGCCTCCTCGGTCGTCGCGCCCTGGCTGCGGGCCTCGACCATCCGGGAGAGCAGGAAGACCTCGTAGTCCGTCGACAGGCCGAACACGATGGCCGCCATCAGCACCACGATGCCGGACTCGAGCGGCCCCGGCGTGACGCCGAGCAGGCCGGCGCCGTGGCCGTTCTGGAACACCCAGACCAGCACGCCGAAGGTCGCCGACAGCGACAACGCGCTCATGACCACGGCCTTGACCGGCAGCACGACCGAACCGAACGCCAGGAACATCAAGATCAGCGTCGCGCCGACCAGCAGCGCGATCATCAGCGGCAGGCCGTCCGCGATGGCGTCGAGCGAGTCGCTGACCGTGGCGGTGTTGCCGCCGACCAGCACCTCGGCGCCGGCGGGCGGTTCCAGTGCCCGGACGTCCTCGAGCGCCTGCTTGGACTGCTCGCTCAGCGCGTCGCCCTCCAGCCCGGCGGACGCGGCCGTGACGCCCTTGTCCGAACCGGTCGGCTGGACGTCGCCGATGCCGGGGACGTCGGCCACCTCGCCGAGGAAGCCCTGCACCGCGGCCTGGTCGCCACCCTTGACGACGATCTTGAAGCCGGTGGCGGACAGCGCCGAGAAGTTCTGGTTGATGTTCTCGGTGGCCACGCGCACGGCGTTGCCCTCGGGCAGCACCTTCTCGGTGACCTGGCCGAACTGCACGTTCAGGAACGGCGAGCCGAGCGCGACGAGCACACCGATGATCGGCAGGGCGATCAGCACGGGACGCTTCATGACCGCGCCGCTGAGCTTGCGCCAGCCGCGTTCGCTCGGCTCCTTCTTGCGCCACGGCATGGCGAGCTTGTCGACCCGCTTGCCGAGGACGCCCAGCAGCGCGGGCAGCAACGTGATCGAGACCAGCGCCGCGATCGCGACCGAGGCCACGCCGCCGTACGCGAGGGACTTCAGGAAGCCGTGCGGGAAGAGCAGCAGCCCGGCCAGCGCGATGACCAGCAGCGTCGCGCTGAACACGACGGTGCGGCCGGCGGACGCGACCGTGCGGCCCACCGCCTGTTCGGTCGTGCGGCCCTGGGCGAGCTCTTCGCGGAACCGGCCGACCATGAACAGGCCGTAGTCGATCGCCATGCCCAGGCCGAGCAGCGACGCGACGTTGACCGCGAACGAGTTGACCTCGGCGAACAGCGCGATGCCGTGCAGCACGCCGAGCGCGCCCATGATCGCGAGACCACCGACGACGACCGGCAGGCTGGCCGCGACCAGACCGCCGAAGATGACCACGAGCAGGAGCAGGACCAGCGGCAGCGAGAACATCTCCGCGCGCGTCAGGTCCTCCTGCGACATGTCGTTGATGGCCTTCTGGGTCGGCACGAGCCCACCGACCTGCTGGGTGAAGCCGTCGATCGGGAGCTGCTTCTCGACGTCCTCGAACTGCTTGATCTGCTCGTTCGAGTCACCGCTGCTCAGCGTGATGGCGACCAGCGCCTGCCGCTTGTCGTCCGACGGCACCGGCCCGACGGTCTTGAGGACGTCGTCCTTCGGGAAACCGCTGATGTGGTCGGCGATCTTCTTGAGCTCGATCGGGTTCGCGAAATCGCCGCGATAAATGACGATCACATCACCGTTCTGCCGCCCGAACGCCTCCTCGGCTACCTTGTCGGCCCGCGCCGCCTCACTGGAAGGAGCCTCGTACCCACCCTGGCTGAGCTTGTCGAACACGCCGATGCCCCACACACCGCCGACGACCGCGAGCAGCACGGTCGCGATCAACACCACCCACCGGCGGCGATATGCGGTAGCGCCCCACTTCGCGAACATCGACGACGGCCTCCTGGGTTACCGTTCTGCGAATCCCGAGAAACTCTTGTAAACACCGTTCACCGAAAACCGTACGGGGCCGTGGACAGGGTCTACAACCCGATGGAGTGACATATGACCGAGGCCACTCGCCGAGAACGACTCCGCGCCGAGACCGAGCGTGAGATTCGGCAGGCGGCCCGCGCCCTATTGGTGGAGAGCGGCCGCGACGCGGTTACCCTGCGTGCGATTGCACGCAAACTCGGCATCACCGCCCCCGCGCTCTACCGCTACTACGACTCGCACGACGCACTGCTGCGTCAGCTCTGCGACGACATCTGCGCCGACATGGCCACGGCCCTCCACACGGACCTGGCAGCGGAGACGTCAGGGCAGGTCGGGTGCAAGGTGAGAACCGTCTGCCACGCCTTCCGCCGCTGGGCACTGGTCCACCCGCAGGAGTTCGCGCTGGTCTTCGCCTCCCCGCGCGACCCGCTGGGCGCCGACCAGTTCGGCTCGGTGTTCCTGCAGCTAGCCGGGCCGCTGATCGCGTCCAACCAGACGGCGGACCACGCGGAGGAGGAGGTACCCGCGGTGCTGCACGAGGACCTGGTGAGGTTCCAGCAGGTGCTGCGGGACGCGGTGGCCGAGCACGGCGTGACGCTGGCCGACGAGGTCCTGAACCTGGGCAAGATCTACCACGTCGTGCAGTCGTGGGTGCGGCTCTACGGGCACGTGGCGCTGGAGGTGTTCGGGCGGTTCCCGTTCGCGGTGAGCAACCCGGAGCCGATGTTCGACAGCATGCTCGACCAGATGTTGACGGACATCGGGTTCGAGGAGGACTCGGCGGTGCGCTGATGTAGCGCCGGCCGGGCGTTCGGCGACATACGACCCGTGGTCGACGCCAACAACTCCGCGGTTCCCGCCGAACTGCCCGCCGCTCCCGAAGAACCGGTCTCGTCGGGTGGCCCCGGCCAGGCAGTCCTCGACCTGCTGGACAAGGCCATCGGACTGCAGACACCGCTGGTGCGCAAGAACATCGCCCGCGCACGCCAGCGCAACCCGGAGGCCACCCCGGCGGAGGTCATCGGCACGCTGGAGAAGATGTACGTCAGTGCTCTGACCAGCTCGGGCGCCGCGGTCGGGGGAGCTGCGGCCGCGCCCGGCGTCGGCACCGGGATCTCGCTGGCGCTGTCAGCGGGTGAGGCGCTCTCCTCGCTCGAGCTGAGCGCCCTGTACGTTCTCTCGCTCGCCGAGATCCACGGAGTCCCGCTCGACGAGGTCGAACGCCGCCGGACCCTCGTGCTGGGAGTCCTGCTCGGCGAGTCGAGCTCCAAGACCATCGGCAAGGTCGCCGAGCGCACCGGTCAACACTGGGCCCGCCAGCTGGTCAGCGCGGTTCCCGCGAAGACGTTGACGCAGATCAACAAGGTCCTGGGCAGGAACTTCATCACCAAGTACGGCACCAAGCAGGGGATCGTCGTGCTCGGCAGGGCGGTCCCGTTCGGCATCGGCGCGCTGATCGGCGGCGCCGCCAACGCCACCATGGCCGCTCTCGCCGTCAAAACCGCCCGGCGTGCCTTCGGCCCGGCTCCGGAGGAGTGGCCGGCGCAGCCGTAGCCGCGCCGACCCCTCCCGGTGCTACAGAACGATGTTCACCAGGCGGCCGGGGACGACGATGACCTTGCGCGGTTCGCCGCCGGCGACCAGCTCGGCGATCTTGTCCTCGGCCAGTGCCGCGGCCTTGATCTCGTCCTGCGACGCGGACGCCGACACGACGACCCGCGAGCGGACCTTGCCGTTGACCTGGATCGGGTACTCGACGGTGTCCTCGACCAGGTACTTCTCGTCGGCGGCGGGGAACGGGCCGTGGGCCAGCGTGCCCTCGTTGCCCAGCTTCGCCCACAGCTCCTCGGCCACGTGCGGGGCCTGCGGGGCCAGCATCAGGACCAGGGGCTCGGCCAGCGCGCGGGGCGTGCCGCCGGGGTAGTGCTTGGTGACGTAGTTGTTCAGCTCGATCAGCTTCGCGCCCGCCGTGTTGTAGCGCAGGTTCGCGTAGTCGTCGTGCACGCCGGCGATCGTCTTGTGCAGCAGGCGCAGCGCTTCGACCGAGGGCTCTTCGGAGGTCACGCGCAGGGAGCCGTCGGTCTCGTCGACCAGGTTGCGCCACAGGCGCTGCAGGAAGCGTTGTGCGCCGACGACGTCCTTGGTGGCCCACGGGCGTGACACGTCCATGGGGCCCATGGACATCTCGTAGAACCGGAAGGTGTCGGCGCCGTACCGCTCGCACATCTCGTCGGGCGTGACGACGTTCTTCAGGCTCTTGCCCATCTTCCCGTACTCGCGGTGCACCACTTCGCCGTTGTACAGGTACTTGCCGTCCGCCTCGACGACCTCGTCTGCGGGCACGGGGGTGCCCCGGTCGTCGCGGTACGCGTACGCCTGGATGTAGCCCTGGTTGAACAGGCGGCGGTACGGCTCGTCGCCGGTCAGGTGGCCCAGGTCGAACAGGACCTTCTGCCAGAAGCGCGAGTACAGCAGGTGCAGGACGGCGTGCTCGACGCCACCGATGTACAGGTCGACGCCGCCGGGGTCGGTCGGGCCGTGCTCGGCCGTGCGCGGGCCCAGCCAGTACTTCTCGTTCTCCGGGTTGACGAACCGCTCGGTCTCGACCGGGTCGACGTAGCGCAGCTGGTACCAGCACGAACCCGCCCAGTTCGGCATGGTGTTCGTGTCGCGGCGGTAGGTCTTCGGGCCGTCGCCCAGGTCCAGCTCGACCGTCGTCCAGTCCGTGGCGCGCGACAGCGGCGGCGACGGCTCGGTGTCCGCGTCCTCCGGGTCGAAGGTGCGCGGCGAGTAGTCGTCGACGTCGGGCAGCTCGATCGGCAGCATCGACTCGGGCAGCGCGATCGCGGTGCCGTTCTCGTCGTAGACGACCGGGAACGGTTCGCCCCAGTAGCGCTGGCGGCTGAACAGCCAGTCGCGCAGCTTGAACTGGACGGTGCCGTGGCCGTGGCCGTTCTCCTCCAGCCACCCGATGATCGTCTTCTTGGCGTCGTCGATCGCCATGCCGTCCAGGAACCCGCTGTTGATGGCGGGCCCGTCACCGGTGTACGCCTCGCCCTCGAAGCCCTCGGACGGCTGCACGGTGCGGACGATGGGCAGGTCGAACTTCTTCGCGAAGTCCCAGTCGCGCTGGTCCTGGCCGGGGACGGCCATGATCGCGCCGGTGCCGTAGCCCATCAGCACGTAGTCGGCGATGTAGACGGGGATTTCCTTGCCGTTCACCGGGTTCGTGGCGTACGCCCCGATGAAGACGCCGGTCTTCTCCTTGTTCTCCTGACGGTCCAGTTCGGACTTCAGGGACGCTGCGCGCCGGTACGCGGCGATGTCTGCCACGCGATCGGGCGCCGCAATCTGGTCGACCAGTTCGTGTTCCGGTGCCAGGACCATGTAGGTCGCGCCGAACAGCGTGTCCGGCCGGGTCGTGAAGACCTCAATGTTCTCGCTTCCCACCGCAAATCGGACTCGGGCGCCGTGCGAGCGCCCGATCCAGTTGCGCTGCATGGCTTTGACCTTGTCGGGCCAGTCCAGCCGGTCCAGGTCGTCGATCAGCCGGTCCGAGTACGCGGTGATGCGCATCATCCACTGGCGCAGGTTCTTCCTGAACACGGGGAAGTTGCCACGTTCACTGCGACCGTCCGCGGTGACCTCTTCGTTCGCCAGCACAGTACCCAGTCCGGGACACCAGTTGACGGGCGCCTCCGACATGTAGGCCAGGCGGAAATCGCCCAAGATCCTTTGCTGGTCGGCAAAAGACAGCTCAGACCACGTGTGGCCGCCCGGGACGTCCCGCTCGCCAGACTCGAACTGCGAGATCAGCTCGGCGATCGGACGGGCGCGCTTCGCGTCCGCGTCGTACCAGGAGTTGAAGATCTGCAGGAAGATCCACTGGGTCCACTTGTAGTACTCGGGGTCGATCGTCGAGATGCGGCGGCGCTCGTCGTGGCCCAGCCCCAGCCTGCGGATCTGGCGCAGGTAGGTGTTGATGTTGTCTTCGGTGGTCTTGCGCGGGTGCTGGCCGGTCTGCACCGCGTACTGCTCGGCGGGCAGGCCGAACGCGTCGAAACCCATGGTGTGCAGCACGTTGCGGCCGTTCATGCGGTGGTACCGCGCGAACACGTCCGTGCCGATGAAGCCCAGCGGGTGGCCGACGTGCAGGCCGGCGCCGCTCGGGTAGGGGAACATGTCCTGCACGAACAGCTTGTCCGCGGGCACGTCACCCTGGAGCGCCCCGACGGGGTTGGGCGCGTGGTAGGTGCCGTGGTCCTCCCAGTACTGCTGCCACCGCTGCTCGATCTGGTTCGCCAGTTCGGCGGTGTAGCGGAAGGCGGGGATCTCCGCCGCGTCCGTGCTCATCTCAACGTCCCTCTCACATCGATCCTGCCCCTGACATGACGAAACCCCCCAGCCCAGACGGGCATGGAGGGTGGCCGCGCCGACCGTCTTCCGATCAGGTCGTCGCGGCTAGATAAGGAGCAGGCGGGCCGTGCTCATGCCGTCAACGGTATCAGCGCAGCGCAAGCACGATGAACCGGGCGGTGGCCTGAGGCACACCCGGGTGGGGTGAGGTCGTGGCGGACCCGGGCCCCGGCTTACCCTCAGGGGGTGAACATCGTGCTGTCGGTCGTCCTGGGTGTGCTCGGCGTCGCTCTCGGCGCGGTCGGTCTGCTGGGTCTGCAGGGCAAGCTGCGCCGCAACCGCTTCGTCGGCGTGCGCACGGCCGCCGCGCTGCGCGACGAGGAGACGTTCGCACTGGCCAACCGCGTCGCCGGCGTTCCCAACGTCGCCGCGGGCGTGGTGGCGATCGTGTCGGGTGCCATGGCGTTCGTCATGGCGGACCTGGCCATTACCGCCGGGGTCATCGGGCTGGTGGGTGCGCTCACGATCGCGTTCGCCGGCGGGATCGTCGGAAGCCGCGCGGCCGAGGCGCTGCCGGAGCCGGTCAAGCCCAAGGGCTGCGGTGGCTGCGCCTGCGGTGGCGGCGGTTGCTCGCCCCTGGCCGGGCTGTAGTCCCACGTTTCACGTGAATCAGTCCTGACTCAGTTCTCGCGGACGTCCTTCGGGTACGTCGACAGCAGTGCCAGCGGCATGCCCTGGCGGCGCAGCACGCGGCCCCACAGGTCGACGTTCGCGCCCACGAGCACGTCATCGGCCAGTCCGGTCACGACGATCCAGTCGCCGCGCTCGATCTCACCCTCGAGCTGCCCCTCGCCCCAGCCGCTGTAGCCCGCGAACACCCGCAGGCCGCGCACCAGCGGCATCAGGTCGTCCGGCTCGGCGTCGAGGTCGACCAGCGCCACCGGGCCCTGCACGGCGACCAGGCCCTCGACGGTGGCGGGGTCGGTGCCGGCCTTCAGGGCGGCGAGGCACAGCGCCGTCTTCTGCTCCACCGGTCCGCCGATGTAGATGCACCGCGGCTTCGTGACGTGCGAACCCCACGGCGGCAGCACGTCGTGCACAGCCACCTCGGACGGACGGTTCAGCACCACCCCGAGGGACCCCTCGGGGCGTTGATCGATGACGTAGACGACGGTGCGCTTGAAGTTCGGGTCGTTCAGGCTCGGAGCGGCAACCAACAGGGAGCCTGGCTCGACTTCGGCATCGGGACGCACGTCACCATGAAATCACTCGTGATCGCCGGAACAACTCAGGCCCGCGTCCCGTTAGACTGAGGTGTCGGATGTCTTTGTGTCCCCCGGGCTCAACAGACAACCGCCTTCGCGGAATACCGTTCGGCTGGAGCCGCGTAGTGCATCGCGCCGTGAGGCGACCTGGCATCCGATCCAGGGGAGCCGGACCGTGAGGTCCGGCTTTCGTGGTTTCACCCCAACGCGCATACAGTGCAAGTGTGACAACGCTTGCGGTGGATAAGCACCACTGGGGATCACGCCGGCTCCTCGGCATCCCCGCCTACCGCAGGCTCCTCGCCACCCGGCTCGCCTCGCAGTGGGGTGACGGGCTCTTCCAGGCCGGGCTCGCCGGTGCCGTGCTCTTCAACCCCGAGCGGCAGGCCGACCCCGCGGCGATCGCGGCCGGGTTCGCGGTGCTGCTGCTGCCGTACTCGCTGATCGGGCCCTTCACCGGGGCGCTGCTCGACAGGTGGGACCGCAAGAAGGTCATCGTCGTGGCCAACGTCACGAGGGCCGTGTTCGTGCTGCTCACGGCGGCGGCGGTCAGCGCGGGGCTGAGCGGCCTCCCCCTCTACGTCTCCGCGCTCGTGGTCATGGGCATAGGGCGGTTCGTCGGCTCCGGGCTGAGCGCCTCGTTGCCGCACGTCGTCGACGAGGACCACCTGGTCGAGGCGAACGCGCTGGCCACGACGGCCGGAGCGGTCATGGCCGTGATCGGCGCCGCCAGCGCCATCGGGTTCCGCACGCTGCTCGGCGCGGGGGACGGCGGTTCGGCGTGGACCACGAGCATCGCCGTGGCCGGGTTGCTGCTCAGCGCGTTCATCGCCAGCCGGTTCAAGGCGGGCGTGCTCGGGCCGGACGAGGTCGACGAGCCGCACAACGCGGTCACGGCCGTCGCCCGCGGTCTGCTGGACGGCGCGAAGGCGACCTGGCGCACGCCGAGCGTCACGGCCGGGCTGGCCGCGTTGCTCGCGCACCGGGCGGCGTTCGGCATCAGCCTCATGATCACGCTGCTGCTGATGCGCTACACCCTGGAAGACGTCGGCATCCTCAAGGCCGGCATCGGCGGGCTCGGCGAGGTCGCGGTGGCGGGCGGCGCCGGTGTGCTGCTCGCCGGGGTCCTGACCGACCGGATCGTCGACAGGTTCGGCGTCAAGCGCACGATCTGCGGCGCGTTGCTGCTCACGTCCGCCGCCCAGGTCGGGCTCGGGCTGCCGATGACGCTCGTGACCGTCCTGCTGGCCAGCTTCGTCATCATCTTCGCTGGTCAGGTCGTCAAGCTCTGCGTGGACACCGCGGTGCAGCACGACGTCGGCGACGAGGTGCGCGGGCGCGTGTTCGCGCTCTACGACACCCTCTTCAACATTGCGCAGGTCACCGCGGTGTCGATCACGGCGACGGTGGTCCCCCTGGACGGGCGCTCGCCCGCCCTCATCCTCGTCGCCGCTAGCCTCTACCTGGTCGGACTGGGCGCCTACCTGCTGCTGTCAGCGCGGAAACGGCAGGTGCAACATGCCGGCCTCGTGCGCGAAGACGACAGCAGCCACTCGATCGGGTAGACCGAGGCGCTGGAGGATGTCCGCGACCTCGTCCACCACCCTCTGCAGGCCGAGGCCGAGCACGCGTGCGATCTCGTGGTCGGCGTGACCCCGGGCGAGGCACCTCAGCACGGCCCGCTGGTCATCGGTCAGCACGTCCAGGTCATACACCGCCGGACCTGCGAAAAGTCCTCGTGAAGACATCTGCACCACCCCCATGCGCTCCCTGACGCACTACTCATGGTGCATCCCCGCGCTGACAGTTCGCTAACGCGGGGATTTCATCCGTTCACGATGAGTTACGGGTGGGAGGGGTGATCCCCTGCTCACGGGCCCAGTCGAGCAGGGCGGCCTCGGCTTCGTCGCGGTCCAGCGGCCCGCGGTCGAGGCGGAGCTCCTTGAGGTACTTCCACGCGGCACCGACCTCGCGGCCCGGCGGCAGGCCGAGCAGCTTCATGATCTCGTTGCCGTCGAGGTCCGGGCGCACGCGCGCGAGGTCCTCCTCGGCCGCGATGTGCGCGATTCGCTCTTCGAGAGAGTCGTACGTCCGGCGCAGCAGGTTCGCCTTGCGCTTGTTCCGCGTCGTGCAGTCGGCACGGACGAGCTTGTGCAACCGCGTCAGCAGGTCACCGGCGTCCGTGACGTACCGGCGCACCGCCGAGTCGGTCCACTCGCCGTTGCCGTAGCCGTGGAAGCGCAGGTGGAGGTAGACGAGCTTGGCGACGTCCTCGGTGATCTCCTTCGAGTACCGCAACGCCCGCAAACGCTTGCGGACCATCTTCGCGCCCACGACCTCGTGGTGGTGGAACGAGACGCCGCCGCCGGGCTCGAACCTGCGGGTCGGCGGCTTGCCGATGTCGTGCAGCAACGCGGCGATCCGCAGCACCAGATCGGGTGACTGATCATCATCTTCGAGATCGATCGCTTGCTCGAGGACAACCAGGGAGTGGTCGAAGACGTCCTTGTGCTGATGATGTTCGTCGATTTCCAGCTTCATGGCCGTGAGCTCGGGCAGCACGACGTCGGCCAGCCCGGTCTCGACCATGAGCTCGATGCCGCGGCGCGGGTAGGCGCCGCACAGGAGCTTCGAGAGCTCCACCTGCACGCGCTCCGGCGTGATGCGGGTGAGCTGGCCTGCCATCGACCGCATCGCCTCGACCACCCTCGGCGCCGCCGTGAAGCCGAGCTGGGAGACGAACCTGGCCGCGCGCAGCATGCGCAGCGGGTCGTCGCCGAACGACTCCTGCGGGGTCGCCGGCGTGTCCAGCACGCCGTCACGGGCCGCCTGGAGGCCACCGGTCGGGTCCACGAACTCGCGGGCCGCGATGTCGAACGCCATCGCGTTGACCGTGAAGTCGCGCCGGAGGAGGTCGCCGTCGATCGAGTCGCCGAACGTGACCTCGGGGTTGCGGGTCACGCCGTCGTAGACGTCCGCGCGGAACGTCGTGATCTCGATGATCTCGCCCTTCTTGGACGCCCCGACCGTGCCGAACGCGATGCCGGTGTCCCACTGCGCGTCCGCCCAGCCGCTCAGCAGCCGCTGGATCTCGGCCGGACGCGCGTCCGTGGTGAAGTCGAAGTCGTTCGTCGGGCGTTCCAGCACGGCGTCGCGCACACTTCCACCCACGAGGTAGAGGCGCTTGCCGCCGGCGGTGAACCGAGCGGCGAGCTCAGCGACGACTGGTGTGATGGTGGGCTGTTCCACCACCGCATTCTGCTGGAGCGATCGAGACACGGGAAACCAGCGTACTTAAGGTTCGTAAGTACGATCGGCCGTATGCCCTCGTCAGCAGCGCGATCCGGAGGAAGCCCCCAGCCGGGGCGCCGGAAGAGGCGACGGGGCAGGCGGCTCAGGACGGTCGACGAGACGTCGGCGGGTGGCCTGGTGCTCGACGGCGAGCAGCGGGCCGCGGTGATCGGCAGACTTGACCGGCGGGGCCGGTTGCTGTGGTCTTTGCCCAAAGGTCACATCGAGGCCGGTGAGACCGCGGAGCAGACCGCGGTGCGCGAGGTCGCCGAGGAGACCGGTATTCATAGCAGGGTGCTGCGCCCGTTGGGGTCGATCGACTACTGGTTCGTCGCGGACGACCGCCGGGTGCACAAGACGGTTCACCACTTCCTCCTCGAAGCGACGGGGGGAGAGCTTTCCGACGAAGACGTGGAGGTCACCGAGGTGGCGTGGGTGCCACTCGGCGAACTGGACGAGCGACTCGCGTACGCCGACGAGCGCCGCCTGGTCCGCCGAGCCGCCGAACTGCTCTCCGACCGCTGCCGGAACGGGGCGGAGTCGGCGTGAGCCTGAGGAAGTTCGTCTGCACAGCCGCTGTCGCCGCCTTCCTGGTGATCACAGCGCCGCCCGCGGGCGCCGTCGAGCAGTCGCAACCGGACGGGATCGACGCGCTGCCGTTCATGCCGGAGCCCGCCACCCAGGTGTGGGCGACGAGATCGCTCTCCGCCCAGCCCGGCCAGCCGCAGCCGCAGTTCCTGCGGCTCGACATCGACCAGCTCACGCCCCGGTTCGTCACCGGCGACTCCCCGGCGACCGTCAAGATCACCGGCAAGATCGTCAACGTCGGCGACCGCAAGGTCTCCGACATCGTGCTGCGCCTGGAGCGCGGCGAGCCGCTCGAGTCCGAGGACGACCTGCGCAAGGCGTTGCGGGAGCCCGCGGCCGCCGAGGCGGTGCAGCCCAAGTTCACCCAGATCGCCCCCGAGCTCGAGTCCGGTCAGCAGAAGGACTTCGCGCTCGAGGTGCCGCTGCGGGGCACGGAGCCGACGTCGCTCGAGGTCGAGCGACCGGGCATCTACCCGATCCTCGCGAACGTCAACGGCAGGCCGGACTACGGCGGCCAGGCGCGGCTCGCGGCGCTGTCGACGCTGCTGCCCGTGCTCGGGGTGCCCGGTGGCGAGACCAAGGGCAAGCCGGGCGCCGGAGCCAAGGTCACGGTCCTGTGGCCGATCGCGGACCGCCCCCGGCTGGTCCGGCTCGGTGGTGAGGGCCGGTCCGAGCTGGTCGACGACGAGCTCGCCGCGTCGCTCTCGGTCAACGGCCGGCTGTACGGCCTGTTGCAGGCCTACGAGCAGGCCATCGCGTCGATGAGCACCGCGATGTGCGTGGCCATCGACCCGGACCTGCTGCGCACCGTCCAGGCGATGAGCACCGGGTACACGGTGCGCGGCGGCGCTGAGGGCAAGGGCAGGGTCGAGGCCAAGCTGTGGCTCGACCGGCTCAAGCTCGCCGTCACCGGCCGCTGCGTCCTGGCCCTGCCGTACGCCGACGCCGACCTCGTGGCGCTCAACAGGGCGAAGCTCAGCACGATGCGCGCGCTCGCGGTGAGCGACGGCCCCAAGCTCATCCAGGACGTCCTGTCCGTGCGGCCGCTGCCGAACCTGGCGTGGCCCGAGGACGGCGTGCTGGACCAGTCGACGTTCGACGAGCTGGTCACGCCGCTGCCGGACAGGCCCGACACGGGCGTGAAGTCGCTGCTGCTCGACCCGACCGGTCTCGCGGACGCCCCGGGAACGGCCCCCGTGGGCATCGGCGGCAAGAACCCGGTGACCGCGGTGAAGATCGACTCGATGGTCTCGGACGCCCTGCAGGGCAGCGACTCCCGGCCGCGCACGCTGTCCGGCGTCGCCGCACCGGTCGAGAGCCAGCCGGTGTCGGTGCAGAACGCGCTCGCCGTCCTGGTGTTCCGCGCCGGGTGGCAGGGCGACGGCCGCAACGTGCTGGTCGCACCGCCGCGCCGCTGGCACGCGCCGCTGGCGGAGATGACCGAGTTCCTGACCGCCGCGCAGAAGCTGCTGGCCGGTGGCTACGCGACCCAGACCGGGCTCGAGGAGCTCACCACGGCCACGCCGTCGGTGACCACCGCCAAGGTGGCGTACCCGCCGGAGGCCGGTGCGCGGGAGATCTCGCCGGTCATCACGAACTCCGTGACGAACCAGAGCGTGGAGCTCAACGGCCTGGTCGCGGCCATGCAGCAGGAGGACAGCGCCCACGCGTCACCGGCCGACCTGGCCGGCCCGCTGTGGCTCGGCCTGCTGCGCGTGATGTCCGGCGCCTGGCGGCAGAACGAGGAGGGCGCGCGGTCCGCGGCCGTCATCAGCCAGGGCGAGATCGACGCGCTGACCGGCATGGTCGGCGTGACGCAGCCCAACAGCCCGATCCTGCTCGGCTCCGGCGACAGCCCGATCCCGGTCACCATCACCAACAAGCTCGACGTCCGCGTGACCGTGCGGATCAACCTCGCCGACACCCCCGGCATCCGCAAGCTCGACCTCGCCGACCAGGTGCTCCCCGCCCGCGGCGAGCGCGTCGTGCGGGTCCCGGTCGAGGTGCTGCGCTCCGGCCGGTTCCCGGTCACCGTCCGGCTGACCACTCCGGAGGGCGTCCCGCTGGGGGACACTGTCAAGCTGGAGGTGTCGTCGTCCGCCTACGGCACCATCACGGTGATCGTCACCGTGATCGCCGGGATCGCGCTCGTCCTGCTCTCGGGACGGCGCATCTACAAGCGGGTCCGTGCTCGCAACGGCGAGAACGGCGGCGCACCGTCCATCGAGAACGTCACACCGGAGAAGTCGAGCGCGTGAGCGAGACAGCCACGACCACCGAACCAGAACAGCACAAGCAGGCACCGTCGGTCGCCAGGGCCAGCGGCTCGATGGCGATCGCGACGATCGTCAGCCGAGCCACCGGCCTGCTGTCGAAGGTGCTGCTGATCGCGGTGATCGGCGCCGAGACGCTCGGCGACTCGTACCAGGCGGCGTCGACGCTGCCGACCATGATCAACGAGCTGCTCCTCGGCGGCGTGCTGACCAGCGTGGCGATCCCGCTGCTGGTCCGCGCCGAGAAGGAGGACGGCGACGGCGGCGAGTCGTACGCCCAGTGGCTCATCTCCATGGGCACGCTGATCCTCGGCGTCGGCACGGTCGTGGCCATGGCCTGCGCGCCGCTGCTCACGAAGATCTACATCTCCGACTCGGAGAACGCGAACCCCGAGCTCGTCACGGCGTTCGCCTACCTGGTCCTGCCGGGCATCGTCTTCTACGGCCTGACGGCGCTGCTCAGCGCCGTGCTGAACGCACGGCACGTGTTCGGCATCCCGACCTGGGCGCCGGTGCTCAACAACGTCGTCGTGATCGTCGTGCTGGGCGTCTACGCGATGCTGCCGGGGGAGATCACGCTCAACCCGGTCCGCATGACCGACACGCACCTGCTGGTGCTCGGTCTCGGCACCGCGCTCGGCGTGCTGGTGCAGGCGTCGGTGCTGTTCCCGGCGCTGAAGAAGACCGGCTTCAAGTTCAAGTGGCGGTTCGGCTGGGACTCGCGCCTGTCGGAGTTCGGCAGCCTGGCGTTCTGGGTGCTGCTCTACGTCGGTCTCGGCCTGGCCAGCATGACCGTGCTGACGAAGGTCGCGACCAGCGCCGCCGGCACGCTGACCGCGTTCAACTACCAGTGGCTGATCGCGCAGGTGCCCTACGGCGTCCTCGGCGTCTCGCTGCTGACGGCGCTGATGCCGAAGATGAGCCGGGCGGCCGCGCACGACGACAACGAGTCGATCGTCCGCGACCTGCTGTTCGGCAACCGCATGTCGGCGATCCTGCTGATGCCGTTCAGCGCGCTGATGACGGCCTCCGGCCTCGCGATCGGTCTCGCCGTCTTCGCACTGGGCGCCTCGGGCGTCACCGGTGGCACGAGGATCGGTCTCGCGCTCGCGCTCTCGGCGTTCGGACTGGTGCCGTACGCGATCACGCTGCTGCAGCTGCGGGTCTTCTACGCGATGAAGGACGCCCGCACGCCGACGGTCATCCAGGCGATGATCGTCGCGGTGCGCATCGGGCTGCTGTTCCTCTTCCGCGAGGTGGCCGCGCCCGGCGACGCCGAGCAGCTCGCCGTCGGTGTGTCGCTCGCCATGTCGCTGAGCTTCGTCTTCGGCGCCGTCGTCGGCCAGGTGTGGCTGCGGATCCGCCTCGGCCGGCTGCGCACCGGCTTCACGATCTGGACCGTCTGCCTCACCGTCGTGGCCTCGTCGCTCGCGTTCGGTGTCGCGAAGGGGCTGAACTGGCTGGTGCAGGACCTGGTCGGCTTCTCGAGCGTGATCGCGTCGAGCTGGGTCGAGGTCGCTCTGGTGACGCTGGTCGGCCTGCCGCTCTCGTACGGCCTGCTGGCGGCGTTCCGGGTGCCCGAGATGCAGCCGGCGATCGCCAAGATCAACCGTTTGGTGCGGCGCCGATGACTCCAGGCCGTGACCGCCTTCCCGTAACCTGGTCTCCGTGAGTAGCGGAGTCCACGCCGCCCTGGTCCCCGGCGGTGTCATCGGCAACGGCCGCTACCGGCTGCTCGCGAAATCGGGAGCAGACGCCCGGTCCAACGCGGAGCTGTGGCGTGCCAGGGACGGTCAGCTCAACCGGGACGTGGCACTGACGGTCCTGCTGGGCGACCTGGCGAACAACGAGGCCGCGGCCCGAGCGCGCCGGACGGTCGAGCGGGCGATGCACGCGTCGTCGTTCACGCACCCCGGTGTGTCGAGGGTGATCGACGTGCTGACGCCCGGCACCGGCATCCGCCCGGACGAGGGCATCCTCGGCATGGTCGTCGCCGAGTGGACTCAGGGCACCGACCTGGTGGACCTCATCGCGGAGGGCCCGCTGCCGGCGGGCGCCGCGACCCGCCTGCTCGAACCGCTGGGCGCCGCCATCGAGGGCGCGCACCACGCCGGCCTCGTGCTGGGCGCCGACCACCCGCAGCGCATCCGGGTCACCTCGGACGGCCGCCTGCGCCTCGCGTTCCCCGGCCCGCGGCCGGACGCGATCGCGCGCGACGACGTCAAGGGTCTCGGCGCGATCCTGTACCTGCTGCTCACCGGCCGGTGGGCGCTGCCGGGCGGCCCCCAGGGCGTGCCGGTGGCCCCGACCGGGCCGGACGGCTCCGTGGTCGCGCCGAACGCGCTGCACCCGTACCTGCCGCACGACCTGTCGTCCGTGGCGGTGCGGTCGCTGGAGGACACGTCGGTCGGCGGCATCCGCACGTCCGCGGCGATCCTCCAGGTCCTCGACCAGATCGCGGCCGAGGAGGCCCAGACCGCGCTCATCCCGCCCGTGTCGTCGGCACGCGATGACGACGACCAGGTCGTGTGGACGACACAGCGGCCGAGGCAGGACAAGCAGCAGAAGAAGAAGCTGTGGATCAGCGTCGGCGTGCTCGCCGTCGCCACGCTCACCGTGATCGTGTGGCTGAGCGTGCAGATCGTCGGGTTCTTCAGCGACGAGCCGTCCAAGGGCGGCGGCCCGACCGTGGTGATCAACCAGCCGGGGTCGAACGGCCAGTCCGCGCCCGTGCCGGCGCCCGCCGGACCGGTCCAGCCCGGCCAGATCGGCGTCTACGACGTCACGAACCAGGCGGACAACGCGAACCAGGCGAGCAGGGCCGTCGACAACAACCCGGGCACGTTCTGGCGGACCGACAACTACTTCCAGCCCTTCCCGACGCTGAAGCCGGGCATCGGGCTGATGGCGTCGTTCGCCGAGCCGGTGAAGCTGGCCTCGATCACGATCACCTCGCCCAGCAAGGGCACGAAGGTCGAGATCCGGGTGGCGTCCGCGCTGGACTCGCCGCTCGAGGAGACCAAGGTCATCGGCGTCGCGGACCTGTCCGACGGGCAGACGCAGATCCAGCTGAACGACCACGAGCCGACCGGGCACGTCCTGGTCTGGATCACGCAGCTGACGAGCTCCGGCGGCGGCAAGAACCAGTCCGAGATCCACGAGGTCCTCTACACGCGAGCCCAGTAGGACTACGCAGGCGCTTTGAGCAGACCTGTCCGGGTGATCCGTGATCACCGCCGCTAAAGTCCTCCCCGTGACCGCCGCAGCCAGCTCGGACGCCGATCTCATCTCGGCCCACGCCGCAGGTGACCCCTACGCGTTCTCGGAGCTGGTCAAACGGCACCGCGACCGGATGTGGGCGGTGGCGCTGCGCACGCTGCGCGACCCCGAGGAGGCCGCGGACGCGCTGCAGGAGGCGTTCATCTCGGCCTTCCGGGCGGCGGCGTCGTTCCGCGCCGAGTCACAGGTCACCACCTGGCTTCACCGGATCGTGGTGAACGCGTGCCTCGACCGGATGAGACGCCGACAAACAAGACCGACAGTGCCGCTGCCCGAGGCCGGCCCCGGCGAGCCCGTCGCCCCCCGTGACGCGATGAGCGACCGCGAGACCAGCCTCATGGTGCAGCAGGCGCTGATGGAGCTGCCGGAGGAGCAGCGGGCGCCCATCGTGCTCGTCGACGTCGAGGGCTATTCCGTCGCCGAGACGGCGCGGCTGCTGGGCATCGCGGAAGGCACGGTCAAGAGCCGGTGCGCGCGGGGTCGCGCCAAGCTCGCCAAAGTTCTCGGGCACCTCAGGAACCGAATCGCAGATGCGAACGTCCCAGCTGACGGTGTGAATGTGCAAGAGCAACGTCAGTGGGAGGGTCGATGACCGGCATGGAGCGCGTGCCGATGGGTCCGCCGTGGTCTGTCGACCTCATCGCGGACCTGCACGCGGGCGTGCTGCCCCCTGAGGTCGCCGCACAGCTGCGCCCGAGGGTCGAGGCGGACGCGGAGGCCCGGGAGATCCTCCAGGCGCTGGACGCGACGCTGGCGGACCTGCGGGCGCTGCCCCCGATCCCGATGCCCGACCACGTGGCCGCGCGGATCGACGCCGCGCTGGCGGCCGAGGCCCGTCCCGGCATCGCCCCGGTGGTCTCGCTGAACGACGCCCGCAAGCGCCGCAACCGCAGGCTGGGGATGGGTGGCGCCGGTGTGCTGGTCGCCGCCGCGGCCGCGTTCGGCATCGTCCTGGCCGTGTCGCCGGGAGCCCAGCAGAACTCGAACGACAGCGCGCAGCCACCGGCGGCGACGTCGTCGTCCGCCCCGGCCCAGGCCCCTCCTCTGGCGCTCAAGCGCGACGAGCTGGGTTCCGCGGTGGGCGAGGTGCTCAAGGCCCAGAACTACGGGCCGCTGGAGACCTCGGACCGCCTCGCCGGCTGCTTGAAGGGCGGCGGCATCACCAGCTCGGGCAACCCGCTCGGCATCAGTCCGATCAACCTGGAGGGCAGGGACGCCGTGATGGCGATCCTGCCGGCCGGTCTCGGACAGTACCGGCTGGTCGTGCTGGACCCGGACACCTGCGGACCGGACAAGCCGCAGGGCGTTCTGGCCGACACCACGATCAAGGCGAGGTAGTCGCTCACGTCACGGAATTAGCTGCACCTACGATCCGTTGAGCGAGTCAGACGACGAGATCGAGGAGTTGCAGAGCCGTGAGCGTGCGCAACGTGATCATCATTGGATCGGGACCTGCGGGCTACACCGCGGCGGTCTACGCGGCACGCGCGCAGCTGGAACCCCTGGTCTTCGAGGGTTCGCAGTACGGCGGCGCCCTCATGACGACCACCGAGGTCGAGAACTACCCCGGCTTCCGCGACGGCATCATGGGCCCCGAGCTCATGGAGCAGATGCGCGAGCAGGCCATGCGCTTCGGCGCCGAGCTGCGCGCCGAGGACGTCGAGTCCGTCGAGCTGACCGGCCCGGTGAAGAAGGTCGTCGCGAACGGCGTCACCTACGAGGCCAAGGCCGTCATCCTCGCGATGGGCGCCGCCGCCAGGTACCTGAACATCCCCGGTGAGCAGGAACTGCTCGGCCGCGGCGTGTCGGCCTGCGCGACGTGCGACGGCTTCTTCTTCCGCGACCACGACATCGCCGTGGTCGGCGGCGGCGACACGGCGATGGAGGAGGCGACGTTCCTCACCCGCTTCGCCAAGTCCGTGACGGTCATCCACCGCCGCGAGGAGTTCCGCGCCTCGAAGGTCATGCTGGAGCGCGCCCGCGCCAACGACAAGATCAAGTGGCAGCTCAACACGCAGGTCACCGACGTCCTCGGTGACGGCACCGTGTCCTCCATCAAGGTCAGGGACACCCAGACCGGCGCCGAGTCCGAGCTGCCCGTCACCGGCTTCTTCCTCGCGATCGGCCACGACCCGCGCTCGGCGCTGGTGAAGGGCCAGGTCGACCTGGACGAAGAGGGTTACGTCCTCACCAAGGGGAAGACCTCCTACACGAACCTCGACGGCGTGTTCGCCGCTGGCGACCTGGTCGACCACGAATACCGCCAGGCGATCACCGCCGCCGGCTCCGGCTGCAGCGCGGCGATCGACGCGGAGCGGTGGCTCGCCGAGCACGGCACCGAGCAGGCCGAGATCGCCGCCGAGGCCGTCGGTGGCGGCTACGGCAAGAGCAACTGAAGTTCCTTCTGCGAGACCTCTTAGGGAGAGCAACATGGCAGGCGCCACCGTCACGGTGACCGACAAGTCGTTCGCGGACGACGTGCTGACCAGCGAGAAGCCCGTGCTGGTCGACTTCTGGGCGACCTGGTGCGGCCCGTGCAAGATGGTTGCGCCGGTGCTGGAGGAGATCGCGGCCGAGCACGGCGAGAAGCTCACCGTCGCCAAGGTCGACATCGACGCCAACCCGTCGATCGCCCGCGACTACCAGATCATGTCCGTCCCGACGCTGATCCTGTTCCAGGGCGGCCGTCCGGTGAAGCAGATCGTCGGCGCGAAGCCCAAGGCGGCGCTGCTGAACGACCTCCAGGACGTCCTGGCCTGACGAAGAAGTTGCACGGGCTGAGAAGTCCGCTGCAACGCGCAACGTGACCCGCCCGTCTACCGATAAGACGGGCGGGTCACGTTCGTTCTCGGTGCCGAGCCGGTCGTCTCGGTGCGACTGTGAGCAGCCCTGCATCGATCACTGAACGCAGCAGGGCACAATGGGGACTTCCCAACTGACGCGCCGACCAGTATCGGCGCCCTAGTCGAGCGAGGGTGCATGCAGCTGCTCCGCCGCGGGGACGTCGGAAGTGATGTTGCCGAGATCCGGTCGACCCTGACCGGCCTCGGAATGCTTCCGCCGGCCGACCCACAGGCGCCGCCGGTGTTCGACCAGCAGGTCGAGCACGCCGTGCGCGCCTTCCAGCAGCAGCGGGGGCTGATCATCGACGGCATCGTCGGCCCGGCGACCTACCGCGCGCTGCGTGACGCGACGTTCCGGTTGGGGGACCGGCCGCTCGCGTACCTGATGTCGCAGCCGACCACCGGCGACGACGTGCTGACGTTGCAGGAACGCCTGCTGGAGCTCGGCTACGACGCCGGTCGCGCGAACGGCGTGTTCGGCCAGCAGACCGAGCAGGCGCTGAGGAACTTCCAGCGCGACTACGGCCTGATCGTGGACGGCATGTGCGGCCCGGACACCGTGCGCGCGCTGCGCCAGCTCCAGCCGAAGGTCCGCGGTGGTCGTCCCGTTCTGCTGCGCGAGCAGGAGCGGGTCCGCAGCGCCGGTTCGCGCCTGTCGGGCAAGCGGATCGTCATCGACCCCGGCCACGGCGGCCAGGACCGCGGTGTCGTCGTGAACGGCGTGTCCGAGGCCGACCTCATGCTGGACCTGGCCCGCCGCCTCGAGGGCAAGATGGCCGCCACCGGCATGGAGGCGCTGCTCACGCGCGGTCCGGACAACTGCCCGGACGAGGCGGAGCGCGCCAGGTTCGCCAACGAGGCGGGGGCCGACCTGATCCTGTCGCTGCACACCGACGGCAACTCGTCGCCGCACGCGCAGGGCGTGGCGACGTTCCACTACGGCACGGGCAACGGCACGTCGTCCACGGTCGGCGAGGCGCTGGCCGGGTTCATCCAGCGCGAGGTCACGGCCCGCACGACGATGTCGAACTGCGGTTCGCACCCGAAGTCGTGGGACCTGCTGCGGCTCACCCGCTGCACGGCCGTCCGCGTCGAGGTCGGCTACCTGACGAACGCCGAGGACCGCGCTCGCCTGGCGACGCCCGGTTTCCGCGACATCGTGGCCGAGGGCATCCTCGTGGCCGTGAAGCGCCTGTACCTGCTCGGCAAGGACGACCAGCCGACGGGCACGTTCACGTTCAACGACCTGCTGCGCTACGAGATGTCGAAGAGCTGATCTGACGAAAAAGGGCCCCTCGCTTCCGGCGAGGGGCCCTTTTTCGTCGGTCCTAGACCGGGCGGAAGCTCGGTTCCGCCGTGGAGACGGTGACGCTGTTGAGGAGGCGCTCCAGCGCGGCCTCGACGTCTTCCTTCCAGGTGATGGAGCTGCGGAGCTCCATGCGCAACCGGGGCCAGCGCGGGTGCGGCCGCACGGTCTTGAAGCCGACGCTCGTGAGGAAGTCGGCCGGCGTGACGCAACTGGGCCCTTCGTCGTCCGGGCGCATGTCACCGAACGCCTCGATGGCCTTCACGCCACGACGCGTCAGATCCTTCGCCACGGCCTGCACGAGCACTCGCGCGAGTCCTCCCCCTCGGAACTCCGGGAGGACGTCCAGCGACGTCATGAGGACCGCGTCCGGGCTCACCGGGGACGTGGGGAAGGCGGAGCTGCGCGGAACAGCGGCCGGTGGTGCGTAGAAGACCGAACCGGCGGGAATGCCGTCGCAGTAGATGAGACGGCCGCACGAACCCCATTCGAGCAGGACGCTGGAGACCCAGGCTTCCTTCTCGAATTCGGTGTCGCCGTATTCCTCGGCCTGCTCTCGCAGGTGAGGAGCCAGCTCCCAGAAAACGCACGTCCTGCTGTGCTTGGAGAGATGCTCCAGGTTGTCCAGCGTGACGCCCACGACGCGACGGGACACCCCAACCTCCACCCGTTAACACACACAGTGAACCCTTACGAGGGTAGGCGAATGTGACGGAAGCCGGAAGGCGCGTGCCCTGAACGGGACGACGGTTACACTCGCTCGGGACATTTCCCATTCAGGAGTCCCCCATGACTGTGCCCGGACAGCCCGCGAAGCAGGGCCCCAGAAGCCTTGACCCCCACCTCCGCCGCTACGCAGCGCGCACGGCAGGGATGACGGCATCGGAGATCCGGGCACTCTTCGCGGTGGCGTCCCGCCCCGAGGTCGTGTCGCTGGCCGGTGGCATGCCGCACCTGGCCGCGCTGCCCCTGGAGTCGCTGTCCGCGGAGATCGGTCAGCTGGTGGCGTCCGAGGGCCTGGTGGCCCTGCAGTACGGCTCGGCGCACGGTGTCCCGCTGCTGCGCGAGCAGATCTGCGACGTCATGGCCCTGGAGGGCATCAACGGCCACCCGGACGACGTGGTGGTGACCGTCGGCTCTCAGATGGGCCTCGACATGGTCACCCGGATCTTCTGCGACCCCGGTGACGTGGTGATCGCCGAGGGTCCCTCCTACGTCGGCGCTCTCGGGTCGTTCACCGCCTACCAGGCCCAGGTCGTCCACGTCGCCATGGACGCGGACGGGCTCGTGCCGTCGTTGCTGCGCGAGGCCCTGGAGGCCTGCAAGCGCGCCGGGCAGCGGGTCAAGTTCCTCTACACGATCCCGAACTTCCACAACCCGGCCGGCGTGACGCTGGCGGTGTCCCGGCGGGCCGAGGTCCTGGAGATCTGCCGGTCCTACGGCGTGCTGGTGGTCGAGGACAACCCGTACGGGTTGCTCGGGTTCGACGGCCAGACGTACCCGGCGCTGCGGTCGATGGACCCCGACAACGTGGTGTACCTCGGGTCGTTCTCGAAGACGTTCGCGGCCGGCCTGCGGGTCGGCTGGGTGCTGGCGCCGCACGCCGTCCGGGAGAAGCTGGTGCTGGCCGCCGAGTCGGCCACGCTGTGCCCGCCGACGCTCAACCAGATGATCGTGTCCCGGTACCTGTCGACGCAGGACTGGAAGGGTCAGATCAAGACCTACCGCGAGGCGTACCGGGAACGGCGCGACGCGGCGATCTCGGCTCTCGAGCAGCACATGCCGCAAGGTTCCACGTGGAACATCCCCGATGGCGGCTTCTACGTCTGGGTGACGGTGCCGGAGGGCATCGACACCAAGGCGATGCTGCCCCGGGCCGTGACGGCACGTGTGGCGTACGCGTCCGGCACCGGCTTCTACGCGGACGGGTTCGGCTCCCGCCAGTTGCGGATCTCGTACTGCTACCCGACGCCGGAGCGCATCCGCGAGGGCGTCCGCAGGCTGGCGAACGTCATCGAGGAAGAGATGCAGCTGGCCGCGACCTTCGGGGCGACGCCGGGCCGCCGGCTGTCCGGTCCGCAGACCCCGTCGCCTGACACCGCCTGATCCTTGGAGTTGTGCTGTGGCTGACCGCATGGTCGCTGTGCTGTCCGGTGGGCTCTCCCACGAACGCGAGGTCTCGATCCGCTCCGGCCGCCGCCTGTCGGCCGCCCTGCGGTCGGTGGGCCTGACGGTGGAGGAGTGGGACGCCGACGCCTCGTTGCTGAACCGCCTGCGGTCGAACCGCCCGGACGCCGTCGTCGTCGCCCTGCACGGCGGCGAGGGCGAGAACGGGTCGGTGCAGGCGATCCTCGAGATGTTCGGGGTGCCGTACGTCGGGACGGACTCGCGGGCGTGCCGGAGGGCGTGGGACAAGCCGACCGCCAAGGCCGAGCTGGCCCGTGCCGGGCTGGCGACGCCGGAGTGGGTCGTGCTGCCGCACGCGACGTTCCGGGAGCTCGGCGCCAAGCCGGTGCTCGACGCGATGGTGTCGACGCTCGGACTGCCGCTGATGCTGAAGCCGGACCAGGGTGGCTCGGCTCTGGGCGCCCAGGTCGTCCGGGACGCCGCGGAGCTGCCGCCGGCGATGGTCGGGTGCCTGGCGTACGGCGACACCGTGCTGGCCGAGCAGTTCATCTCCGGGGTGGAGGTGGCGGTCGCCGTCGTCGACGGTCCCGAGGGTCCGTACGCGCTGCCCGCCGTCGAGATCGTTCCGGAGACGGGGGTCTACGACTACACCGCTCGGTACACCGCGGGGCTGACCGACTTCCACGCGCCGGCGCGGCTGGACGCGGCGTCGGCCAAGGCGGTGGGGGAGCTCGCGGTGGCGGCTCATCGGTTGCTCGGACTGCGGGACGTCTCGCGGACCGACGCGATCGTGGCCGAGGACGGGACTGTCCACTTCCTCGAAGTGAACGTGTCGCCCGGGCTGACCGAGACGTCGCTTCTGCCGATGGCCGTCGAGGCGGCGGGGCAGTCCCTGGGCGAGATCTACGCCGGTTTGGTCGAGCGAGCGGTCGCTCGCTGACGTCTTCTCATAGGTGACGCCCCGTATCCGATTGGATGCGGGGCGTCATCGTCACCGTGACATAAGGCCCGTGGGTGATCCTATGGGCCTACTCCGATGTCCGAATTGCCGTGTTCGGGCTGATCATGCCGACGATGCGTTCAAGATCGTCAACTGACCCGAATTCGACGACGATCCGGCCCTTCCGCTGCCCGAGTTCGACCTTCACGCGGGTGTCGAAGTTGTCGGAGAGGCGCTCGGCGAGCTCCTGCAGACCGGGCGCGTGCATCTGCTTGCGCGGGGCGGCCTTCTCCTTCTTCGGCCTCTCGTTCTTGGCGATCGTCACCGCTTCCTCGGTCGCGCGGACCGACATGCCCTCGGCGACGATCCGGGCCGCGAGGTCTTCCTGCGCGCCGGCGTCGTCGAGACCGAGCAGCGCCCGCGCGTGCCCGGCGCTCAGCACGCCCGCCGCGACCCGTCGCTGGACGGGGAGGGGGAGCTTCAGCAGCCGGATGGTGTTCGTGACGACGGGGCGGCTGCGACCGATGCGGTCCGCCAGTTCCTCGTGCGTGACGCCGAACTCCTCCAACAGCTGCTGGTACGCCGCCGCCTCTTCGAGCGGGTTGAGCTGGACGCGGTGGATGTTCTCCAGCAACGCGTCGCGCAGCATCACGTCGTCGGCGGTCTGCCGCACGATCGCCGGGATCGTCTTGAGCCCGGCCTGCTGCGTGGCACGCCACCGGCGCTCGCCCATGACGAGCTCGTACGTGTCCGCGGTCAGCTCCCGGACCACGATCGGCTGCATGAGCCCGAACTCCTTGATGGAGAACGAGAGCTCGTTGATCGCGTCCGGGTCGAACACCTGGCGCGGCTGCTTGGGGTTGGTCCGGATCGCGGTGACCGCGATCTCCCGGTACACCGCACCCGCGACCTCACCGACCGGCTGCGGCGGCGCGGTCTTGGTGGCCCCGTTGCCGACGGCCGCGGCGGGCCGGATCGTGCTGGGCGCACCGGCCGGCGGCCCCTGGGGGATGAGCGCGGCCAGGCCGCGCCCGAGTCCGCCCCTGCGCTGTTCCGTCATGCGCCCTGCCTCCTGGCCCCGCGGATCGCGATCTCCTTCGCGGCGTCGAGGTAGCTCATCGATCCGCGCGAGCCCGGGTCGTACGTCAGCACCGTCTGGCCGAATCCCGGCGCCTCGGAGACCTTCACGCTGCGCGGGATCACGGTCCTGAGGGCGACGTCGCCGAAGTGGCCGCGCACCTCACTGGTCACCTGGTCCGCGAGCTTGGTGCGGCCGTCGTACATCGTGAGGAGGATCGTCGAGATGCCGAGGTCCGGGTTCAGGTGCTGCTGCAC
This sequence comes from Lentzea sp. CC55, assembly GCF_021056325.1. Classification (NCBI taxonomy): domain Bacteria; kingdom Bacillati; phylum Actinomycetota; class Actinomycetes; order Pseudonocardiales; family Pseudonocardiaceae; genus Lentzea; species Lentzea sp. CC55. Next base: position 62,290 of record NZ_JAJCXE010000007.1, on the reverse strand, counting down.
CAGCTCGATGTTGCGCAGCAGCTGGCTCAGACCCTCCAGCGCGTAGTACTCGCACTGGATCGGGATCAGCACCTCCTGAGCGGCGACCATCGCGTTGACGGTCAGCAGCCCGAGGCTCGGCGGGCAGTCGATGAAGACGTAGTCGGGCTGCAGCTGGTCGAGCGCCTCAGGGGAGAGCGCCTCCTTCAGCCGCGCCTCGCGGGACACCATCGAGACGAGCTCGATCTCGGCGCCGGCGAGGTCGATCGTCGCGGGAACGCAGTAGAGGTTCGGCGACGTGGGGCTGACCTGAGCCGCCTCGGCGATCGAGATCTCACCGATCAGCACCTCGTAGACCGACGGCGTGCCGCTGCGGTGCTCGACGGAGAGCGCCGTGCTGGCGTTGCCCTGCGGGTCGAGGTCGATCACGAGCGTCTTGAGCCCGTGGATCGCGAGCGCCGCGGCGAGGTTCACCGTGCTGGTCGTCTTGCCGACGCCACCCTTCTGGTTGGCGACGGTGATCACCCGGCGATGGGCAGGGCGGGGGAGCAGTGACTCGTCGGGGTGCAGCACATTTGCCGCACGAGCCGCCTCTTCTGCAATCGGGGTCCACACCACGGCGCTGTCATCTCCGTTGTTGGTCGGCTTGGCTTTGGTTTGAGAAGGCGCGGTTTCACGTGGAACACCCGCGGAATGGAACTCCGGGTACACGCTCACCGATCCCTCCTGGTCTGGCGTTCGACGATCAGCACCGTCGTCGGCACCTCGAGAACGTTCGCTCCGACCGCGACGACCGAGAGGTTGGCGCCACCGGCCTTGAGCACCGCGGCACCGTCGCGTTCGAGCTCTTCCTGCGCACGCTCGCCCTTGAGCGCGACCATCCGCCCGCCGCCCTTGAGGAGCGGCAGGCACCACTTCGCGAGCTTCTCCAGCGGAGCCACCGCACGAGCCGTCACCGAGTCGCAGTTCAGCAGCTGCTTGCGGACCGGCCCCTCCTCGGCGCGGCCCCGCAGGACCGTCACGTTGTCGAGCTGGAGGCGTTCCTTCACTTCCTCGAGCCACGCGATGCGGCGCGCCATCGGCTCGAGCAACGTGATCCTGAGGTCCGGTCGCGCGATCGCCAGCGGCACACCCGGCAGCCCGGCGCCTGACCCCACGTCGACCACGCGCTCGTTCTTCCCGAACAGCTCCTCGATCACCGCCGAGTTGAGCACGTGACGATCCCAAATCTTGTCGACCTCGCGGGGACCGATGAGTCCACGCTCGACGCCGTGCTCCTCCAGGAGCCTGACGAACTCGGCGGCACGATCGACGTGCTCACCGAAGACGAGCTTCGCGTTGTCGGGCAACTCCCCGGCCATGTTCTCCGTCCGTGAGCGTTTCACGTGAAACCACGCGGCGGCGGAGTCCCGGCGGCCGGTGGAAAAGCTGGCGAATGCCAGGGCACCATCATGACGGATCAACCGTGCGCTCCGCCAAATCCTGAGCGTCGTTTCACGTGAAACTTGGGGGAAAGTTGCTTCCGAAGATCTACACGGTGGCGCGACCGGGTCCGGGCACCGTCTCGACGATGTCCCACCCGGCCGGCGGGACGCTCCTGGAGAGCAAACTCCGCGGTCTGCGACAGCTCGGCGTGGATGTCCTCGTGTCGGCCCAGACGGACGCCGAACGGGTCGAGTGCGATCTGGTGGACCAGGCGCGCACGGCCGCCACGGTCGGCCTGGAGTTCATCTGCTTCCCGATCGACGACATGACGGTGCCGGACGTGAGGTCGGCGGTCGAGGCGGTCCGCCCCCTGCACGCGCGGTACCGGGCCGGGGCGCACGTGGTGTTCCACTGCTGGGCGGGGATCGGGCGGTCTTCGTTGCTGGCCGGGTTGCTGCTGGGGATGGACGGGGTGGAGCCGGGGGAGGCGTGGAGGTTGATCTCGGCGGCCCGCGGCTTCCGGGTGCCGGACACGGGGGAGCAGGAGGAGTGGCTCGCCGGGTGGTGGGCGAGCCGGTTTCACGTGGAACAGTGAGTCGGGGGATCGGGTCGATGCGTTCACGGTCCGGCGACAGCGCCGCACCCGCTCTGCCCGTACTCGGGTTCCGGAGACAGCAAACGGCCCCTGGCTCCAACCGGAACCAGGGGCCGTTCGTCGACCAGGAAGCCGCTACGGCTTCGGGAAGATGATGACCCGGCGCTGCGGCTCCTCACCCTCGCTCTCGCTGTGCACACCCGAGACGGCGGCGACGGCGTCGTGGACGACCTTGCGTTCGAACGGGGTCATCGGGTGCAGGCGAGCACGCTCGCCCGAAGCCGCGACCTTCTCCGCGGTGGAGCGGCCCAGCTCGGCCAGCTCGGCGCGACGGCCGGCACGCCACTGGGCGATGTCCAGCATCAGGCGGGAGCGGACGCCCGTCTCCTGCTGGACGGCCAGGCGGGTCAGCTCCTGCAGCGACTCGAGGACGTTGCCCCGGGGGCCCACCAGCTTGGCGAGGTCCTCGCCGCCGTCGATGCTCACGATGGCCCGGCCGCTTTCGACGTCCAGGTCGATGTCACCGTCGTAGTCGAGCAGGTCCAGCAGGCGCTCGAGGTAGTCGCCCGCGATGTCGCCTTCCTGGACGAGCAGGTCCTCGGTCTTGCTCTGCGACTGCGGCTGGGCCGCGGTGTCGGCCTCAGTCGTGGCCTCGGCCGACGACGACGCCTCCACGTCGTCGGTCGCCTGCAAGGTCTCCGACACGATGTCTCCTCTCCGGGCAACGCCCGAAATCAGCGGCGCTTCTTGCTGCCCGGCTTCTTGCTGGTGGATCGGCCTGGGGTCAGACCGGGAATCTCGGTGTTGGCACTGCCGTTCGCGGCGTCCGAGGCGGGCTTGGCAGCGGGCTTCGCGCCACTGGGGCCGGCGGTCGGCATGCGCTTGGCGCCGTTCGCGGGCTTGGCTCCCGGAGCCGGCTTCTTCGGGTTGACCGGCTTCACGCCCGGCTTGGGGGCGAGGGCCTGGCGGGTCTCGACGACCGCGGCCTTCTTCTGCTCTTCCTCGGCGTCGATGCGCTTGTAGACGAAGTGCTGCTGGCCGAGGGTCCACGCGTTGTTGGACAGCCAGTACAGCAGGATCGCGACGGGGAAGAAGAAGCCACCGACGAGGACACCCAGCGGGAAGATCCAGAGCGTCAGCTTGTTCATGATGGCCGTCTGCGGGTTGTCCAGCGCGGCCTGGTTCTGACGGGCGACCGAGTGGCGGGCCGTGAAGTGGGTCGCGATGGACGCCACGATCATCAGCGGCACCGACACGAGGATGACGTTCAGGCGCTCGGTGCCGAACTGCGCGAGCTGGTCGGACGGCATCGTGATGAACGTCGAGAGGTTCGTGCCGAAGAGCTTGGCGTTGACGAACGAGTCGACGCCCTGCTTGTCGAAGAAGTAGACCTCGCCCCAGCCGGGCTTGAACGAGCGCAGCACGTGGAACAGGCCGATGAACACCGGGATCTGCACCAGCATCGGCAGGCAGCCGCCGAGCGGGTTGACGCCGTGCTCGGACTGCAGCTTCTGCATCTCCTGCGCCTGGCGCTGGCGGTCGTTCGGGTACTTCTTCTTGATCTTCTGCATCTCCGGGGCGAACTCCTGCATCCGCCGCATGGAGCGCACCTGGCCGACGAACGGCTTGAAGAGGATGGCGCGGAGGGTGAAGACCAGGAAGATCACGGCCAGCGCCCAGGCGAACCCGCTCGCCTCACCGAAGACCTTGCCGAACACCCAGTGCCAACACCACAAGATGAAGGACACCGGGTAGTAGATGAAGTTGAGCACGGGAGCTACTCCTCGGTGGATACGTCGGGGACCTGCCGCCTCGGCGGAACGGGGTCCAGGCCTCCAGGGTGCCAGGGTCCGCAGCGCAGCAACCGGCGGATGGTCAGCCAGGTTCCTCGCAGTGCGCCGTGGACTGTCAGGGCTTCCACCGCGTACGCGCTGCAACTCGGGTAGAAGCGGCAGGTCGGCGGCAGCAGCGGCGAGATGAACTTCCGGTAGAAGTGCACCGGCAGCAACGCCACCTTCGCGGGCAACGTGGTCATCGCAGCACCTTGCGCAGGGCAGAAGTGAAATCGGCGGCGAGTTCCGAACTCGACGCCTCGGCTGCTGGGGCCAACGCCCTGACCACGACGAGAGTTCCCGGCGGCATCTCCGCCAGCACGGGACGCACCACGTGGCGCAGGCGTCGATAGACACGGTGGCGCACCACCGAGTTGCCAACTGCCTTGCTCACGACGAAGCCCACCTTGGACGAATCCAAGGTGGGCACGTCGGGCTTCAAGACGTGGACGACCAACCGGGGTCGTCCGGCGCGGCGGCCTCGGCGGACCACCAGGCCGAAGTCCTGGCTGCGGGTGAGCCGGGCGGCCGGTGGGAGCACGACGACGCTGCGCTTACCAGCCGCTGTCAGGCGGACAGAGTGGCACGGCCCTTGCTGCGGCGCGCGGCCAGAATGGCGCGGCCGGCGCGGGTCCGCATGCGCAGCCGGAAGCCGTGCGTCTTCGCGCGGCGGCGGTTGTTGGGCTGGAAGGTGCGCTTACCCTTGCTCACGGTCGGTCTCCCGGTGCTTCACTGCTGACAAAGCCTTGTGGTTGTCCCCGATGGCAGTGGACGTAGGCGCGCGAAAGGCGCCCGTCGCAAGCGGGAGACTCGTACGAGGGTACGCATGCCCGGGTGCGGCGACCAAATCGGGGTGGGCGACGCCACGTCTTGTGAGGCGTGCCGGGCCTTGTTACCGTTCGTCCTTCGCGCGTGCCGGGCCGGCGTGGGAGCCGCCGACGAACCGGCACCACAACGCACCTTTTAGTGCACAGTTGTGGATAACTCTGTGGATACCTCTATTCTCCGTGTCCACATGTGGAGTCTTGGGCTCCGGCGGAGGGGAGGGGAGCGCGGAGGTGTCGAACCAGCAGGTCGATCTTGGTCTCGTGTGGGCCGAGGTGGTGCAGGAACTCGCCACGAGCCACCTGTCCCCCCAGCAACGCGCGTGGATGAGGGTCACCCGCCCGATCGGTTTGCTGGACGGAACGGCACTGCTCGCGGCTCCCAGCGACTTCGCGAAGGAGGCGATCGAGCGCGCGCTGCGCGACCCGATCACCGCCGCGCTGTCCCGCAGGCTCGGCCGCTCGGTCTCGCTCGCGGTGAAGGTCGACTCGCCGGAACCGGTGAGCCCCGTCGTGAGCCCGCCGACCACCCCGATCCCCGTCCACGCGCTCCAGGCGGCCCAGGTCGCCCAGCCCGTGGCACCGGTCGGCCCGTCACTCCCCGGCGGCGACACGCCCGGCCCCGTGATCATGGACGACGGGACCACCGCCGACGGCCCTGAAGAAGAGGTGGACGAGGCCGGCGACGCACTCGCCGCCGTCACCGAGATCTGGCCGACCTTCAACACCGCGAACACGGCGGCCGCCACGACGCCCAACGCGAACCTCCCGTACACGCGGCCCGCGAACCCGTCGCCGTCGCAGACGCGCCTGAACGAGAAGTACAACTTCGACACGTTCGTCATCGGCGCCTCGAACCGGTTCGCGCACGCCGCGGCCGTCGCGGTGGCCGAAGCGCCGGCCCGTGCGTACAACCCGCTCTTCATCTGGGGTGAGAGCGGCCTCGGCAAGACCCACCTGCTGCACGCCGTCGGGCACTACGCCCAGCGGCTGTTCCCCGGCATGCGCGTGCGGTACGTGTCGACCGAGGAGTTCACCAACGACTTCATCAACTCGCTGCGCGACGACCGCAAGGTCGCCTTCCAGCGCCGCTACCGGGACATCGACGTGCTGCTCGTCGACGACATCCAGTTCCTGGAGGGCAAGGAAGGCACGCAGGAGGAGTTCTTCCACACGTTCAACACGCTCCACAACACGAACAAGCAGATCGTGGTGTCGAGCGACCGGCCGCCCAAGCGGCTGGAGACGCTGGAGGACCGCCTGCGCACGCGGTTCGAGTGGGGCCTGATCACGGACATCCAGCCGCCCGAGCTGGAGACCCGCATCGCCATCCTCCGCAAGAAGGCGGCGCAGGACCGGCTCGCGGCCCCGGCCGACGTGCTGGAGTTCATCGCCTCCCGGATAGAGCGGAACATCCGCGAGCTCGAGGGCGCGCTCATCCGCGTCACGGCGTTCGCGTCGCTCAACCGCCAGCCGGTCGACATCCAGCTCGCCGAGATCGTGCTGCGCGACCTGATCCCGGACTCGCACGCGCCGGAGATCACCGCGCCGACGATCATGGCGGTCACCGCCGAGTTCTTCGGCGTCTCGATCGACGACCTGTGCGGCCCCGGCAAGACGAAGGCCCTCGCCCAGGCGCGGCAGATCTCCATGTACCTGTGCCGCGAGCTGACGGACCTGTCGCTGCCGAAGATCGGCCAGACGTTCGGCGGCCGCGACCACACGACGGTCATGCACGCGGACAAGAAGATCCGCAAGGAGATGGCCGAGCGCCGGCGGATCTACGACCAGGTCCAGGAGCTCACGTCGCGGATCAAGCAGCGCGCCCGCCACGCTCCCTGACCCACCCGGGTGGCAGCCAAGGGGTCCTCCACGACGGAGGGCCCCTTTTTCGTGTCCGAGCGCCGGTCCACCGGACCGGCGCTCGGCGGACCGCTCCGCCCGCGGACGGCACCGGCCGGCGCGACCGCGAGCACCCGGGGACGCGGACGTGATCCGGCGGCGAGCACCTGGGGGCGAGCACCCGGGGGCGAGCTACGCGAAGCGATGGGGATGCATAAGTACGTGCGGCCCCAACCACCACCACGCGCGACGCACGTACCCGGGTAGTGGAGGGGTCCACAGCCGCCCGGCGGGGCTTTCTGTTCACCCCCGGCACTCGAAGGGGTGGGGACAACTGGAAAAACTTGAGACGCGGGCCACGATCCGGCCACGGAAGCCTGTTGAACACCCGGGTACAACTGGCCCGCACCCGGGGACGCACCCGGGGACAACTGTGGACGATCTGTGGATCGCGACCTGTGCACAACTGGTTGTCCCCGGGTGCACCGATCTGTCCCCGGGTGCCATCCCCCCTTAGTCCACATGGTGGGGGACACCTTGACCTGCGCGTTCAACACCAGTCCACACAATCCACAGCCCTTACTGTTACTGCTGTTGGTTCTCTTCTAGGAAGATCTTCAAAAGCAAAACAGCGTGGACAGCTCCCGGGGATCGATGCCCGAACCCCGAAGTGACGGGAGGGGCCGGGACGCTCTAACGTGGTTGCTCCGCACCTCGGGTTGCCGAGGCGAGGCTCCCTGACCCCCACTGGCACGTTGTCGTGGATGGGCTTGTCGACTGTCGAGGAAAGGACGCCTCATGAAGATCCGCGTCGAACGCGACGGCCTGGCCGACGCTGTCGCCTGGGTCGCTCGCAGCCTTCCGTCCCGTCCACCGGTCCCCGTGCTGGGCGGCGTGCTGCTCGACGCGGAGTCGGACGACTCGCTGACGGTCTCCGGGTTCGACTACGAGGTCTCCGCCCAGGTCGGCGTCCCGGCCACGATCGCCGACGGCGGCCGCGCCCTGGTCTCCGGGCGTCTGCTCGCCGACATCACCAAGGCGCTGCCCAACCACCCCGTCGAGATCTCGGTCGACGGCTCCCGCATGATGATCAGCTGTGGCAGCGCCCGGTTCAGCCTCCCGACGATGCCGGTCGAGGACTACCCGGCCCTGCCGTCCATGCCGCAGCTGATCGGTGAGCTCCCCGGCGAGATCTTCGGCGAGGCCGTGAGCCAGGTCGCCGTCGCGGCCGGCAAGGACGACACGCTCCCGATGCTGACCGGCGTCCGCGTCGAGATCGGCGAGGGCAAGCTGACGCTCGTCGCCACCGACCGCTTCCGCCTCGCGATGCGCGAGTTCCCGTGGGAGCCCGACGCGTCCGTGGGCGACGTCGCGGTGCTCGTCCCCGCCCGCACGCTCGGCGACGCGGCCAAGACGCTCGGCTCGTCCGGCAGCAAGGTCGAGATGTCGCTCGCGGCGAACGACGGGCTGCTCGGCCTGTCCGGCTCCGGCAAGCGCACCACCACGCGCCTGCTCGACGCCGACTTCCCGAAGTACCGCCAGCTGCTCCCGTCCGAGCACTCGGCCGCGGCGATCATCGACATCGACGCGCTGCAGCAGGCGATCAAGCGCGTGTCGCTCGTCGCCGAGCGCGGCACCCAGGTCCGCCTCGAGTTCGTGGACGGCGGCCTGCGCCTGTCCGCCGGCGGCGACGACGAGGGGTCGGCCGAGGAAGAGCTCCCGGTCGAGTACACGGGCGACGCGGTCACCATCGCGTTCAACCCGGGCTACCTGCTCGACGGACTCGGTGCCGTCCGCACGCAGAAAGTCCACTTGTCCTTCACCACACCGAGCCGACCGGCGCTGCTCAAGCCGGTGGACGAGGATGGGAACGTGGCGCCGGGCTACCTGTACCTGCTCATGCCCGTTCGCCTTCCCGGCTGAGAAAACCCTTACCGGGTACCAGAAGAACGTAGGGGAGAACACCGTGCAGCTCGGACTCGTCGGCCTCGGCAAGATGGGTTTCAACATGCGCGAGCGGGTGCGCCGGGCCGGTCACGAGGTGATCGGCTACGACCGCAACCCGGAGGTCAGCGACTCGGAGTCGTTGGCGGACATGGTGGCCAAGCTCGAAGCGCCGCGCGTGGTGTGGGTGATGGTGCCGGCAGGCGACATCACCAGGAACACGGTGAAGGAGCTGTCCGAGCTCCTGTCGCCCGGTGACCTCGTCATCGACGGCGGCAACTCCAAGTTCACCGACGACCGCGTCCACGCGGACCTGTTGGCGGAGAAGGAGATCGGTTACGTCGACGCCGGTGTGTCCGGTGGCGTGTGGGGTCTCGAGAACGGCTACGCGCTGATGGTGGGTGGCGACGCCGCCCACGTCGAGCAGGCGATGCCGATCTTCGACGCGCTGCGTCCGGAGGGGCCGCGCGAGGAAGGCTTCGCGCACGCGGGCAAGGTCGGCGCCGGCCACTACTCGAAGATGGTCCACAACGGCATCGAGTACGGCTTGATGCAGGCGTACGCCGAGGGCTTCGAGCTGCTCGACAAGACCGACGTCGTCGACAACGTGCCCGCGGTGATCTCGGCGTGGCAGCGCGGCACCGTCGTGCGGTCGTGGCTGCTCGACCTGCTGGTGCGCGCGCTCCAGTCCGACCCGGAGCTCGACGACCTGCGCGGGTACGTCGAGGACTCCGGCGAGGGCCGGTGGACCGTCGAGGAGGGCATCAACAACGCGGTGCCGCTGCCGGTGATCTCCGCCGCGCTCTTCGCCCGGTTCACCTCCCGGCAGGAGGACTCGCCGGCGATGCGCGCGGTCGCCGCGCTGCGCAACCAGTTCGGCGGTCACTCGGTGCACCTCGCCGGTCCGTCGTCCGGCGGCGGCAGCACCCAGGGCTAGCGAGTGCACGTCAGACATCTCCAGGTCAGCGACTTCCGGTCGTGGAAGCTCGCCGACCTGGAGCTCGACCCCGGCGCCTCGGTGCTGGTCGGGCGCAACGGCCAGGGCAAGACCAACCTGGTCGAGGCGATCGGGTACGTGGCGACGCTCGGTTCCCACCGGGTGGCGAGCGACGCCCCGCTGATCCGGCACGGCGCCCAGCGCGCCGTGGTGCGGGCGGCCGTGGTCAACGACGACCGCGAGCTGCTCGTCGAGCTCGAGATCACGGCGGGCAAGGCGAACCGGGCGCGGATCAACCGCGGTCCGGTGCCGCGTCCGCGGGACGTGCTGGGAATTCTGCGCACCGTGCTGTTCGCACCGGAAGACCTCTCTCTCGTGAAGGGCGATCCGAGCGATCGGCGGAGGTTCCTCGACGAGATGCTCGTGCTGCGCGCACCGCGCTATGCCGGTGTTCGCAGCGACTACGACCGTGTCCTGAAGCAACGCAGCGCGTTGTTGAAGACGGTGAAGCACTCCCGGTCGGCGGACCTGTCCACGCTCGACGTGTGGGACGGGCACCTCGCCCAGCACGGCGCGGAGCTCCTGGCCGCGCGGTTGAAGCTGGTCCGCGACATGGCGGACCACGTGACCTCGGCGTACGCGGAGGTCGCCCCGGAGTCGCGTCCGGCGCTCATCTCGTACCGGTCGAGCGTCGGCGACCTGCCGGAGGACAGGGAGAGCATCGAGGACCTCCTGCTGGCCGAGCTCGACCGGGTGCGGCGGCAGGAGATCGAACGCGGTGTCTGCCTCGTCGGTCCCCACCGGGACGACCTGGACCTGACGCTCGGGGAACTGCCCGCGAAGGGCTACGCCAGTCACGGGGAGTCGTGGTCGTTCGCCCTCGCGCTGCGGCTGGGCGGCTACGAGCTGATGCGTGTCGACGGCATCGAACCGGTGCTCGTGCTGGACGATGTCTTCGCGGAGCTCGACCGGGGCCGCCGCCGGCAGCTGGCGAAGGTCGCGGCCGCCGCCGAGCAGGTGCTGATCACCGCGGCGGTGGCGGAGGACGTTCCGGACGAGTTGAGCGGCGCCCGTTACGAGGTGCACGGCGGGGAGGTGCGGCGTGTCTGACTCGAAGGCTGGCTCCGGGGGTTCTCAGCCCCCACATGTAGCTCGATCGGGTGTGTCCGCCCACACATCTGGGGACAAGTCTGTGGATGGTGTGGATAACTCCGTCACAAATCCGGACTTGTCCACAGGTTCATTCACACCTGAGGGTGAGCCTCTGCGCGGTTCTGACCTCGCGCGCGCCGCTCTGGAGGCGGCGAAGGCCAGCGCCAAGGCCCGCGGACGGGTGCCCGGGAGCAAGTCGAAGGGCCGCCCGGTCCACCGCAGCCGGCGGCGCTGGTCCGGTCCCGGACCGGACGACCGCGACCCCCAGCCGCTCGGGCGGATCGCGTCGAGGCTCGCCGCCGACCGGGGCTGGGTCGAGCAGCTCCAGGGTGGCCAGGTCTTCGGTCGTTGGGCAAAATTGGTGGGAGAGGACGTCGCCGAGCACGCGAAACCGATCGCGCTCAGTGACGGGGAACTGACGGTCCAGGCGTCGTCGACGGCATGGGCCACCCAGCTGCGCCTGCTGCAGCGCGACCTGCTCAAGCGGATCGCCGCGGGCGTCGGCAACGGCGTCGTGAAGAGGCTCAAGATCAAGGGCCCGGACGCCCCGAACTGGCGACACGGCCCCAGGCACGTTCCTGGGCGCGGTCCGCGTGACACCTACGGGTGAGGTCCCGTCCGGGGCTCAGCGGCCGTTCTGCGGCTCAATGAGCGTTCACCTGGGGATTTGAACCCCCGTTTCAGCCGTCCGGACCCGTCTCGGGCTTGATGAGGCGCTCTGTGACCGGTTCAAAGGTGTCCTTGGCCCCTTTCTGTCGGGGTGTCCCGGTAGAATCACGGGGAGCGTCACCCATCACCGTGCGGCTCTGCCCGCATCAGCGAGGAGACTCCAGGCCCGTGTCAGCTAAGAAGAATGAGTACGGCGCGTCCTCGATCACCGTCCTCGAGGGTCTCGAGGCAGTGCGCAAGAGGCCGGGCATGTACATCGGCTCGACCGGCGAGCGCGGTCTGCACCACCTGGTCCAGGAGGTCGTGGACAACTCGGTCGACGAGGCCATGGCCGGCTACGCGACGACGGTCGACGTCACCCTGCTGGCCAACGGCGGCGTCCGGGTGATCGACGACGGCCGCGGCATCCCCATCGACGTCCACCCCGTCGAGGGCAGGCCCACCGTCGAGGTCGTGCTCACCGTGCTGCACGCGGGCGGCAAGTTCGACAGCGACTCCTACGCGGTGTCCGGCGGTCTGCACGGTGTCGGCATCTCCGTGGTGAACGCGCTGTCCACCGCCGTCGAGGTGGAGATCAAGCGCCAGGGGTACGTCTGGACCCAGCGCTACGAGAACTCGAAGCCCGCGCACGAGCTGCGCCAGGGCGAGCCGACCGACGAGACGGGCACGACCGTCACGTTCTGGGCGGACCCCGACATCTTCGAGACGACCGAGTACAACGTCGAGACGATCGCGCGCCGCCTGCAGGAGATGGCGTTCCTCAACAAGGGCATCACCATCGTCCTGCGCGACGAGCGGGTCTCGGAGGAGGACGAGGAAGCCGACGCCGAGGGCCACAAGGCCGCGGTGAAGGAACGCGTCTACCACTACCCGGGTGGCCTGGAGGACTTCGTCCGCCACATCAACCACACCCGCGAGGCCGTGCACCAGAAGGTCATCGGCTTCGAGGCGCAGGGCGAGGACCTGCAGGTCGAGGTCGCGATGCAGTGGAACACGGGCTACACGCCGTCGGTCTACACGTTCGCGAACACGATCAACACGCACGAGGGCGGCACCCACGAGGAAGGCTTCCGCGCCGCGCTGACCCGAGTGGTCAACGAGTACGCGCGCGAGAAGAAGGTCCTCAAGGAGAAGGACGCGAACCTCACCGGTGACGACATCCGCGAGGGTCTCGCGGCGATCATCTCGGTGAAGCTCAAGGAGCCCCAGTTCGAGGGCCAGACGAAGACCAAGCTGGGTAACAGCGAGGCCAAGTCGTTCGTGCAGAAGTCGACGAACGAGCACCTGGCCGACTGGTTCGAGCGCCACCCCAACGAGGCGAAGACGATCGTCACGAAGGCGGTCTCCTCGGCGCAGGCCCGCATCGCCGCCCGCAAGGCCCGCGAGCTGGTCCGCCGCAAGGGCGCCCTCGACATCGGCGGCCTGCCGGGCAAGCTGAAGGACTGCCGCTCGACCGAGCCGGAGCGCTGCGAGCTCTACATCGTCGAGGGCGACTCCGCCGGTGGCTCCGCCAAGGAGGGGCGCGACTCGATGTACCAGGCGATCCTGCCGATCCGCGGCAAGATCATCAACGTCGAGAAGGCCCGCATCGACCGCGTCCTCAAGAACACCGAGGTCCAGTCGCTGATCACGGCGCTGGGCACCGGCATCCACGACGAGTTCGACCTGTCGAAGCTGCGCTACCACAAGATCGTGCTGATGGCCGACGCCGACGTCGACGGCCAGCACATCCGCACCCTGCTGCTCACGCTGCTGTTCCGCTTCATGCAGCCGCTCATCGAGCACAACCACGTCTACCTCGCGCAGCCGCCGCTCTACAAGATCAAGTGGCAGCGCGCGGAGCCGGAGTACGTCTACTCCGACCGCGAGCGCGACGCCGTGATCAAGGCGGGCACGGAGGCCGGCAAGAAGCTCGGCAAGGACGACAACATCCAGCGGTACAAGGGTCTCGGTGAGATGAACGCCGAGGAGCTGTGGGAGACCACGATGGACCCGGCCAACCGGATCCTGCGGCAGGTCACCATGGACGACGCGGCCACCGCCGACGAGCTGTTCAGCGTGCTCATGGGTGAGGACGTCGAGGCACGCCGTTCGTTCATCACCCGCAACGCCAAGAGCATCAAGTTCCTGGACATCTAGTCCGGTCTTGGTTTCTGGGCATCCTGGCGTTCCTGGCGAGAAGGAAAGAGAACAGTGACCGAGACGACTCTGCCCCCGGAGCACGACCGCATCGAGCCGGTCGAGATCCAGCAGGAGATGCAGAACTCGTACATCAACTACGCGATGTCCGTCATCGTGGGTCGTGCGCTGCCGGACGTGCGTGACGGGCTGAAGCCCGTGCACGTCCGCGTTCTGTACTCGATGTTCGACTCCGGCTTCCGTCCCGACCGCGGCTTCAACAAGTGCGCGCGCGTCGTCGGCGACGTGATGGGCAACTACCACCCGCACGGCGACTCGGCGATCTACGACGCGTTGGTGCGTCTCGCCCAGCCGTGGGCGCTGCGCTACCCGTTGATCCAGGGCCAGGGCAACTTCGGCTCGCCGGGCAACGACCCCGCCGCCGCCATGCGGTACTGCGTGGTTCCGGAAACCCGGATCAAGCTGGCCGATGGCGGCACCGTGCGGATCGGCGACATCGTGCCGAACGTCCAGCCGAACAGCGACAACCCGATCGACCTCAAGGTGCTCGACCGCAACGGTGACCCGGTGCGTGCCGACATGCTGTTCCACTCGGGTGAGCACCCGACGCTGAAGCTGCGCACCAGGAACGGCTTCGAGCTCACCGGTACGCGCAACCACCCGGTGCTCTGCCTGGTCAACGTGCTCGGCGTGCCGACGCTGCTGTGGAAGCTGCTGGAGGAGATCCAGCCCGGCGACCGCGTGGTCCTGCAGCGAACCCAGCAGGAACTCGGCACGACCACGGTCGTGAGGGAGTACGCCGCAGGGATCCTCGCCGGCGGCTTCGTGAGCGAAGGCTTCGCCTCCGAGAACCGCGCGGGCTTCAACAACACGGACAAGTCGTACTTCGACCACGTCCTGAACTCGTACGACCTGGTCGTCGGTGGTCCCCGCTACGTCGCTTCGCGTGTCATCAACTCCGGCTCGCTGCTGCACGAACTGGACGTCCAAGACCTCGCAGCCCTGCGACGCAGCCCGCTCGCGGAGATCATCGGTCAGCGGAGTGCGGACAAGCGCGTGCCGGAGTTCGTCTGGAACGGCGGTCACACGGTCAAGCGGGCGTTCCTGAGCTCGCTGTTCACCGGTGACGGTTCTACTTCCGCGTTGCCGCGCAACACGGTGCAAATCTCGTACTCGACCCGCAGCGCCCAGCTCGCGCGTGAGGTCCAGCAGTTGTTGCTGGAGTTCGGCGTCGTCAGCACGCAGGTCAGCTACGACGACGGCGAGATCAAGGTCGTCATCACCAACCGCCGCGACGCGAGGCTGTTCTCGCGGCGCGTCGGGTTCTTCGGAGCGAAGCAGGACAAGCTGGCCGCGATCCTCGACGCGGTCCCGGTCGGCAGCCGGGCGATGAGCAGCGACCACGTCCCGTTCGTCGGTGAGTACGTCCGAGCCCACGGCGCGGACCGGTGGACCGAGCAGGACTGGCTGCGGCGGCACAACGTCGACCGGATCGAGCGGTGGGAGAACAGCCGCGACGAGATCGCCGAGCGGATCACGAACCGCGAGGTGCTCGACGTGGTGGAGCCGCTGGTGGACGGCCGGTTCTACTACGCTGAGGTCGCTTCGGTGACCGACTCGGGTGTGCAGCCGGTGTTCAGCATCCGCGTCGACACGGACGACCACGCGTTCATCACGGACGGATTCGTCAGCCACAACACGGAATGCCGGCTCTCCCCGCTGGCCATGCACATGCTGGCCGACATCGAGGAAGAGACCGTCGACTTCCGCGACAACTACGACGGCCGCATCCAGGAGCCGGTCGTCCTCCCGTCGCGCATCCCGAACCTGCTCATCAACGGCAGCTCGGGCATCGCGGTCGGCATGGCGACCAACATCCCGCCGCACAACCTCCGCGAGGTCGCGGACGCGGTGGTGTGGGCGCTCGACAACCACGAGGCCTCCGACGAGGAGACCCTCGAGGCGATGATCGCCAGGATCAAGGGCCCGGACTTCCCGACGTACGGCCAGATCCTCGGCACGTCCGGCATCGAGGACGCGTACCGCACCGGCCGCGGCTCGGTCCGCATGCGCGCCGTCGTCGAGATGGACGAGGACGCCAAGGGCCGCACGATCCTGGTCGTCACCGAGCTGCCGTACCAGGTCAACCCGGACAACCTCGTCGAGAACATCGCCGCCCTGGTGCGCGACGCGAAGCTCACCGGCATCGCGAACATCGCCGACGAGTCGAACCGCCGCATCGGCATGCGCATCGTGATCACGCTCAAGCGCGACGCGGTGGCCAAGGTCGTGCTGAACAACCTCTACAAGCACACCCAGTTGCAGTACTCGTTCGGCGTGAACATGCTGGCGCTGGTCGACGGCGTGCCGCGCACCCTGCGGATCGACCAGATGATCCGCCACTACGTGAAGCACCAGATCGAGGTCATCCAGCGGCGGACCAGGTTCCGCCTGCGCAAGGCCGAAGAGCGCGCGCACATCTTGCGCGGCTTGGTGAAGGCGCTCGACCAGCTCGACGCCGTCATCGCGTTGATCCGCCGGTCCGAGACGCCGGACGTCGCGCGCACCGGCCTGATGGAGCTCCTCGAGGTCGACGAGATCCAGGCCAACGCGATCCTGGAGATGCAGCTCCGCCGCCTGGCCGCCCTCGAGCGCCAGAAGATCATCGACCAGCTGGCCGAGATCGAGCTGGAGATCGCGGACCTCAAGGACATCCTCGAGAAGCCGGAGCGGCAACGCAAGATCGTCCGCGACGAGCTCACGGCGATCGTGGACAAGTTCGGCGACGACCGCCGCACGAAGATCATCCCGTTCGACGGCGACGTGTCCATGGAGGACCTGATCGCG
Source organism: Lentzea sp. CC55 (assembly GCF_021056325.1). NCBI lineage: Bacteria > Bacillati > Actinomycetota > Actinomycetes > Pseudonocardiales > Pseudonocardiaceae > Lentzea > Lentzea sp. CC55. The sequence goes on along the minus strand of NZ_JAJCXE010000007.1, from coordinate 46,105 downwards.
GTCGAGGACGTGGTCGTCACGATCACGCGCACCGGCTACGCGAAGCGCACCAAGACCGACCTCTACCGGGCGCAGAAGCGCGGCGGCAAGGGAGTGCAGGGCGCGCAGCTCAAGCAGGACGACATCGTCGCGCACTTCTTCGTGTGCTCGACGCACGACTGGATCCTGTTCTTCACGAACAAGGGCCGTGTGTACCGCACGAAGGCATACGAGCTGCCCGAGGCGAACCGCAACGCCCGCGGCCAGCACGTCGCGAACCTCCTCGCGTTCCAGCCGGACGAGGAGATCGCACAGGTCATCCAGATCAAGAACTACGGGGTGTCGCCGTACCTCGTGCTCGCCACCCGGAAGGGTCTGGTGAAGAAGTCAAAGCTCTCCGACTTCGATTCCAACCGATCGGGTGGACTTATCGGTATCAACCTCCGTGAGGACGACGAGCTGGTCGGAGCCGTGCTGTGCTCAGCTGATGACGACCTGCTCATGGTGTCCGCGGACGGCCAGTCGATCCGCTTCCACGCCACCGACGACGTCCTCCGCCCGATGGGGCGCGCGACGTCGGGCGTGCAGGGCATGCGTTTCAACGCCGACGACGAGCTCCTTTCGGTCGGTGTCGTCCAAGAGGGTCTGTTCGTTTTGGTCGCGACCGACGGGGGGTACTCGAAGCGAACTCCGATCGAGGACTACCCGGTCCAAGGCCGGGGCGGCAAGGGTGTGCTGACCATTCAGCACGACCGCCGACGTGGCAGGCTGGTGGGCGCGCTGATCGTCGACGTCGACGACGAGCTCTACGCCATCACCTCGAGCGGCGGGGTCATCCGGACCCGTGCCGAGCAGGTGCGCAAGGCTGGACGGCAGACGAAGGGCGTGCGGCTGATGAACCTCGGTGAGAGCACCACTTTGATCGCGGTCGCACGCAACGCGGACGAGCCCAGCGACGTCGTTACTGACGAGACGTCTGCCGCGGAGGGCTCTGCCGCCGACGCCGGCCAGGCAGCCACCCCCACCGACTCGGCTGAGTAGTCGGAACCGCTAGCGAGAGGTCAAGGACAAGCTCGTGACTCCACCCGAGAACCGCGAAGGTCGGGACGCGGACAAGACCGCGGTGATCACCAAGCCGACTCCCCAGGGTTCTGCTCAGAAGCAGGCGGAGAAGGCTGACTCGGCCGCGTCGGCGGCATCCGGTTCCTCGGGTGGAACCGCGCAGGACAAGACAAAGCCCGTGTCGGCGGAGAAGGTGACCGAGGCCAAGACGGCCGAGGGCGTCGCTCCCGCCGCGCAGGAGAAGCCGACGGCCGAGGACAAGACGGTCTCGGCCGACCCGGTGGCTCCCGCCGCGGACGAGCCGGTCGTCGTCTCGACCCCGCCGCCCTGGCAGCGGGTGACGAACGACACGGAAGCCACCCAGCGCGACACCGCCGAGACGCACGTCGCTCCGGGCGCACCCCCGGTGCCGTCCTCCGAGCCGGCGCCGGCGTTCCCGTCGACCGACCCGGACACGGTCAAGGTGCAGAAGCCCGTGGTCACGGGCTCGGCCGTGCCGGTGGGCCTGGGCAGCAGCCGCACGTCGGTGAACATGGGCACCGGCGGTGCCCGCCCCGCGGCGTCCACCCCGTCGGCCCGCCGCCCCGGCCGCGGCCCGCGTCGCGCCTCGCTGCAGGTGAAGCGCGTCGACCCGTGGTCGGTGCTCAAGCTCGCCCTGGTGCTGGGTGTCGCGCTGTTCTTCGTCTGGCTCGTGGCGGTCGGCGTGCTCTACGGCGTCCTGCACGGCATGGGCGTCTGGGACAAGATCAACAGCACCGCGAACGACCTGCTCCAGGCCAACGAGCCGGGGGAGCCGCTGATCAGCGCGGGCCGCGTGTTCGGCGTCTCGGCGATCATCGGCGCGGTGAACATCGTGCTGTTCACCGCCCTCGCGACCGTCGGCGCGTTCGTCTACAACGTGTCCGCGGACCTGGCCGGTGGCTTGGAGTTGACGCTCTCCGAGCGTGAATGACCCCCGATTTGGGAGCGGCGAGGACGATCCTGTAAGGTTCTCCTCGTCGCCCCGAGAGGGTGACAGTTGATCGAGGGCCTATAGCTCAGGCGGTTAGAGCGCTTCACTGATAATGAAGAGGTCGGAGGTTCAAGTCCTCCTAGGCCCACTCGATTCGGTGCCTTTAGATGTCGACGTCAATCGTCGAACTCATCCCGAATCATCGTCTTTTTCTCTGAGGGCCAAGCCCCCAGACCCCCTGCCGGGGGCAAACCCCCGGACCCCCATCATGATCGCTCGGAATCCTGTAGCGTAGTGGGGTCGTGCGCCAGCAGTCTTGGGAGGGATTCGAAGTGGCTAAGAAGATCATCGCACTCGTCGTGGTCGCCGGTGCGGTTCTGTTCTTCGTCAAGCGCAGCCGTTCGGCCAAGGCCGACGCGGACCTGTGGCGCGAGGCCACCGCTCCCACCGACTGATCTCGGTCTCGCTCTGACGGACGGCGTGCCGTCCTCAGGCTCGGGGACGTAGCTCAATTGGCAGAGCACCGCCTTTGCAAGGCGGGGGTTAGGGGTTCGATTCCCCTCGTCTCCACACGTTTTCACACTGAAGCCCTGTTCGCGCCGCAGCGAACAGGGCTTCAGCGCATTCACGGCTCAGGCGTTCGCCAGCGACTTCCTCGACGACCTGGAGCGCAGCTGGTCGATGCTCCAAGCGCCGGCGCCCGTGAACACCAGCAGCAGGAACGCCCACGAGTAGATCGCCGCGAGCTCGCCGCCGTTCTGGATCGGCAGCAGGGCCTTCGGCTGGTGCACCACGAAGTAGGCGTAGGCCATGGCGCCGGAACTGATCAACGCCGCCCAACGCGTCCACAGTCCGATGAGGACCAGACCACCGGCGATCAGCTCGATGAGCATGACCGGGCCGCCGGGCCAGGACAGCAGCTCGGTTCCCTTCTGGACCTTCTGCACCCCGTGGAACACGAAGAGCAGACCGATGATGATGCGGAACAGCGCCAGGGCGTGCTCTCGTCGTGACTCCAGGAACTCCATGACGGGGGTCCTTCCGGGGCGCGGGTTGAGGGGTCAGGGCACAAAAGGTATGGACCAATTACAGTGTCCCGTCCGAGGCGCTTCCGGCGTCTGGTTGACTGTTGCCCCTATGAAACGAGCACTGTTGCTGCCCCTGCTCGGCGCGCTCGCGGCATGCGGTCCCGATGTCGCCCAGAACGTGCCGGCGCCGACGACCCAGACCCAGCAGGTCACCACCACGACCAGCGCTGCTCCGACAGTGCCGCCCGCGCCCCAGCCCGCGAGCGACGGCACCTGCCCGTACCTCGCGACCGCCTTCGTGGCGGAAGCGAACGGGCAGCGCGTACCGAAGGTGAAACTGTCAACGGACGAACCTCACCCGGCGTGCTTCTTCTACGCCACGGCAACCGAGATCCAGTTGACCGTGCGCGTGTACGTGGGGGATGAGCGCGTTGCGAAGATGATCGTGAACGAGGCGGCGCCGGACGGTTCACAGCCCGCGAGTTCACCCACCGGATGGGCCGGGGGATACGTGAACAACAACAGCGGCGTCGTCTACGCCGTGGCGAAGAGCGACGCCGCTGTGGTCGTCACGAGCAACCAGAAGCAGTCGATCAAGGCTCGCCGGATCGCGGAAGAGGCGATCAAAGGGCTGAAGCTCTGACTGCGCCCGGGGGTTACTTGACGGGTTCCTTCTGGGCGGGCACCTGTCCGTTGAGGACCGGCTCCGCGTGCGGGACCTGGTCCTCCTCGTGCAGCTGCACCTCCTGCGGCCGGCGCGTCATCGCGACGTAGCCCGCCGCGGCCGCCGCGATCAGGAGACCCAGCACCCACGGCCAGCGGCGGCGCTTCGGTGCGTCGGCACCGAGTTGGGCCGCGGCCTTGCGGATCTCCTTGGCGCGCACCTTCGCGTCCTTGCGCGCCTGCTTCGCTGCCTTCTTCACTTCCTTGCGCACGACCTCGGCCCTGCTCATGAGGTCGGCGCGAGTCTGAGCGCTCTTCTTGGCGAGGCGCTTGCGAGAGCGACGCGTCTGCTTCTCCCAGTCCTCAGCCTTGCCCATGAGCGTGTCGGCCCGCTCCACGAGTGCGCCGCGAACGTGATCAGCCGTGATGCCGCGCTCGGCGAGCTTGACCTCAGCGGCGTGACCAGCGCGAACGACACCCTGACGCGCGGCCTTCAGACCGGTGCCGACAGCCTTGCCAACGTTCTCGCCGGCACGGGTCATGACGTCCACCTCGTCCATTCTGTGCTCCACACGTTGTCGTCCGGTGATGGCGTAGAGGTACCCCATCGTGCCCGTTTCTGAACATCGGCGCCTGTGATGGCACGATGGAGTGGTGGCTGACAGCAATGAATCCTTCGTCGGGACCAAGGTGACGGCGACCCTGCACACCACGCAGGGCGACATCCGCATCAACCTGTTCCCCGACCACGCCCCCAAGACGGTGGCGAACTTCGTCGGGCTCGCCGAGGGCACCAAGGACTACACCGAGGCGAACGCGAGCGGCACCAAGTCGGGTCCGTTCTACGACGGCACCCTGTTCCACCGCGTCATCGCGGGCTTCATGCTCCAGACCGGTGACCCCACGGGCACCGGCCGCGGTGGCCCCGGCTACCGCTTCGCGGACGAGTTCAACTCCGAACTGCAGTTCAACAAGCCGTACCTGCTCGCGATGGCGAACGCCGGGCCCAACACCAACGGCTCGCAGTTCTTCATCACCGTGGCGCCGACGACGTGGCTGAACTTCAAGCACACGATCTTCGGTGAGGTGGCCGACCAGCAGTCGCGCGACGTCGTCGACGCGATCGGCAACACGACGACCGGCGCGGGCGACCGTCCGGTCAACGACATCAAGATCGAGCGGATCACGATCGAACGCGCGTGAGCAACGCATCCGTGCCACCGGAGGGGCCGATCGGAGCGCAGCCGGAAACCCCGGTCTGCGCACGTCATTCCGATCGGCCCACCCGGCTGCGCTGCACCAGGTGCGACCGTCCGGCCTGCCCGGAGTGCCTGCGCGACGCCTCCGTCGGCATGCAGTGCGTCGACTGCGTGAACGAGGGCGCCCGTTCGGTCCGCCAGGCCCGCACGTCCGCGGGCGCGGTGGTCTCGACCGGCCGGCCGGTCATCACGCAGGTGATGATCGCGCTCAACGTCCTCGCGTACGTGGTCACGGTCGTCCAGTCCGGCAGCCCGATGAACAACTCCCGCTCGGAGCTGTTCACGGCGACGTCGATGATCCCGGAGGTGACCGCCAACGGTGAGTGGTGGCGCATCCTGACGTCGGGCTTCATGCACTTCGGCCTGATCCACCTCGCGCTCAACATGGCGGCGCTCTTCGTGGTGGGTCCCATCGTCGAGCAGGAGCTGGGCAAACTGCGGTACAGCGCCGTGTACCTGCTGTCGCTGCTCGGCGGCAGTGCGGCGGCGTTCTACTTCGGCACCATCTGCCAGCAGCTCGCCGGTGCGTCCGGTGCGGTGTTCGGCCTGATGGGCGCGCTGCTGATCGTGTTCAAGCGCCAGAAGCGGGACATCTCGACGATCCTCGTGGTCGTCGGCATCAACCTGGTGTCGAACCTCTTCACCAACGCCTCGCTGCTCGGGCACCTCGGCGGGTTCGTCATCGGCGGCCTGCTGACGCTCGCGATGGTCAGGGCACCGCGGCAGAACCGCAACGCGTACCAGACCGGTGCCGTCGTGGCGGCCGTGGTGTTGCTCGGCGTGATGTTCGCGCTGCGTGCCACCGAACTCGACACGACCGCCGAAATCGTCCTCGAGTACGCCAGGACGTGCCGCTAGAGGCGATTCACGGGCGCAATGCGTGCAGCACCCCCGCCACTTCTTCGGGGTCGGCGCCGAGGTCCAGTCTCGTGAGGACGACGAGGCGGTCGTCGGCGTCGAGTTCCAGCGTCTGCTGTTCCTTGCCGAGCCGGCGGGTGGTCTGCAGCTTCACCTTCACCTCGTGCCACGGCAGCACCGTGGTGCTCGCGAACCCGCGCACGGCGAGCCCGTTCGCGTCCGCCGTGAGCCTCGGCCGGGCGATGGAGGCGAACGCCGCGAGGTATGCGACCAGCAGCGTTGCCAGTCCGATGAGCAGACGGCCCGCGTTGTCGTCAGCGAGGAAGGTCGCGACGGCGAGGCCGAGGGCCGCCACCCACGCGACGACGACCAGCGGGGCTGGAGTGGACCAGGTGCGAGTCACATGTCGAGTGTGCCGCATGAAATGTGGACAACCGAACGGGTCCGCATGAGGGGAAACCGTCGCTTGTGCAATTTGGTGCAAAGTTGTCCACAGGACTTGTCCCCAATGGGGATGACTTACAGCCGTGTGCTTCGGTGACGCTCAGGTGAACCAGGTGAACACGCCCCGAACAAAAATCGGCCCGGACGTGTGACGTCCGGGCCGACCCTACGAACAGTGACGTGGCCTGCGGCTAGCGCCAGCGCATCGTCATGAGCAGACCGATGATCATCAGCGCGAAGCCGATGGCGAAGTTCCACGCGCCCAGCTCGAGCATGAACGGGATCTTCTCGGCCGCGATGTAGTTCACGACCAACCACGCGAGGCCGAGCAGCATGAAGCCGAGCATCACGGCGACGTAGACCGGGTGAGACGGCCCCGCTGCCTTGACCTTGACCGGCGTGCGGCGGTCAGTGGGTGCGGTGTAGACCGCCTTCTTCCGGACCTTGGACTTGGGCATGCTGTCCTCGCCTGACGTGGATATCCGTGAGTGACGCTAGTTTACGTGCACTACTCGGGAGACACGTTAACGTAGCGGCGGTGGTGAGCGAACCACCTTGCAGACGCAGTTGTTTTCAGTTCACAGTCCGCGCGGAGGTTTCAGGTGAACTCGGGACCGCAGCAGCCGCCTCCCCGGCGCCCTGCACCCCGTCGCGATGACCTGCGGCACGTGCGGCCCACCCCGCTGCCGCCACCGGAAGCAACCCAGTTCACCAGCGCTTTCTCCGGAAACCTGCCGCCGAACGCCCCGCCGCCGCACCGCCAGGGTCCCCCGCTGGGCACGCCCGCTCGCGCAATGCCGCAGCCCGGCCGCCCGCAGCCCGGTCCACCTCCCGGAATGCCGCCCAGGGGCATGCCCCCGCGGCCGATGCCGCCCCGTCCCCGCCCGGTCGAGCCACCCACCGAGGTGATCCCGCGCGTCGAGGACGACTACGACGACGAGTACTACGACGATGACGAGTACTACGACGACGAGCCGCAGGCCGAAAACGCCCTGCCGCCGGACAGCCTCGCCCGCAAGACGGTGCGCGGCATCGGCGAAGGCCTCATCACGCTGGGCCTCGTCGTGCTCCTGTTCGTCGTCTACGAGGTCTACGTGACCGACCTGCTCTCCGCGGAGAAGCAGCAGGACGCCACCGCCGCGCTCGACTCCGAGTGGAGCTCGAACGTCGTCACGCCGCCCCCGGCCGACCCGAACCGCCAGTCGAAGCTGAACCTCATCGAGGGCAAGGCCTTCGCAAAGATGTACATCCCGGTCTTCGGCAACGACTGGAAGTTCTCCGTGGTCGAGGGCACCACCGACAAGCACCTCGAGATCGGCCCCGGCCACTACAAGGACACCGCCCAGCCGGGCGAGGCGGGCAACTTCGCCATCGCCGGCCACCGCGTGGGCAAGGGCGCGCCGTTCAACGACCTCGACCTGCTCCAGTCGTGCAACTCGATCGTCGTGCAGACCCAGACCCAGTGGTTCGTCTACCGGGTGCTCCCCATGCGCGACGAGGTCGCCGGCTGGGCGAACAACCCGAAGTCGAAGGAAGCCGCCTGCGCCGGCGTCGCCCCGCTGGCCACCACCCTCGGCGACGCCTACGCCAAAACCGTCGGCCAGGAGATCGTCGCCCCGACCCAGGGCGAGGTCATCGCCCCGGTCCCGCACCAGGTGGGCACCACCGTCCCCGCGGACAAGCAGGCCCGCCTGCTCACCCTGACCACTTGCCACCCGCGCTTCTCCGACAAGCAGCGGCTGATCGTGCACGCCATCGAGACCAAGAGCTATCCGGTGGCCGACGGCTTCGTGCCGCCCGAGATGACGGAGGGCTGATGTACGGCTGGATCTGGCGCCACCTGCCGGGCCCGCTGTTCCTGCGGGTGATCGAGGCCGTCGTGCTGGTCGCCGGCATCGTCGCGCTGCTGATGTTCGTCGTCTTCCCGTGGGCGGAGCCGAAGCTGCCGTTCAACAACGTCACGACCGAGTGAGCTGCTCCTCGGCTTGCTGCGGTGAAACCGCCACCGCGCACACGTGCGATGGCGGCTCCATCGAGGAACGGCGTTCAGCCGTTCGAGCGGCTCAGCCGTTCGAGATCGCGGTCATCTCCTCGCGCGAGACGACCTTCACGCGTTCACGGCCGTGAGCCGCACCGAGCGCGATCTCGTGCGCGTCGAGCCGGCCCCAGCCCTCGTTCGTCACGAACGGCACGCCGCGCTGCTCGAGGAACTCGACCACCGCGGACGGGGAGGGCGACGAGGCGGGCGGCAGGCTCGCGGCGTCGTCCAGGAGGCTGGTGATGGTCTCCAGGGCGTCGCCCTTGGTGTGGCCGATGAGGCCGATCGGGCCCCGCTTGATCCAGCCGGTCGTGTAGATGCCGGGCATGGGCACCTCGTCGAGGTCCAGCACGCGGCCGGCGAGGTGGGGGATCGTGCCCGACACGTGGTCGAACGGGATGTCGGGCAGGTGCGTCGAGAGGTAGCCGACGGCGCGGTACACGGCCTGGACGTCCCAGTCGGTGAAGACGCCGGTGCCGCGGACGTTGCCGTCGCCGGTCAGCTCCTGGGTCTCCGTGCGCAGGCCCGTGACGCAGGAGTCGCCGAGCACCTCGACCGGGGCCTCGAGGAAGTGCAGGTGCAGGCGGCGGGGGCGGTTGCCGACGTCGCGGATCGCCCACTCCTGCAGCGTCTTCACGATCATCTCGACCTGCTTGTTGGTCCTGATCGCGTGCATCGAGGCCTCGTCGAACTCGATGCCCTCGGCGTGGACGATCACCTCGACGTTCGGAGAGTGGTCGAGCTCGCGCAGTTCCAGCGGCGTGAACTTCGCCTGGGCCGGGCCGCGGCGGCCGAAGACGTGCACGTCGGTGACGGGGGAGGCGGCGAGGCCCTCGTAGACGTTCGCCGGGATCTCGGTCACGAGGAGCTCGTCGGCGGTCTTGGCCAGCACGCGGGCGACGTCCAGGGCGACGTTGCCCACGCCGAGCACCGCGACCGACTTCGCGGTCAGCGGCCAGGTGCGGGGGACGTCGGGGTGGCCGTCGTACCAGGACACGAAGTCCGCGGCGCCGAAACTGCCGGGCAGGTCGATGCCGGGGATGTCGAGCTCGCGGTCCGAGGAGGCGCCGGTCGAGAAGATGACGGCGTCGTAGAACTGGCGGAGGTCGTCGAGCTTGATGTCGACGCCGTACTCGACGTTGCCGAAGAAGCGGACCGACGGGCGGTCGAGCACCTTCTGCAGCGCGCCCACGATGCCCTTGATGCGCGGGTGGTCGGGTGCGACGCCGTAGCGGACGAGGCCGTACGGCGCCGGGAGCTTCTCGAACAGGTCGATCTGCGCGTCCACATCTGACTTGGTCAGGATGTCGGCGGCGTACACGCCTGCGGGGCCGGCGCCGACGATCGCGACGCGCAAGGGGCGACTCATGACACCTATTTTAGGGAAGCCTAACCTGTCAGAAGACGAGAGCTAACTCACTCGACGCGACCGACTAGGCTCTCTCCATGCGCGTGCTCGTGGTCGACAACTACGACAGCTTCGTCTACAACCTCGTCCAGTACCTGGCCCAGCTGGGTGCGGAGTGCGTCGTGCGGCGCAACGACGAGGTGGACCTCGACGAGATCGACGACGTCGACGGTGTGCTCGTCAGCCCCGGTCCCGGGACACCGGAGCGCGCGGGCGCGAGCGTCGACGTCATCAAGAAGTGCGCCGGCACCGGCAAGCCGGTCTTCGGCGTCTGCCTCGGCCACCAGGCGATCGGCGTGGTCTGGGGCGGCACGGTCGACCGCGCCCCCGAGCTGCTGCACGGCAAGACGAGCATCGTCTTCCACGAGGGCCAGGGCGTTCTCGCCGGAGTGCCGCAGCCGTTCATCGCGACGCGCTACCACTCGCTCACGGTGCTGCCCGAGACGATCCCCGCCGAGTTCGAGGTCACCGGCAAGACCGAGACCGGCATCGTGATGGCCATGCGTCACCGGGAGCTCCCCGTCGAGGGCGTGCAGTTCCACCCCGAGTCGGTGCTCACCGACGGCGGCCACCGGATGCTCGCCAACTGGCTGAAGGTCTGCGGCTTCGAGGTGCCGGAGGCCACGGTCGCCCAGCTCGAGAACGGCATGCGCACGCTCGCCGCGGCCGCCCGCCGGTGAAGCGAAGGGGCGGCTCCCCCGGAGGGAAGCCGCCCCACAGCTCGCAGCTCGTCTAGCTCGTCACGATCCCGAACTTGCCGACGGTGATCGTCACCGTCGCGCCCTTGGTGATCGTGGTGCCCCTGGCCGGGTTCTGCGCCACGACCTTCTTGGTCTGGGTCGGGTCGCCGACCTGCTGCTCCTGGACGTTGAGGTTCCCGTTCCAGCCCAGCTGCTTCAGCTTCGCGTCGGCTTCCCGCTCGCTGAGGCCCGTGAGGTCCGGCATCTCGATCTGGTTGCCCTTCGAGACCCGCAGCGTCACCGTCGTGCCCTTGTCGACCTTCGCGTTGCCCTGCGGCGTCTGCGAGAGGACCGTGCCCTCGGGCTTGGAGCTGTCGACCGGCTCGATGACGACCTTGAAGCCCGAGCCCTCCAGCGTCTGGCGGGCGTCGTTCTGGTCGTCACCGACCACGTTCGGCACGTTCTGCCTGTCCGGCGCCTTTCCGAGCTGGATGGTGATGGTGCCGCCCTTCTTGAGCTTCAAGCCCACCGCGGGGTTCTGCTGCGCGACCTTGCCGGCCTTGGCCGGGTCGTCGACCTCGACGGTCTGGTCGCTCTGCTGCAGCTTGAAGCCGTTCGGGTCCTTGTCCAGGACCGCCTGGGCGTCCTGCGGGGTCTTGCCCGTCAGGTCGGGGACGGTGCCCTCACCGGGAGGCGCACCGACGGCGATCGTGACCTGGCCACCCTTTTGCACCTGCGTGCCCTCGGGCGGGTTCACGCTGACGACCTTGTTGATCTGGTCGGCGGTGCACTTCGCGGGCGTGCCGGCGGGACCGGGCTCGCAGGCGACGTCCTCCTGGACCGCGACGAGGCCGGCCTTGGTGATCTTCTCCTTGGCCTCCAACGGGCTCAGGCCGACGATCGACGGGACCGAGGCCTTCTCCGCCGGCTCGGCGCCGTTGTCCATCACGCTCGCGGTGATCCACGCGGCGAGGCCGAGCACGGCCGCGCAGAGGATCACCACCAGCGTGACCATGATGGCCTTCTTGCGCTTCGCGCGACGCTCTTCCTCTTCGTCGGCGAGCGGGTCGTAGCTGTCGTCCGGCTCCGACTTCAGCGCCGCCGGGCGGTGCCTGCCGCCGCCACCGGACATCACCTGCGTGCGAGAAGTGCGCGCCTGCTCGTTCATCACGGCGGTGCGGTCCTCGGCCGTCATCACGGCCGGCGCGGACGGGCGCTGGCCCGACAGCACGCGCACCAGGTCGGCGCGCATCTCCGCGGCCGACTGGTAGCGGTTCGCCGGGCCCTTCGACATCGCCTTCAGCACGATCGCGTCGAGCTGCGGCGACACCTTCGGGTTCAGCTGCGACGGAGCCTTCGGGTCCTCCCGGACGTGCTGGTACGCGACCGCCACGGGCGAGTCGCCGGTGAACGGCGGCTCGCCGGTCAGCAGCTCGAACAGCACGCAGCCGGCGGCGTAGACGTCGGAACGGGCGTCGACGGACTCGCCGCGCGCCTGCTCCGGCGACAGGTACTGGGCCGTGCCGATGACCGCGGCGGTCTGCGTGACCGCGGCCTGACCATCGTGCAGCGCCCTCGCGATGCCGAAGTCCATCACCTTCACGGCGCCGGACTTGGTGATCATCACGTTCGCCGGCTTCACGTCGCGGTGGACGATGCCGTGCCGGTGGCTGAAGTCGAGCGCGGCCGAGACGTCGGCCATGACCTCCATCGCGCGCTTGCCGGACAGCGGGCCCTGCGTCTTCACCATGTCGCGCAGCGTCCGGCCGTCGACGAACTCCATCACGATGTACGGCAGCGGGCCGTACTCGGTCTGCGTCTCACCGGTGTCGTAGACGGCGACGATGGCGGGGTGGTTCAGGGCCGCCGAGTTCTGCGCCTCGCGGCGGAATCGTTCCTGGAACTGGGCGTCACGGGCGAGGTCGGCTCGTAGCACCTTGATCGCCACGTCTCTGCCGAGGCGGACGTCCCGCCCCTTGTGGACCTCGGACATGCCGCCGTACCCGAGGGTCTCACCCAGTTCGTAGCGGTTTGAGAGCAGTCGCGGAGTGCTCATCGGTGCTTCGTCCCGCTCCTCGTCGACGGTGTTCCCAAGTCGGTTCTGGTCTTGCTCATGGCGCGCACGTCACCTTCACCTGCGAGCCCGCCGGCACCTCGCCTGTCGGCGCGATGGCGGTGACCCGGCACTTCTTCAGGTCCCCCGGCGACGTGCCCTGGGCGCTCAGCACTTGGGGCTCCAGGCCGTGGTCGACCAGTTCGGTCCTGACCTCGTCGCCGGAACGACCGATGTAGTCGTCCTCGTCGATCCGCTTCGGCGCGGTGCCCGGTATGCGGTCGGCGGAGTCCGGCTTCGCCTGCCCGTTCGCCGGCGGGTTCTGGTTCGCCGAGGTGGAGGTGGTCGGACGGCCACCCTGACCACTGGCATCGGTCGACCCCAGCGTCAGCTTCCACACGAGGACCACGCCGAGCACCACCAGCACGGTCGCCAGAAGAGCGACCATAGCCCAGACGACGGACCGGTTCCTCCCCGGTGGTGTCGGCATCGGGGTGAACGTTCCGGTCTGGTGCACCGGTTGCATGCCCGTCTGGTGCGCCGCCGGCTGCATCGCCGGATGGGTGCCGGGACGGCTCTGGTGGTGTTGTTGCTGCTGCATCTGCGGTGGTACCGGAAGCGGTTGCGACACCTGAGGAGGCGGTGGCTGCTGCACGACCTGCTGGGGGATCGGCGGCATCGTGAAGCCGGACGGCGTCGGCAGCGGCTGGCCCACCCGCACGGCGCTCACCGCCGCGGCGAACTCGCCGCCGGTCCGGTAGCGCTGCCTCGGGTCTTTCACCAGCGTCGCCTCGATCAACGCGCGCGCACCCGGCGGCACGTCCGGCGGCAACGGCGGCGCGATGTCGCGGATGTGCATCATCGCGACCGTCACCGCGTTGTCCGAGAGGAACGGCCGGTGCCCGGCGAGGCACTCGTAGCCGCACACCGCCAGGGAGTAGACGTCGCTCGCCGGCTCGGCCTCGCCACCGAGGGCCTGCTCGGGAGCGATGTAGTGCGCGGTGCCCATCACCATGCCGGACCGCGTCACGGGGGCCGCGTCCACGGCCTTCGCGATGCCGAAGTCGGTGATCTTCACCTTGCCGGAGGGGGTCACCATGATGTTGCCGGGCTTCACGTCGCGGTGCACCAGCCCGCGTTCGTGCGCCGCCTGCAACGCGTTCCCGGTCTGCTCCAGCAGGTCGAGCGTCACGTCGGCGGCCAGCCGGCCGCGGGAGATGATCGTCGCGAGCGGCTCGCCCTCGACCAGCTCCATCACGAGGTAGGCGGTGTCCTCGGGCCCGTCGGTGACGGACGCCGTCTCGCCGTAGTCGTGCACCGACGCGATGCCGGGGTGGTTGAGCGACGCGGTCATCCGCGCCTCGGTGCGGAAGCGGTGCAGGAACTCCGGGTCGCCGGAGAGCTCGGCCTTGAGGACCTTGACGGCCACCCGCCGGTCGAGCCGCTCGTCCGCGCCTTCCCAGACCTCGCCCATGCCACCGACCGCTATCCGCCTGGTGAGGCGGTAGCGGTCGGCGAGGAGCTGGCCCGTGGTCAGCATCAGCGGCCTGCCAGGTACGCGTTCATCACGGCGCGGCCGATGGGAGCGGCGACCTTGCCACCGGTGGCGCCCAGGCCGCGGTCGCCACCGTCCTCCACGATCACCGCGATCGCGATCTCCGGCTTCTGCGCCGGCGCGAAACCGATGTACCAGGCGTGCGGGTTGTTCTTCGTGACGTCGGCGCCGTGCTCGGCGGTACCCGTCTTCGACGCCACCTGGACGTTCTGCAGCCGGCCCTCGCCGCCCGTGTTGATCTCCGACTGGATCATCATGTCGCGCAGCGCGGCCGCGTTGGCCGTGCTCATCGCGGTGTCGACCTCGTCGGGCTCGGTGTCGTCGATCGACTTCAGGTCCGGGCCCAGGATCTTCGACACCAGGTACGGCTGCATGCGCTTGCCGCCGTTGGCGATCGTCGCCGCCACCACCGCGTTCTCCAGCGGCGTGATCTGCACGTCGCGCTGACCGATGCCGGTCTGGTAGAGCGCGGCCTCGTCCGGGATCGGCCCGAGCGTCGAGGTCTCGACCACCAGCGGGATCTCGAGGTCGGGGTCGTTGAAGCCGAACTTCTCCGCCTGGCGGCGCAGCTTGTTCGCGCCGACCTGGCTCGCCATCTCACCGAACGCCGTGTTGCACGACTTGGCGAGGGCGGTCTCCATCGACACCGTCTCGCCGGGGCCGCACGGGGTGCCGTTGAAGTTCGGCAGCGGGGTGGTGCTGCCCGGCAGCGTGATCGAGCCCTTGGCGGTGTACTGCGAGTCCTTGGTCTTGCCGTCGGCGAGCGCCGCGGCCGCGACGACCACCTTCAGCGTCGAGCCGGCCGGGTAGAGGGCCTGCGTCGCGCGGTTGACCAGCGGGTCGTTCGCGTCCTTGGCCGTGAACTGCTTCCAGGCGGCCGCCTGCGCGTTCACGTCGTGGCTCGCGAGCAGGTTCGGGTCGTAGGACGGCGTGCTCGCCATCGCGAGGATCTCACCGGTGTCCGGCTTGATCGCGACGACCGAGCCGGTGAAGCCCTTCGCCGTCAGCTGGTCGTACGCGGTCTGCTGCACCTTGGCGTTCAGGGTGAGCTGCACGTTGCCGCCGACCGGGTCGCGACCGGTGATCAACGCGGAGACGCGGCGCGCGAACAGCCGGTCGTCCGAGCCGTTGAGCAGGTCGTTCTCGGCGCGCTCCATGCCGGAGGTGCCGTAGGTGACCGACAGGTACCCCGTGACGGGTGCGTAGACCGGGCCCGCGTTGTAGGTGCGCAGGTACCGCAGGCGGTCGGTCGTCTCCTTGACGTCCGCGATCACCGTGCCGTCGGCGACCGTGATCAGACCGCGCTTGCGGGCGTACTCGTCGAGCAGCACCCGGCGGTTGTAGGCGTTCTTGCGCCACTCGTCGGCGTTGATGACCTGGACCCACGTGGCGTTGCCCAGCAGCAGCAGGATCATCACCATCATGGCCATGCCGACGCGGCGGAGCGGTGTGTTCATTTGGGACGCTCCACCATCACAGTGTGCTGATCGGCGATGGCCGGTTGCTGCGGTTTCGGCTTCGGAGCCCGCTGCGGGGCCCGCGCCGCCGCGGAGATCCGCAGCAGCAACGCCACCAGGATGTAGTTCGCGAGCAGCGACGAACCACCCTTGGACAGGAACGGTGCGGTGATGCCCGTCATCGGGATCAGCTTGGTGACACCGCCGACGACGATGAACACCTGGAAGCAGACCGCGAACGCGAGACCGCCGCCGAGCAGCTTGCCGAAGCTGTCGCGCACGGCGATGGCGCTGCGCAGGCCGCGCAACGCGAAGATCATGTAGACCAGCAGCAGCGCCGCGAAGCCGATGAACCCGAGCTCCTCGCCGATCACGGCAGTGATGAAGTCGGTGTTCGCCTCGGGGATCATCTCCGGGCGGCCGGCGCCCAGGCCGGCACCACCGATGCCGCCGGTCGCGAGCCCGAACAGCGACTGCGAGATCTGGTAACCGCCGCCGACGAGCTCGTAGCGCGAGATCGGGTCCTGCCAGTTCGCCACGCGCTGCTGGACATGCCCGAACAGCTTCCACGCGACGACCGCGCCGCCGGAGAACAGGCCGAGGCCGAGCACGACCCACGCCGCGCGTTCGGTGGCGACGTAGAGCAGCACGAGCACGATGCCGAAGAACAGCAGTGAGGAGCCGAGGTCCTTCTGCAGCACCATGACCGCGACCGTGACGCCCCAGGCCGCGAACAGCGGACCGAGGTCGCGGGCGCGCGGCAGGTCCATGCCGAGGAACCGGCGGCCCGCCACGGTGAAGAGGTCCCGCTTCGACACCAGGAAAGCGGCGAAGAAGACCATCAGCAGGATCTTGGCGAACTCACCGGGCTGGATCGACAACGGGCCGATGCGCAGCCAGATCTTCGCGCCGTTGATCTCCGGGGCGATGAAGCCCGGCAGCACACCGGGCAGCATCAGCGCGACGAGGCCGGCGAGGCCGAACGTGTAGCCGAACCGCGCGAGCGTGCGGTGGTCGGTGAGGAACTTCAGCGTCGCCGCGAACAGCAACAACCCGATGGCGGTCCAGATGACCTGCTTGAACGCCATCGGATCCCACGTCGAGCCGTCCGGGAAGACGGTGCCCTCCATGGCGAGGTCGATCCGGTGGATGACCACCAGGCCGAGCCCGTTGAGCAACGCGACGCACGGCAGGATCACCGGGTCGGCGTACGGCGCCCACCGGCGCACGGCGAGGTGGGCACAGGCGAAGAGACCGAGGTACGCGAGACCGAGGTAGAGGATCCTCAGGCTCAGCGAGCGCTCCTGGTTCAGTTCGACCAGGATCAACGCCAGCGTCACGAGGCCGGCGGCGAACGACAGCATGACCAGCTCGGTGCCGCGCCGCGTCGGCGCTCGCAGTCCTGGCGACGTGCTCGTCGCCACCGACGCACCTGCTGAGCCTTCCCCGGTGGGGACGGGCGAGCCCATCAGCTACGGACCCTCCCGGCATTCCACACCCGGCTTCTGCTGGGAGGGGGTGAGCGAAGGCTCGGTGGAACCGGTCTCCGGGTTCGCCGAACCGTTGGCGGGCGCGTTCGAGGTGCTGCTGCCCGGCGTGCTGGACGAGGTGGTCGGCGTCGTGGGGGTGCTCGACGTCGACGACGTGTCCTTGCACAGCGGCAGCATGTGCTCGGTGCGCAGCAACCGGACCGCGGCGCGGGCGCCGTCCAGGCCGTTGTCGCTGCGGATGCCCGCGGTGATGGTCTTGCGGCCGGCTTCCTGCAGGTCGTTCAGCGTGATCGGGGTGCAGCCCGTGGAGCCGGGCGGGCACGAGTCCTCGACCTTGGACGAGAGCTTGAAGCCGAGCACCGAGCCGTTGAGACCGCGGAAGATCGCGACCTGGCCGTCCGCGGTGGCGCCGACGTAGTACTGGGTGTTGAGCCACAGCTTGCCGCCGACCGCGACGACCGCGGCGAGCAGGAGCAGCACGAAGATGATCGCGAACGCCTTGAGGGCGTTGCGCTTCTTGCGCTTCGGGTCCTGCGGGGGAGGAGGCGGTGCCTCCATGCGCTGGGGCACGGGCGGGCGCTGCTGCGTGAGCGTCGCCGCCCGCGAGGCCGCCGAGTCCGGAGGGGTGTTGTGCTCTTCGCTGCCGTCGCCCGCCGCGCCGCCGACGATCGGGTAGTCGTCGCCGAAGTCGACGTCCTCGACGTCCGCCACGATCACCGTGACGTTGTCGGGACCGCCGCCCTTGAGCGCGAGCTCGATCATCCGGTCCGCGCAGGCCTGCGGGTCGGGGATGCGGATCGCCTCGTCGAGCGTCTCCAGGCTCACGACGCCGGACAGGCCGTCCGAGCAGAGCAGGAACCGGTCGCCGGCACGCGCCTCGCGCACCGTGAGGCTGGGCTCGAAGTCGTGCCCCGTGAGGGCGCGCAGCAGCAGCGAGCGCTGCGGGTGCGTGGCCGCCTCGTCCGGGGTGATCCGGCCCTCGTCGATCAACGACTGGACGAACGTGTCGTCGTGCGTGATCTGCGCGAAAGAACCCTCCCTCAGGAGGTACGCGCGCGAGTCGCCGATGTGCACGAGCCCGAGGCGGTTGCCCGCGAACAGGATGGCCGTGAGCGTGGTGCCCATGCCCTCCAGGTCCGGGTCGCTCGTCACGAGCTCGGAGATGGCGCCGTTGCCACTCGCGACCGCGTCGCGCAGCTTGCCGAGGAGGTCGTCGCCGGGCTCGTCGTCGTCGACGTGGGCCAGCGAGGCGATGACCACCTTGCTCGCGACCTCACCGGCGGCGTGGCCACCCATGCCGTCGGCTACTGCGAGCAGGCGAGGACCCGCGTACACGGAGTCCTGGTTGTTGGAACGAACCAGGCCCCTGTCGCTGCGGGCCGCGTATCGAAGAACCAAGGTCATGAGCGCAGCTCGATCACCGTTTTGCCAATGCGGATCGGGGTGCCGAGAGGTACGCGCAGGGGTGCGGTGACCTTGGCTCGGTCCAGGTAGGTGCCGTTCGTGGAGCCGAGGTCCTCCACGTACCAGTCGGTACCGCGCATGGACAGCCTCGCGTGCCTGGTCGACGCGAAGTCGTCGTCCAGGACGAGAGTGGAGTCGTCAGCGCGGCCGATCAGGATCGGCCTGCCGTCGAGCGAGATGCGGGTGCCGGTCAGCGCCCCGTGGGTGACCACGAGTTGCCGAGGCGCCTTGCTCCCCCTCGCCGACTTCTCGGACCTCCGGAATCCGGGCAGACCTGACGCCCGGAGCCCTGAGGCTGCGTAGAGATCAGAGCGGACCACACGTAGGGCGGCCAGCACAAAAAGCCAGAGGAGCACGAGAAAGCCCGCTCTGGTCAGCTGCATCACCAGCTCTTGCACCGGTTGTAACCGCTCCTGCCTTGAGTTGCATGCCGACGCCCGTGCCGACCACTAGCCCGCGGTGCGGAAGACCAGTGACGAGTGGCCGATGCGGACGACGTCGCCTTCCGCGAGTTGCCAAGTCTGCACTGGCGTGCCGTTCACCGTGGTGCCGTTGGTCGAACCGAGATCCGCGAGCATCGCATTCTGCCCGTCCCACGAGATTTCCAGGTGGCGCCTGGAGACACCCGTGTCCGGGAGGCGGAAGTCGGCCTCCTGCCCACGTCCTACGACGTTTCCACCCTGCTTGAGGTTGTACGTCCGGTTGGATCCGTCGTCGAGGTGCAGCGTCGCGTTGAGCTGGCGGTTCGCGCCCTGGGTCGCCGGCGGGGCGTATCCGCCCTGGTTGTAGCCCTGGTCGTAGCCACCGGGCTGGCCGTAGCCCTGCTGCTGGCCGTAGCCCTGGTCGTAGCCGCCCTGCTGGCCGTAACCCTGGTCGTAGCCGCCCTGCTGGCCGCCGCCGTAGCCCTGGTCGTAGCCACCGGGCTGGCCGTAGCCCTGCTGCTGGCCGTAACCCTGGTCGTACCCGCCGCCGCCCTGCTGGCCGCCGCCGTAGCCCTGGTCGTAGCCCTGCTGCTGGCCGTAACCCTGGTCGTAGCCCTGCGGGGCGCCGCCGTAGCCGCCGCCCTGCTGGCCGTAGCCCTGGTCGTAGCCGCCTTGCTGGCCGTAGCCCTGGTCGTAGCCCTGCTGGCCGTAACCCTGCTGCTGGCCGTAGCCCTGCTGGTCGTAGCCCTGCTGGCCGTAGCCGCCCTGACCATAAGGGTCCTGGGCGGGCTGGCCCTGTCCTTGTCCGTAGCCGGGTGGCTGGCTCATGGATCGGTCTCCTGCGGTGCGAGGTGGTGCTGACCGTCGGCTGGCCGCTTTCACGTCGGGGTCGACGGACGAGCTGGTTCGGAACTGTCCGGTGTGCAGCGCCTCGGAGCGCTCCAGGGAGACTACGACGTCACCATAGGTATCCCATCCGGACTCGGCCAGGTGCTCTCGCAGGCCCTCTGCGAGGAGCTGTGTGATGCGTAGTTCATCCTGCTCATCGCCCGCAAGACGTTCGTGGTCCTGGGCTCCGAGCAGCACTGTGTAGTGGTTGGGGGCTAGCAGTCTGCCACCCGCGAGCTCGCGGATGTTGCTGTCACCCTCCCGTTGCAGCGCCTGTGCCACCTCTTGGGGCACGACGTTGCCGCCGAACACCCGCGCGAAGGTGTTGCCGACGAGACCTTCGAGCTTGCGCTCGAAGCGTTGCAGGCCCATGTCGACTCCTTCCGCGCGGACGGGCTCCCGCACCGATCGTATCCGGGTGCGACGACGCCTACAGGGGGCGATTAGGAACCTGGTTTGGACGCGTGCTAGTGTTCTCAACGTCTCCAGGGGCAAGTGGCGGAATGGCAGACGCGCACGGTTCAGGTCCGTGTGTCCGAAAGGACGTGGGGGTTCAACTCCCCCCTTGCCCATCGAAAGACAGAGGGAACCCCTCTCGCGGAATCGCGAGGGGGGTTCTTTCGTTGATCGGCAGTATCGGATTCCTTGATCCAACAGGTGATGTCTGTCACTCGTTCGGGGGCCAGCATGTGGGCGATGGCGGCAGCGGACTTCGGCGCGGAGCTGGAGCTGGTGGAGGTCCCGGAGCCCCAGGCGGGGCCCGGTGAGCTGAAGGTCCGGTTGCTCGCGGCGAGCGTCAACCCGTTCGACCGCAAAGTCGTCGACGGGATGCTGCGGAGTTCCGCGCCCCATGTGTTCCCGTTGGTTCCCGGAACTGATGGTGCGGGTGAGGTAGTCGGTTCCGGGGAGAGGATTTTCGGCACGTTCTTCCGCCGTCCCGTCGGCGGCGGAACATACGCCGAGTACGTCACAGTTCCGGCCACCAACGCGTTGGCTTCCGTGCCCGAGGACATGGATCCCGCCGTCGCCGCCGCATTGCCGACGGCGGGAATGACCGCACTCCAGTTGGTCGAGGCGCTGGGACCCGCGGAATCGGTGCTGATCGTCGGTGCTTCCGGAGGCGTCGGGTCGTTCGCCACCCAGATCGCCCGTGCGGCCGGCAAGCGCGTCATCCCGGTCGGCCGCGGCGACTCGCTCGTCGAAGCTGACGCCCTGATCGACCTCGTGAGCGCCGACCGTTCGTCGTTCGAGGCGAACGCGCGCTACGCGCCGTTGGCGTTCAACACGAACTACGTCTCCGCTGACCCGGCGCAGAACTTCAGCATGAAGGGCACGAAGGAAGCGTTGGAGCGGCTCGCGTCGATGGTGCAGGCCGGTGAGCTGCGGGTACCGATCGCCCGCCGCTTGCCGCTGCGCGGGGCTGTCGACGTTTTCGCAGGTCACGGGCCCGGCAAGACCGTGATCATCATGTAGGTGGTCGTTCTGGCGCGGTGAACGGTCGGCGGACGGCGACCGCTCACCGATCGGCGGTTTCGCGCCCCACGCCTGGCGCACCCACTCTGATCAGGTCTTTCGGTGCGGCCATTCGGGTCGACGTCACCCAGACGGCAGCATCGTAGGACCGAACTCGCCACACCGTTCTTCGACCGGTCACCGACCGCTCGGCGCCGTCGATCGCAGGGGGTGCGCTGACCTGGGGGCGGGCCGTGCGCTTCCTGCTAATCCTTATCCAGAGCACGAGTCGAAACGCGGCGGATCGCCCGCCGCGGGTGACGAGGAGGCACTGGCGTGAGCAGCACCCCAGCAAGGATCGCGGCCCTCGACAGCTCGAACGGTCTGTCGACGACCCCGGTCCCGGTTCCGGAACTGCCCGCGTCCGTCGAGGAGTTGGCAGCCGCCGCGGCGATCCGCCTCGGCTGGCACGGAGTCGTTCTCCCCGAGATGGTCCTCATGGGCCGCAAGGTCGTCGTGGTGGCCGAGCTCCTGGCCGACGCCCACGCCGAGCGCGTGTGCGTGGGCGCCGCTCCCGAGGCCGACAAGACCACCGTCTCCACCTGGGTGTGGCCGGAGATGGAAGGCCGCGTCCCGCCGGCCGCCGTCCGCATCGTCGGCGTCCTGGCCGTCGCCCGCCACTGGCGCACCGCCCTCGCCTCCGCGGTTCCCTTCGCCCGCTACGGCAACGCCGCGGTCGTCCTCCCCGAGTCGGTCGCCTTCTCGCACGACTACCTCGCGAACTGCCTGCCCCGCGTCCGCCGCTACGGCGTCTCGGTCCTGCTGGCCGACGACGAGAAGGACCTCTCGGTCGACGTGTCCGGCCGCCAGGAGAGCGTCCCCGCCGAGGACACCGCCATCACCCGCTGGGTCAACGAGCTCGTCTACGAGCAGGTGCTCGCCACCGCGTCCTGATCGCGCGCGTCGTGCCGGGCGCCGCACACTGATCTACGGTCGGGACATGCGAGTAGTCATAGCCGGCGGACACGGGCAGATCGCGCTGCTCCTCGAGCAGCAGCTGGCCACCCGTGGACACGCCGCCACCGCGCTGGTCCGCAATCCCGATCACTTCGGTGACGTGCAGGAAGCCGGAGCCGTTCCGGTGTTGTGCGACCTGGAGTCCGCCGACCTCGACTCGGTCGCCTCGTATTTGAACGGCGCTGACGCGGCTGTGTTCGCCGCCGGCGCGGGTGCCGGATCCGGCGCCGCCCGCAAGGACACCGTGGACTACGGGGCCGCCGCCCTCTTCGCCTCCGCCGCCGTGGAGGCCGGGGTGCGGCGGTTCGTCCAGGTGTCGTCGGTGGGCATCGAGGCCGCCGACTCGCCCGATGTGGATCCCGAGTTCGCCGTGTACCTGAAGGCCAAGAAGATGGCCGAAGAGGATCTTCGCGGCCGGGACCTCGACTGGACGATCCTCCGGCCGGGGCGGTTGGTGGACGGGCCCGGGACCGGGCTGGTGACCCTTGCGGCGCCTCGGTTGCCCCGCGGGTCGGTTGCCCGGGCCGATGTCGCTGCTGTGCTGGTGGAGTTGCTGGGGGCTCCCGGGACCTTCGGGAAGACCCTCGAGCTGGTCGAGGGCGAGACGCCCGTGGGTGAAGCGGTTCGCGCTGTCCTCTGATCTTGTCGATCTTGTCGGTGGTGCTGGGTAGGTTGTGTTGCGAGGGGTCCTGAGGGTGGGGGGACGCCTGCGTTAGCTTGCGGTTTCGCTGGTGGCGGGCTTCTGCGGGTGGTCGCTTTGCGGGCGGCCTGTTGCCTTGCGTTGTTCCCCTGGGGGCTCTGCCCCCAGACCCCCGGCAATCTGATCAGGGGCCCGCGCTTCGAGCGGGTTGATGGCACGCCTGTTTGTCGGGCGGCTGCCGGTTGCGTTGGTGGTTGCGTTGGCGGTGGGGTCCCGTCACCAGTCGCACCAGGAGCGGGCCACACCTGAGGGGTGGGGTCAAATCGACGAAGAGCGTGTCGATTTGACCCCACCCCTCAGGTGCAGCAGGAGCTGTGGCGCGACTCGTGACGGGACCCCACCGCCGGGAGCGCTTGCTCGGGAAGGCGTTCTTACGGCTCGCCTTCGGCATCGCGTGCGGGCTGGCGCCTTCGTGGTCAGGTGCCCAGCACGCGGTCCAGGTACTGGTTGGTGAAGGTGCGGCCTGGGTCCACCTCGTCGCGCACCCGCAGGAAGTCGTCGAAGTGCGGGTAGAGCGGGCGTAGTTCGGTCGCGGTCAGGTCGTGCATCTTGCCCCAGTGCGGGCGGCCTCCTACTGACGCGGCGATGCTCGCGTACGCGTCGAAGAAAGCCTTGTACTGCATGCCGAGTGCTTGGTGCATCGAGATGTACGCGGTGTCTCGGCCGTTGGCCGTCGAGAGCCAGATGTCGTCTGCCTGGGCTACGCGCACCTCGCACGGGACGATCAGGTGGTCGCGGTCGCCCAGTTTGCCGGCCACCGCGCGGAGTTCCGCGATGACGTCCATCAGGGTTTCGCGGGGGATCGAGAACTCGGTTTCCACGAAGCGGACTCGGCGCGGGGTCACGAAGACGT
Source organism: Lentzea sp. CC55 (assembly GCF_021056325.1). Lineage (NCBI taxonomy): Bacteria > Bacillati > Actinomycetota > Actinomycetes > Pseudonocardiales > Pseudonocardiaceae > Lentzea > Lentzea sp. CC55. The sequence goes on along the minus strand of NZ_JAJCXE010000007.1, from coordinate 22,383 downwards.
TGTGCGAGTAGTCCGAATAGGACCGTTCGGAGATCAGGGAGCCGCAGACCTCGTTGAGGCGCTTGGTGTAGCGCGGGAACCTGCGTGCCACCTTGGTCACGGCGCCGAACGCCGCGTTCTCCATCACCTCGTACTCCCAGGTCTGGCGGAGCTTCGAGAGCGGGCGGGCCGGTTCGGTGATCCTGTTGTTGCGCTTGAGGATCACGCGGTCGGAGTGGGTGAACCAGTGGAACTCGACGTGGTCCTCCACGGCGCAGAGGTCGTCGAACTGCTCGAGCACCGCGTCCAGGCGGCCGGGGGACTCCGACGCCCGCAGGACGAACGACGGTACGCAGCGCAGGGTCAGAGTGCTGATGATGCCCAGTGCGCCGAGGCCCACGCGGGCCGCGTTGAAGAGGTCCGGGCGTTCGGTTCGGGAGCAGGCGGCGACCGAGCCGTCGGCCAGGACGAGTTCGAGGGACTCGACGGCGGTGGCTAGGACGCCGAGTCTGGCACCGGTGCCGTGGGTCGAGGTGGAGATCGCGCCGGCGACGGTTTGGGCGTCGATGTCGCCGAGGTTCGGCATGGCCAGGCCGAGGCGGTGGAGGTCCGCGTTCAACGACCACAGGGGAGTGCCCGAACGGACCGTGACCAGGCCGGTTTCCGCGTCCGCGCGGACGATGCCGGTCCAGCGGTCGAGGTCGAGCGCCGTTTCGGGGGCCACGGCGATGTCGTTGAACGAGTGGCCGCTTCCCCGCGCGCGGACGCGCGAACCCGAGAGGACCGCCTCGGCGATCTCGTCCGTGCTGGCGGGGTGGACGACGCGCGTTGGCGTGCACGAAGCAGTTCTAGCCCAGTTCGTCCACACGCGAACCTCCACGAGAGAGTGTGACCTGCGGGTAACGTAAGTGAAAGCCCTTCACGTTTCAAGGGTGGAGGACGTACCGTCAGGACATGCGCAGAACTCGACTCGACGCCGCGACGAAGGACCTGGATCCTCCGTTCGCGATCGTCGACCTGGACGCCTTCGACCACAACGCGGCGGACCTCGCCCGTCGCGCTGCCGGTCATCCGATCCGGGTGGCGAGCAAGTCGGTTCGCGTGCGCGACCTGGTGTGCCGGGCGCTCGAACGACCCGGTTACGCCGGGGTCATGTGCTACTCGCTGGCCGAGGCGTTGTGGTTGTCGGAGCAGAACGTCAGCGACGACCTGCTGGTCGCCTACCCGACGGCCGACCGGGCCGCCCTGCAGAAGCTCGCCGCCAACGAGACGGCGCGGCAGCGCGTGACGATCATGGTCGACTCGGTGGAGCACCTCGACTTCGTGGACGCCGCAGTCGGGCCGCACGCCGACATCCGGGTGTGCCTGGAGCTCGACGTGTCGTGGCGGCCGTTGCCGGGTGTCCACATCGGCCCGCGGCGGTCGTCGGTCCACACGCCGCAGCAGGCGAGGGCGCTCGCCGCGAAGATCGTGCGCCGCACCGGGTTCCAGCTCGTCGGGGTCATGGCCTACGAGGGGCAGATCGCCGGGCTGGGGGACAAGCCGCCCGGTCAGCCGTTCCGGGCGATCGGGATCCGGTTCATCCAGGCGAGGTCCGGGCCGGAGCTGGTCGAACGGCGGACCGCCGTGATCCGCGCGGTGCGGCAGGTCGCCGACCTCGAGTTCGTCAACGGCGGCGGCACCGGCAGTCTGGAGCTGACCGGGTCCGACCCGTCGGTCACCGAGCTCGCGGCGGGCAGCGGCCTGTTCGGGCCGACGTTGTTCGACGCCTACCAGGCGTTCAAGCCGCAGCCCGCCGCGCTCTTCGCGTTGCCGGTGGTGCGCAAGCCGACCAAGCGGGTCGCCACGCTCTTCGCCGGCGGCTACATCGCGTCCGGCACGCCCACGCCCGACCGCCAGCCCTCGCCGTACCTGCCGGAGGGGCTCAAAACGCTCGGGCTCGAGGGCGCCGGTGAGGTGCAGACGCCGGTCACCGGCAGGGCGGCGGAACAGCTGCGGATCGGCGACCGCGTCTGGATGCGGCACGCCAAGGCGGGCGAGCTGTTCGAGCGGTTCGACGAGGTGCACCTGGTGCGCGGTGACCGCATCGAGCGCACCGTGCCCACGTACCGCGGCGAGCGCCGCAACTTCGGCTAGGCGGGCAGGCGTGATGACAGGTAGCCCTTGACCAGCGCCTTCGCCTCGGCCAAGATCGCGGGGTCGCCGACGGGGTTGTTGCGGAAGGCCATCTTCAGCACGGCGTCGGCGGCCTCGACGGCGATCGCGATCGGCAGGCCGACCTCGCCCATCGGGATGCCGAACTTGCCCGAGATCAGCTCCGAGATCTTGTCCGAGATGACGGCGTTGTTGTCGCGCCGGTCGTCGAGCAGGCGCATGTCCACGACGTCACCGAAGTGCAGCTTCCCGAACGCGGGAATCTCGCGGTGCATCGTCACGTACACGTCGAACACCGTGTCCACGGCGTCCCACCAGTGCTCGAGCGTCGCCTGCTCGAGCCGTTCGGTGATGCCCTGGGAGAACTTGTCGACGTTGCGCAGCGTCAGCGCCTGCACGACGGCTCTCTTGTCCGGGAAGAACTGGTAGAGCGAACCGACCGCGACGCCCGCCCTCTCCGCGATCAACGTCGTGGTGACGCCGTCGTAGCCCACCTCGTCGATCAAGGTCGCGCACGCCTCGAGCATTCGCTCGACTCTCTTGGCGCTGCGCTGCTGGACGGGCTGACGGCGAAGCGGGGTGGTGCTCGTCACGGCGACTCCCAGTAGTTCGGGTACTTCCATCTTGCCTGTTGTGCGGCTCTTTCACTTCCCCGAAGCCGTCAACACGCCTACGATCCGAACAAGTTTCACATTTGGAGGATCGATGAGCGGCTTCCTGTGGGGAGTGTCGACGTCCGCGTTCCAGATCGAGGGCGCGTTCGACGCCGGCGGTCGAGGCCCCTCCGTGTGGGACGCGTTCACCCCGGTGCACGAGAACCAGAACGCTTCCGTTGCATGCGACCACTACCACCGGTGGCGCGAAGACGTGGCGCTGATGACCCAGCTCGGCGTCAACGCGTACCGCTTCTCCATCGCGTGGCCGCGCGTCCAGCCCTCCGGCAAGGGACCCGTCAACGCCGAGGGACTCGACTTCTACGACCGCCTGGTCGACGCCCTCGTCGACGCCGGCATCGCACCGGTGGTGACGTTGTACCACTGGGACACGCCGCTGGAGCTCGAAGCGGAGGGTGGCTGGCTCAACCGGGACGTCGCCGACCGGTTCGCCGACTACACGGCGCTGGTCGCGGACCGGCTCGCCGACCGCGTGAAGCTGTGGATCCCGATCAACGAACCCGCGATGGTGACGTTGCAGGGCTATGCGATCGGTGAACACGCACCAGGCAAGACGCTGCTCTTCGACGCGTTGCCGACCGCCCACCACCTGAACCTCGCCCACGGCCGTGCGGTCCAAGTGCTCCGTTCGTACGACGCGCAAGCGGTTGGCACGGCGAACAACCACACGCCGGCCTGGCCCGCTACGCCGAACGACGCAGCGGCCGCCGAGGCCTACAGCGAGATCCACAACTGGCTCTACGCCGACCCGGTGCTGTCGGGCCGATATCCGGACGCAGTCGCCGATCTCCTGCCCGTCGCCGGAGATGACTTGGCCACGATCCACCAGCCGCTCGACTTCTACGGGGTCAACTACTACAACCCCACCCGGCTGAGGGCGCCGTCCGAGGGCAACCCGCTGCCGTTCGAGCTGGTGGAGATCGACGAGTACCCGCGCACCGGGTTCGGCTGGCCGATCGTGCCGTCCGGGCTGAGCGAGATGATCGCCCAGCTGCGCGAACGCCACCCGTCGCTGCCGCCGGTGCACGTCACCGAGAGCGGTTGCAGCTTCCCGGAAGACCTCCACGACGCCGAGCGGATCTCCTACCTGGACGGGCACCTCAAGGCCGCTCGGGAGGCGGGCGTCAGCGGGTACTTCGTGTGGTCGCTGCTCGACAACTTCGAGTGGGAGGCCGGGTACTCGCAGCGGTTCGGCCTGGTCCACGTCGACTACGAGACGCAGGTCCGCACGCCGCGCGACTCGTTCCACTGGTACCGCGAGGTGATCAGCGGTGGGTGAGGCGCTCGCCGAACCGGTGGTCCCGGTCAGAAGAGGCTGGATGGCCTGGCTCTTCGCGGCGAACCTGGGGCTGTGGCTCGCGATCTACGCGCCCATCCAGGTCCTGCTGCCGCAGCAGGCCGAGCTGCTGGACAAGGCGAACAAGGAGCTGGTGTTCGGCATCGTCACCGGTGTCGGCGCCCTGGTGTCGTTGCTGGTCGTGCCGCTGATCGGGTTCCTGTCCGACCGCACGACCTCGCGGTTCGGTCGTCGTCATCCGTGGACGCTGGCCGGCGCTGCTGTCGGTGCCGCCGGTCTTGCCGTTCTCGCCAACGCGCCGTCGGTGTTCGTCATGACCGTGGGCTGGTGCCTGGTGCAGGCGGGGATCGGCGGCATGCTCGCCGCGCTGACCTCCGCGGTGCCGGACCGCGTGCCCGTCGTGCAGCGGGCGCAGGTCGGCGGGCTCATCGGCATCAGCCAGATGCTCGGCACGGTGCTGGGCGCGGTCGTCGTGACGTTGCTGGTCAGCGGACTGACCGCGGGCTATCTGGCGTGTGCTGCCATCGTGGTCGTGGGAGCGCTCTTCTTCGTCTGGCGCACGCCGGACACGCAGCTCGTCGCCAAGCCGGTCAACCCGACGTTCTGGATCTCCCCGCGCGAGCACCCCGACTTCGCCTGGGCCTGGCTCGGCCACCTCATGATCAACCTCGGCAACGCGTTCGGGACGCTCTACCTCCTCTTCTTCCTGGGCGACGTCGTCCACCACCCGTCGCCGGAAGACGGTCTGCTGGTGCTGATGGCGCTCTACGGGGTTGCGCTCGCCGCAGGAGCAGTGCTGTTCGGCGCACGGAGTGATCGTTCCGGGCGCCGGAAGCCGTACGTGTACCTGGCGGCCGTGGTGATGGCGGTTGCCGCGTTGTTGTTGGTCGTCTGGCCCACCTGGACGAGCGCTTTGATCGCCGCGCCGCTGCTCGGCGTCGGCTTCGGCACGTACTGGGCGGTCGCGATCGCGCTGCTGACCCAGGTGCTGCCGGCGGCGTCCGACCGGGCCAAGGACCTCGGTGTGCTGAACGTCGCCAACGCGCTGCCGCAGGTCATCGCCCCTTTGCTGACCGCGGCGATCCTGGCCGGCCTGGGTGGCTACCGCGGTCTTTTCGCGATGTCGGCGCTGGCGACGGCGCTGGCGGCGGTGTTGATGAGTCGAGTGCGATCGGTGGTCTGATGCAGGTCGAGGGCAAGCGGGTCCTGGTCACGGGAGCGTCCCAGGGGATCGGCGCGGAGGCCGCGTTCCGGTTCGCCGCGCACGGCGCCCATGTCCACCTTGTGGCCCGCAGCGCTGAGCTGCTGGATCAGCAGGTCGAGCGGATCGCGGAGTTCGGCGGCTCGGCGACCGCCCATCCGGCTGATCTGGCGGACGCCGCGCAGATCCGTGCACTCGCCAAGGACGTTCCGGTCCCGGACGTGCTCGTCAACAACGCGGGTGCCGGTCGCTGGCTGTTCCTGGACGACACGCCGGCCGACGAGCTGCAGACCATGACCGCCGTGCCGTACCTGGCGGCGTTGCTCCTGACCAGGGAGTACCTGGGTGCCATGCGGTCTCGTGGCTCCGGCTGGATCGTCAACGTGAACTCGCCGGTGTCACGCCTGCCGATCCCCGGCTGCGTGGGCTACCAGTCGTCGCGGTGGGCGCTGCGCGGTCTCACGGCGTCGCTGCGCCTTGACCTGCGGGGGACCGGCGTCGGGATCAGCGAGGTCGTGCCGGGCAAGGTGTCGAGCGAGTACTTCACGAACAACCCCGGCGTGGAGGAGCGGTTCCCGGCGATCGCCAGGATGATCCCGACGGTCACGCCCGCGCGGTGCGCGAAGGCGATCGTCGACGCGGTGGAGAAGGAGCGCGGCGAGCACCTCTTCCCGTGGCAGCTCAAGGCGTTCGAGATCTCGGGACGGCTGTTCCCCGGCCTGGTCTCGTACCTCGCGTGGAAGACGGGTACGCACCGCTGAGAACGGGAACTCCCCGGCCACGGCAACCGAGGGAGGACACCATGACCGGAACGATCGACGGCCACCGGGTGCGCGACCCGCGCGGCCTGCACGCCGACGCCGAGGACCAGGTGCGCCAGGCGGTTTCCGAGGTGCGGCGCCGCGTCGGTGACCAGTACGACGACCAGGCCGTTCAGCGCGCCGTGCGCGAGGCCTACGACGAGATCGCCGACAACGCGAAGATCGAGTCCTTCTTGCCGGTCCTCGTCGCGCGGGCGGCCGAGGAGAAGCTCGGAGGACGGGGCTAGGCCGTGTTTCAAAGGTGAGGTGATCGGCGGCGTGTCGGTGCCGGAACGTGGCGAGGTCTCCGGTAAGTGGGTTAGCGACCAAGCAAACCTGCAGTACCGGAGACCTCGTGGCCAGCGTAGCGGCAGCGGGGCGGGCCGATCTGACCGACGCGCAGTGGGCGGTGTTGCAGCCGCTGTTGCCCGTCGGGCGTAAACCAGGGCGCCCGCCGAAGTGGAGCAAACGACAGTTGATCGACGGCATCCGGTGGCGGGTGCGCGTCGGTGCCCCGTGGCGTGACATTCCGCCCGAGTACGGGCCCTGGCAGACCGTGTACGGGTTGTTCCGCCGCTGGCAGCGGGCGGGGGTCTGGCAGGCGATTCTGACGACGTTGCAGGCCCGTGCCGATGCCGATGGGTTGATCGTGTGGGACGTGTCGGTGGATTCCACCGTCATGCGGGCGCACCAGCACGCCGCCGGAGCGCGGAAAAGGGGGATCTGCAGGTCGAACCGCCCGACACCCCGGCCGGCGGAACCGAGCCTGACGATCACGGACTGGGCCGATCGCGCGGCGGCTGGACCAGCAAGCTGCACTTGGCCTGCGAGCAGGGCCGCAGGCCGTTGTCGCTGCTGATCACCGCCGGGCAACGGGGCGACAGCCCGCAGTTCATGCCGGTGATCAAGCAGATCTCGGTGCCGCGCTTGGGGTCCGGTCGCGCCAGAACCCGTCCAGACCGGGTTCTGGCGGACAAGGCCTACAGCTCCAAAGCCAACCGTGCCTATCTGCGGCAGCGAAAGATCAAGGCGACCATCGACCAGCCCCGTGACCAGGCCGCCCACCGCAGGGCCAAAGGCTCCGCAGGCGGGCGGCCACCGGCGATCGACCGGCACATCTACAAGCAGCGCCACGCCGTCGAGTGCGGCATCAACCTGCTCAAGCAACACCGGGCCGTGGCCACCCGCTACGACAAACTCGCCACCCGCTACCAGGCCACCGTCCATGTTGCGGCCATCAACATCTGGCTACGCCACATCTAAAACACGGCCTAGTCGCGTTCGCGGGCTCCGGCCCGGCCCCCGCGCAGTCGTGGAAACGGCCCCTGCCTGCGCGGGAGGTGCAGACAGGGGCCGGGTTTGGTGACCGCGGACCGGCGACGGTCGGGGAGGGAAGGTGCACGTCGCCGGCCCGCGGGAATCTGTGGAGTCGGGTGAGCTGACCGGGGTCCGCGATGTAGCGGTCGGGGGTTCGCACATCGCGGACCACCGGTCAGTAGGCGGTTTGCAGACCTGGTCGTGTCGGGGGGACGCCAGGTCGGTCGCAAACGCCCGTTAGTGGGCTCGAGCCACCGCGCGGCGGGACCGGGTGACAGGAGGGGTCACCGGGGCCTCGCGCAGGTGGCGAGCCGGGCGCGGGGCGAGTCCGCCCGCGACCAGGTGTTCGTACGCGGCGCGCCACACCGAGCAAGGTGACTTCTGCTGGCGCCAGCGGCCGGAGCACTCGGGGCAGTTGCCCTTCTCGTCCGGCTCGTGCGCCGCCAGCAGAGCACGCCATCCCTCGGTCAGCCGAGGGAGCTCGGATCGGGCCACCGACAGCAGGGACGGGGCGTCAGCGCGGCTCGCCAGCTCCGTGAGCAGGTCGAGGCGTTCCCACACAGCGTTGCGAAGAACCTGTCCGAGGATCGCGTCCATCGAAACGTCACCGTCACCTTTCCGCCTGGTCGGCGGCTTCGCGTAGCGCAGCCCTGAGCTGTACGAGCTGGTCGTGGGACAAGACTGCCGTCTCACCGGGAGGGCCTACCAGGACCACTTGGCCCTGAACCACCTTCACGGTGAGCTGGCGGTCCCGGTCGACCACGTCGCCGCAGCTGATCTGCCACGTCCGACGCTGCCCGGTCGTGCCGCGCCATGTGGAGTCGGTGTCACCCGTCTCCACAATGGAGGTGGAGTACGAGGAGGAGCTGTCCACTATCAGGTCGTTCCTCTCCGTGCTCACTCGCTTACCGGGATCCAGATTGCGATGATTCATGCCGGAACGGGACGTCACAGCGCTGACCGGTGGGACTCTTACGGTGAGCGGTAAGCGGTGTTCGGCAGGGCCGATCAGCCCCGCCGAAGAGGACTTCTCGGGCTCGGGGACCTGCCCCTAGTCTGCCGATGACGCCCAACGGACTGTGAGGGTGCGCGATGAACACCATGAGTTCCCAGGGCTCTCCGATTCCCACCGAGGTGTGGGACCACCCGGAGATGCGGGACGCGCTGGCGCGACGGGAGATCAGCTCGGTTTACCGGCTGCTCCGGCGGCACGGTGTGTCCCAGCGCCAGATCGCGGCGCTCACTGGTCAGTCGCAGTCCGAGGTCTCGGAGATCCTCAAGGGACGCCAGGTGATGGCGTACGACGTCCTGACGAGGATCGCCGTGGGTCTGGGTGTCCCACGTGGATACATGGGTCTCGCCTATGACGAGACAACGGCAGTGAGGGTGGCCGCAGCCGCGGACTCACCCCATCCTGAGGAGGAAGAGTCGGTGAAGCGTCGGAAGTTCCTCGCGCACGCCGCCGCCGTGACAGTCGGCGCGGCCGTGTTCGGAGCGGACTCCGGGTCGTGGGTTTCCCACCCCACACAGACTCCGGCTCCGGGACGCATCGGCATGACCGATGTGCGCCAGGTCGAAGCGGCGACGCGGGCTCTGCGTGCCCTCGATTACCAGTACGGCGGCGGCTCGTGCCGTGACGCCGTGGTCGCCCAGCTGTCCTGGGGGCAGCAGATGCTCGGCGCCAGCTCCACGGACATCGTCCGCCAGCGGCTCTTCGTCGCCCTGGCCGACCTGCACAACCTCGCCGGCTGGACGTCGTTCGACACGGGCCTGATGGACTCGGCCCGCAACCACTTCGGCCAGGCGCTCGACCTCGCGAAGCAGGGCGACAACGAGGCCCTGATGGCGAACATCCTGTACCGCATGGGCCGCGTCTACCTGCACCAGAACGCCCCCGACGACGCGCTCAAGGTGTTCCAGCTGGGTCAGCTGGCCGCGCAGAACTCCGGGTCCGAACTCGCGGTGGGCATCCTCTGTGCGAACGAGGCCTGGGCCTACGCGAAGATGGGCTCCGACGAGCAGGCGCTCAAGCTGCTCGGCCGCGCGCGCGACGAGTTCTCCCGCGCCGACGTCGCCGAAGCCCCCGCCTGGGCCAGGTTCTTCAACGAGGTCGACCTCTCGTCGATGATCGGCACGGTGCACACGGAGCTGGCCCAGTCGGTGGACGCCAAGTACGCGCGGACCGCGATCCCCTACCTGTCCAAGGCGATCAACAGCTTCGGCGACGACATGGCCCGCAGCCGGTCGTTCAACCTGACCTCGATGTCGATCAACCACCTCATCCAGGGCGACATCGACCACGGCGCCAAGGTCGGCGGCCAGGCGGTCGACCTGTCCGAGGGCCTGAAGTCGGTGCGCACGAAGCAGCGCATGGAGCCGCTGCGCCAGGAGGCCGAGAAGCGCCGCAACAACCCCGAAGCCCGCGAGCTGGCCGAGCGCGTCGCGCGCTTCACCGGCACCGACACGGCGGCCTGAGCCATCTCGTTTGGATCTGTAGCACCACTTTTGGATGGCGTGGGACACGAACCGGTAACGCCAGGACCTTCGCGCGCGAAAGCAGCATCGACGGGCGGGAATTCCACGCCCGGGGTGCGGCAGGTCGGGCGGAGGACGAGGTGCGGCGCGTGAGCATTACCCGGAGGTGGCGTTCCAGGAGAGCGCTGCGGTCCGCGCAGTTGCTCGACGAGGTGGTGGACACCCAGCTGCCACTGCTCGCGGGGTTCGACGAGGAGCGACGGCGCCGATCCGCCGACTACCTCGCCGAGCTCGTGGCGCTGGCGCAGGACTACCGCTACTACGCCAACGGCTGGATCGACAGCCGGGAGCTGGACCGCCGCGGTCAGCGGACGATGAACCGGCTGGCGCGGATGCGCGAGGAATCTTCGGCCCGACTGATCACCGATTAGTCCTTTCGTGGGCAGCTCGCCGCGTTGATCGGACCACTCACCGAGTCCAGCCGACTTGGTGGATGTTTCACGTTGAACATCCGGCCGGCCTCACCAGGGCACGGTCCCGGCGTCGTCGAACAGGCCGCCGGTCGGACCGTCCTCGGCCAGCGTCGCCAGCCTGATGGCGGCCTTGGCGCCGTTCGCGGGGGTCTCGGTCCCCTGGTGGCCGTTGAGATCGGTCGCCACGTAACCGGGGCAGACCCCGTTGACCTTCATCCCGGTGAGCTCCTTGGCGTACTGGACCGTGACCGCGTTCAGGAACGTCTTCGTCGGCGTGTAGCTCCCGTCGGCGTCGCCGAGTTCCACACCGGGTGTCGTCTGCAGGGTCAGCGACGACAGGTGGCTCGACTGGTTGACGATCCGCGGGTGGGTGGACCGCTCCAGCAGCGGCAGCAGCGCGTTGGTGACCCGGACGACGCCGATCACGTTCGTTTCCAGCACCTCCCGCAGGCCGTCCGGGGTGACGACCGACGGCTTCGAGTGCCACGCCCCGGCGATCCCCGCGTTGTTGACCAGCACGTCGAGCCGCCCGAACCGTTCCTCCAGCAACGACGCGGCCGAGGTGACGCTCTCGTCGTCGGTTACGTCCAACGGCACGAAGAACGCATCTGCGCCGTTCGCTCGCAGTTGCGCTACCGCTTCCTCGCCGCGCTGACGGTCACGTGCCCCGACCCCGACGCTCATCCCGAGCGCGCCGAGGCCCGCCGCGATCTCGTACCCGATGCCCTTGTTCGCGCCGGTGACCAGCGCAATCGTCTTCTCGACCATGACTTCGATCATGGTCGGAGGGGCGTTCGAGACCAACACCGCTTCGGTGGCGCAGCGATACCCGCCCGGTATGGATACCGTGGACGGCGTGGAGACCAGGGAGCTCCGGTACTTCGTCGCGGTCGCGGAAGAGCTGCACTTCGGTCGCGCCGCCGAACGCCTCGGCATCGCCCAGCCGCCGCTTTCGCGCACGATCGCCCAGCTCGAACACCGGCTCGGGGTCGCGTTGCTGACCCGCACCAGCCGCAGGGTCTCGCTCACGAACGCCGGCGAGGTGCTCCTGGCCGAGAGCAGGGCGATCCTGGGCGCGCTCGCGGCGGCCGAACGACGAACCCGCGGTGCCGCCGAGGAGAGGCCCTCGCTGGTGCTGGCCTCCAAGGCGGGGGGCACGGGCGAGGTGCTGGCGAAGCTGCTCGACGCGTACGCGGCCGAGCCCGGCGCCGTTCCCGTCGAGGTCCTGCTGTGCGAGTCCAACACGCACCTCGCGCTGCTCGACGGACGCGCTGACGTGGCGTTGCTGCACGAGCCCTACGAGCCGACCACAGGCCTCGACGTGGAGGTGCTCCACACCGAGGACCAGGTCGTGGTCATGTCGTCGGCGCACCCGCTCGCGGCCCGGCCGGGGCTGCGGCAGGCCGACGTCGAGGCCCTGCCGGAGCTCGCGCGGTGGCCCGCCCAGGACGGCACCTACCCGGACGGTTCCGGCGTCGAGGTGCGCAACCTGACCCAGTTGTTCCAGCTGGTCGAGCTGGGCCGGGCGGTCGCCGTGCTGCCCGAGGCCTACCGCACGAGACTGGCCGAAGGGGTGGCCGCGGTGCCGGTGGTCGACGCGCAGAAGGTGACGACGGTGATCGCGTGGCCACCGCACGCCCGGTCGCGCGCTCTCGCCGACCTGGTCAGGGTGGCGATGGGGGTCAGCTGACGGGCGCGCGGCTCAGCACCACCGCGAGGCCGAACGCGACACCCATGATCGTCACCTCGAGGACCGCCCACTGCACGATCGCGGTGACCTTGTGCTGGGAGATCTTCGGCAGCAGCCGCCACCGGATGTGCGCGCCGAGCACGGCGATCAGCACCGCGCAGACCGCCTTGCCGAGGAAGAGCACCCCGTAGCCGGTGGTGAACATCGAGCGCGGGAACGGCACGACCGGGTTGAGGACCAGTTCGAGGAGCCCGTTGAACAGGCCCGTCACCGTGACCACGACGAGGCTGATCGTCGCGATCTTCGAGAACCTCGGCAGCGCGATCGCCAGCAGGCCCTTGCGGTGGGCGACCAGCGCCATCAGCGCTCCGAGCCCGCCGGTCCACGCCGCGGCGCCCAGCACGTGCAGCTCCATGGAGACCATCGAGTAGTCGTGGTACTTCCAGTTGGAGGCGTGCCCGGTCACCGGGATCGGCAGCAGGCCGAACATCGAGACGAGGATGCGCAGCTCCGCGGGCACGGACTCCCCGCTGCGCACGGCCATGACACCGAAGACCAGGTAGACGAACGCGCAGGTCGCGCTGAAGAGCAGGCCCTTGCCGGCGCCCACGGTCGCGATGTAGTCGACGGCGTTGCCGATGCTGACGGTGCTGCCCGGCCGCAGCTCGGCGGCCTGCAGCGCGATGGCCGTCAGCGCGGTGACCACCCAGACGGCGGCGGCGACGACCGCGGCCGGCCGGGCGATCCGCATGACGGGTTCGGTGTGCGTGGGCCGGTCGAAGCCGAGCAGCTTCGGCAGGATCGACAGCCCGACGACGACTGTCGCCGAGACGTCGAGCAGCACCCGCGTGACCGGCAGGCCGTACCGGACCGCCGCCCCGGCGTCGACGACCCCGGCCACCACGACGGGTGGTGCCAGCACGAGGCCGAGCGCGATGCCCGCGAGCGCGCCGGACACCAGTCCGGCGAGCACGCGGTAGTGGGTGGGGGCGCCGGTCCGGACGTCGCTCATGCCTTCGCGCCCCCGCCGCGCAGCGCGAAGAACACGCCGCCGCCGAGCAGCACCACGGCGCCGACGATCCACACCCAGATCGGCAGGCCGTCACCCGAACCGCCGCCGGACGCGGAGTCCGGGTTCGCGGGGGTGGTGGGCGTGCCCGTGCCGTCCTTGGTCAGCGTGAACGTCAGCTCACCGGACACCGGGTGGCCGTCGGCGGAGAGGATCCGGTAGCCGATCCTGTACTGCCCGGCCTTGCCGAGGGCGTTGACCTTCGCGGACACGGCCGTGTCCTTGATCGTCGGGTCGCCGGGGGCCTCGTAGTGGCCCCCGTTCGCGTCGACGACGGTGATCGTGTTGACCCCCGCGCCGCCCTGCACGTCCTGGTCGAATGTCAGCGTGACGGTCGACGGACCGACCTCCAGCGAGGTCTTGTCCTTCGGGTCGCTGCCGATCAACGCGTTGTGCGCCGCCGCGGGGGCGGCCGTGCCGAGCACGGCCGCGCCGGCGAACAGGAACGCGATCAGCGCTCGCTTCATGCCTTGCGCCTCGAACGCAGGATCGCGCCGACGCCGAAGCCGAGGCCGAGCGCACCGACGGCCAGACCGGCGCCACCGAGGTAGCGGGCGGTCTTGTCGGAACCGGCGGCGGACGCCTCGTGCGTGTCACCACCGGTGTTGGCGGCCGGGGTCGTGCCGTGGCCGCCGTGGCCGTCGTCGCCTGCCTTCTTCGGGGCGAGCTTCAGCGCGGGCGCCGGGTGCTCCGGCTCCTTGCCGTCGGCACCGGGGGCCTGCGACCAGTCGACGACCTCGCCGTTCTCGTAGGTCTGCTTGGTCGGCAGGAGCAGCGTGTCCTTGCCCTCCGGGAGCGTGCCGAGCGCGACGAAGAACTCCTGGTACTCGTTGACGCCGATCTTCGTGGCGCCCTCCGCGGTCCAGGTGATCGAGGTGAACGCCTCGGTGATCTCCTTGCCGGCGACGGTCACGGGCTTGTCGAGCTTGCCCTTCACGACCTCGGCCTTCCAGCCGGGCATCGGCTTGGTGCGCACCGACGTGAGCGGCGTGTCCTGCGGCAGCGTCACCTCGATCTTGGTGGTGCCGGCGTTGTCCCGCTCGTTCGGGACGCGGAACGCGAAGGTCGCGCGGCCGCCCTGGGTGAACTCCGCGGGCTGGGCGCTGACGTGCGCCGACGCGATGGTGGGGGTGCCGAGGACGGCGAGTCCGGCAACGGCGAGGACGGCGAGCGTGCGCACGCCGAATCGATTTGTCGACATGAAGTTGTGGCTCCTGATCGCCAAGAGGTTCGGTGGAGGGATTGCGGATGATCAGGAGCCACAGGGCGGGCCGCGCCGCCGATTCGCACGGACAATGTCCAGGTAGTGCGCGTTCTGGACGTACGGCGTGCTGGTGAACGTCCGCGCCGGCGTCGCGACCGGCAGCGGCGTGAGCCTGCGGGGGATCAGGCGGGTGACGGCGGCGAACAGCCTGAACAGGGCGTTCTCGGCGTGGAAGAGCAGCAGGCCGGTCAGCGTCGCGGCCACGAGGTGCGCCGCGAACATGTGCCAGGTCAGCGTGTTGTTGTGCTCGTGGGTGACCCAGGTGAGCAGCAGGTGCTGCGCGAGCTGGGCCGTGCCGAGCCCGGCGATGACCGAGAGCTTCCCGGTGCGCCTGTCGGCGAGCGAGGCCGCCGCGAACGCGATCAGCGCCACCAGCGGAAGCGCGTGGACGAACTCCGTCAGCTCGCCGCCGCCCAGCCCGTGGGCGGTGATCGTGAGTGCCGCGGACGTCGACGCGAGCGCGGCACCACGCAGGGTGCGCAACTCGCTCGTCCGTGTACTCACGAGGATTGAGGGTAATCGGAGGAGTTTGGACAGGTCCACGAGCGGGTAATCGGGGCCGCATGACCGTTCAATGCGACAGGCCGGGCCGTACCGACCGGGTTGTGTTCGGCGTTGCCGCAGGTCTCACGCTTGCGTTCGTGACCTGGGGAATCATCGGCACCGAGAGTTTGGCGTCCGCGTCGAAGACCGCGCTGGGATGGATCATCCAGCATCTGGGATGGGCGTTCGTGCTCTCCGCCACCGGCTTCGTCGTCTTCGCCCTGTGGCTCGCGTTCAGCCGTTACGGCAAGATCCCGCTCGGCAGGGACGACGAGAAGCCCGAGTTCAAGACCGTGTCCTGGGTCGCGATGATGTTCAGCGCCGGCATGGGCATCGGCCTCATGTTCTACGGCGTCAACGAGCCGCTCACCCACTTCGTGAAGCCGCCGCCCGGCACCGACGGGGACCCGTTGGAGACCGCGATGGCGACCACGCTGTTCCACTGGACGCTGCACCCGTGGGCGATCTACGCGATCGTCGGCATCGCCATCGCGTACAGCAGCTTCCGCCGCGGCCGGTCCTCGCTGATCAGCTCCGCCTTCGCGCCCCTGCTGGGACGCCGTGCCGCGTCCGGCTGGGGCCGTGCCATCGACGTCATGGCGATCTTCGCGACGTTGTTCGGCTCGGCGGCGTCGCTGGGCCTGGGGGCGCTGCAGATCGGGTCCGGCCTGGAGGCCGCCGGCTGGGGAGGTCAGGTCGGCAAGGGCGTGCTGGTCGCGATCATCGCCGTGCTGACGATGGCGTTCGTCGCCTCCGCGGTCTCGGGCGTCGCGAAGGGCATCCAGTGGCTGTCGAACACCAACATGGTGCTGGCCGTGGTGCTGGCGCTGTTCCTGTTCGTCGTCGGGCCGACCGTGTTCATCCTGAACCTGCTGCCCACCGCCCTCGGTGACTACTTCCGCGAGCTCGCGACGATGGCGGGCCGCACCGCCGCCTCCGGTGGCGACGCGACCGAGACGTGGCTGTCCGGCTGGACGATCTTCTACTGGGCGTGGTGGATCTCGTGGACGCCGTTCGTCGGCATGTTCATCGCGCGGATCTCGCGCGGCCGCACCATCAAGCAGTTCGTGTCGGGTGTGATCCTGGTGCCGTCCGCGGTGTCGCTCGTGTGGTTCGCGATCCTCGGCGGGACGGCGATCTTCGAGCAGCGCAGTGGTGTCGACCTCGCCGGCCAGTCCTCGCCGGAGTCGCAGCTGTTCTCGCTGCTCGGCCAGTTCCCGCTGGCCACCGTCTCGGGGATCGTGGTGATGGTCCTCGTGGCGATCTTCTTCGTGTCCGGCGCGGACGCGGCGTCGATCGTCATGGGCACGCTCTCGCAGCAGGGCACGATCCAGCCCAAGAAGCCCGTGGTGATCTTCTGGGGCGTGACCACCGGTGCCGTCGCGGCGGTGATGCTGCTGGTCGGCGGGTCCAACGCGCTGACCGGTCTGCAGAACCTGACGATCATCGCGGCGCTGCCGTTCATGGTCGTGATGATCGGGCTGTGCGTGTCCCTCGCGAAGGACCTGCGCTCCGACCCGATGATCCGGCGCGAGGAGCGCGTCGCCGAGGTCATGGAGGAGGTCACCGCGCACCTCGACCCCGGTCAGGTGGTCGAGGAGGCGGCGATCAAGGCCGTGGCCGAGGTGACCGGGAAGACCCCGGACGTCTCACCGAAGGCCCCGGACGTCAGCGCACGTTCAAACGCCTGAGCAGTTCCTGCTCGAGCATCTCCAGATCCGTCCCGACGGCCCGGTGCGCAGCCTTGCGCCGGGCCGCCGGCATGCGTTCGGAAGCCCGCACCGCGGCGAGCAACTGCGCCAGTCGTGCCTCGGTCTTCGACACCCACTCGGAATCGGAAGTCCGCAGACTCTCGAGCGAGTCCGAGAAGCCGACGATCCGCGCGTGCAACCGGGCGCCGTACCCCGAGTACTTCCCGACGTCGGCGACGTCGATGCCGAGCCTGCGCGCCCGGTAGCGGTCGTACTGCTCGCTCAGGACCCCGGCTCCGCGGGCGATGACCGGGGCCAGCACCGGAATGAGCGCGGGAGCCACCACCTTCGCGACACCGACCAGGTTCTTCGCCCGGCTGGGCGTGAAGCCCGCCTTCGCTTTGCGCGCCATTCGGGTACTCCTCCTCCGTCACGTGGAACTTACTGTGCAGGTTGCCGACACATCTCCGCGACGCGCGACATACCCTGCATCCTGTGACTTCCCAGGTGCAGCTAGACGCCGGCGTGGTCACTCGTTGTCGGCGGCGGGTGCACCTCGAAAACGATCCGGAAATGCGCGACGCCCCCAAGGCGGCGCTGGATCCGGCTTCGGAACAACGGAAAGCGGACGCGACGAACCACCGTCGCGCGGTGGCGGACGCGCTCGGGCGGATCGTCGGCTCGAACCTCTTCGAGGTGCCGAACGGGCCCGAGGTGCGCAGCGCGGACCGGGAACGCGTGACGCTCGCCGCGATGGAGATGGGCGCGCCGTACATCTGGGGCGCCGCGCTGCCCCGTGACGCGCGCGGCGGTCGCCGTGGCGGGATCGACCTGCTGGTCAAGGACGCCACGGGGTACGTGCCGGTCCTGGTGGTGCGGCACAAGATCACCGACCCCGGCCAGGGCGCGAAGACCAGCCCGCTGTCGATGCCGTTGCCCGGTGGCAGCCGCACCGACCCGCACCGCAAGGTGCGCCCGCAGCCCCGCGACCAGCTCAGGCTCGCCCACGCCCAGCGGCAGCTGCAGGCGGCCGGGTACGCGAGGTCCGGACGCGCCACCGGTGGCGTGATCGGCATGGACGCCGACGTCGTGCTGTGGCACGACCTGGAAGCGCCGACGTGGCCGGGCGGCCGCACCGCGCTGTCGGAGTACGACGCGCGGTTCAGCGACCGGCTCGCCGTGGCCCTGGCCGCCGCGAACTCCAGGGAGCCGCTGGCCAGGCCGTCGCGGATCGTCGACTGCAAGACGTGCCCGTGGTGGCCGACGTGCGACAGCGATCTCAAGCGGGGCAGGGACGTCAGCCTCGTCGTGCGCGGCGAGGACGCCGTGGCGCTGCGGAAGATCGGTCTGTCCACTGTGGACAAACTGGCCGAGCTCGACCCGTCGGCGGAAGGCCCGGTCCAGCTCGTCGGCATGCCGTTCGGCGACGCCGTGGTGCTGGCGAGGGCGTGGCTGCGCGACCTGACGCTGGTGCGCCGCGTGCCCGAGATGAACGTGCCGCGCGCGGACGTCGAGGTCGACGTCGACATGGAGAGCTTCGGCGACCTCGGCGCGTACATGTGGGGCTGCCTGCTGTCCGGGAAGGACATCGACGAGGAGCACGGCTACCGCGCGTTCGTCACGTGGGAAGCCCTGCCGTGCGACGACGAGGCGCGCTCGTTCGCCGAGTTCTGGACCTGGCTGACCGGGATCCGCCTGCGGGCCAAGGCGCGCGGGCTGTCGTTCCGCGCCTACTGCTACAACGAGCTCGCGGAGAACCGCTGGCTGCTGGCGTCGGCGGAGAGGTTCGCGGGCAAGCCCGGCATCCCGACGATCGCGCAGGTCAAGGAGTTCATCAACTCCGACTCGTGGGTCGACCTCTTCGGGATCGTCCGCGAGCAGTTCCTGTGCGCGCACGGCAAGGGCCTGAAGATCATCGCACCGGTCGCGGGCTTCCGGTGGCGCGACCCGGAGGCCGGCGGCGAGAACTCGATGCGCTGGTACCGGGCCGCGGTCGGGCTGAACGGCGACGAGCTCGACGTCGAGCAGCGCCGGCGGTTGCTGGAGTACAACGAGGACGACGTCCGGGCCACCCACCGCCTGCGCGAGTGGATGACCTCGGACGCGATGTCCCGCCTGCCGTACGCAGGAGACCTCTAGCGGGGCGCCATGCGGAGAGCGCCGTCCATGCGGATGACCTCTCCGTTCAGGTAGTCGTGCTCGATGATCGACAGCGCGAGCTGCGCGTACTCGGCGGGCTGCGCCAGGCGCTTCGGGAACGGGACGCCGGCGGCGAGGCCCGCGCGGAACTCGTCGGAGACCGTGGCCAGCATCGGGGTGTCGACGATGCCCGGCGCGATCGTCAGCACGCGGATGCCGACGCTGCTGAGGTCGCGGGCGGCCGGGAGGGTCATGCCGACGACGCCACCCTTGGACGAGGCGTAGGCGACCTGGCCGATCTGGCCGTCGAACGCGGCGATCGAGGCGGTGTTGATGATGACGCCGCGGGCGCCGTGCTCGAGCTCCTCGGTCTTGCCCATCGCGGCGGCGGCGAGGCGCAGCACGTTGAACGTGCCGATCAGGTTGACCTCGATGATCTTGCGGTACAGGTCGAGGTCGTGCGGGCCGGTCTTGCCGACCGTGCGGGACGACGGGCCGATGCCCGCGCAGTTCACCGTGATGCGCAGCGGGACACCGGAGCCCGCCGCGGTGTCGACGGCGGCCTGGACCTCTTCGCCCGAGGTCACGTCGGCGGCCAGGTAGGTGACGTTCTCGACCGTCTCGGCCTTCTCGACGGCGCTCGGCAGGTCGAGCGCGAACACCTGCGCTCCCCGCGCCGCCAGCGCACGTGCGGTCGCGCCACCGAGACCGGACGCGCCACCGGTGACGATGGCCGCGGTACCCGAGATCTCCATGCCTTCACCCTCCTCGAAGCGAACTGCTCGCGAGGAGGTTAACGCTCGTTACCTGGACTTCAACGGTCGGTCCAGTGGAGCAGCGCCACGAGGGGCACCGCCGCCAGGAGCGCGAGGCCGATGAAGATCGTGGCGATCATGAGAATTCCCATGCCTAGAACTGTGCCGTTCGACCGTGTTCGAAACATCGCCCGCGCCGGTAGACCTCTGGGAGGAGATCCGTGACGGTCGGCTACGACCAAAGTCGCACCCGTCCCTGAGGGTGCTCCGTTCGGGTCTGGGGCATGCGTCACTTGGAGTCACGAAATATAGTTAGCCCCGCGTACCTTTATGGGGTGTTCACCACCCGCCCCGAACTCGTCGGCACCTTCGGCATGGTCGCCTCCACCCACTGGCTGGCCTCGGCTTCGGCGATGGCCGTGCTCGAGGACGGCGGCAACGCCTTCGACGCCGCCGTGACCGCAGGATTCGTGCTCCAGGTCGTGGAACCGCACCTCAACGGCCCCGGCGGAGAGGTGCCGATCCTCTTCTCGGCGGCCGGAGCGGCCCCGCGCGTGCTCTGCGGGCAGGGCGTGGCGCCGGCCGGTGCGACGATCGAGCACTACACCGGCCTGGGCCTGTCGCTGGTGCCCGGCAGCGGTCTGCTGGCCGCCACCGTGCCGGGCGCGTGGGACGGCTGGCTGACTCTGCTGCGTGACCACGGCACCAAGACGTTGCGCGAGGTGCTGGACCGCGCGATCGGCTACGCCCGCGACGGCTTCCCGCTCGTCGAACGCGCCGTGCACACCATCGGGCTGGTCTCCGGCCTCTTCACCGAGCACTGGCCGACCTCGGCCGCGCAGTGGATGCCGGGTGGCGTCCTGCCCGCGCCCGGCGGCCGGTTCCGCAACCCGGCGCTCGCCGACACCTGGGAGTGGCTGCTCGCCGCCGCCGAGGCCGCCGGAGCCGACCGCGAGGCGCAGATCGAGGCCGCGCGCCGGGCGTGGTCGCAGGGGTTCGTGGCCGCGCAGGTCGACGAGTTCTGCCGCTCCTCCTTCCGCGACGACTCCGGCCGCGACCACGCCGGGGTGCTGACCGGTGCCGACATGGCGTCGTGGGAGGCGTCGTACGAGGACGCGCTCATCGTCGACTTCGACGAGTGGTCGCTCGTGAAGGCCGGCGCGTGGACGCAGGGACCCGCCCTGGCGCAGCAGCTGCGGCTGCTGGAGGGGTACGACCTGTCCTATGTGGACGGCAAGCCCACCGCCGAGACCGTGCACCTGGCCGTGGAGGCCGCCAAGCTCGCGTTCGCCGACCGCGAGGCCTGGTACGGCGACGTTCCCGACGTGCCGCTGGAGACGCTGGTCTCCCGCGCCTACGCCACCGAACGCCGGGCGCTGATCTCCGACACCGCGTCCCTCGAGCTGCGCCCCGGCTCGCCCGACGGCCGGGAACCGCTGCTGCCGCAGCACGTCGTGAGCGGTCCGTCGTTCACGGTCTCCGACCCGACCGGCGCGATCGGGGAGCCCACCGTGGCCCGCTCCGGCGTCACGCGAGGCGACACGGTGCACGTCGACGTCGTGGACCGCTGGGGCAACATGGTCTCCGCGACGCCGTCCGGCGGCTGGCTGCAGTCCTCGCCGACGATCCCGTCGCTCGGCTTCTGCCTGGGCAGCCGCGCCCAGATGTTCTGGCTGGACGAGGGCCTGCCGAACTCGCTGGCGCCGGGCAAGCGCCCGCGGATCACCCTGTCCCCGTCGATGGCGCTGCGCGACGGCCGCCCCGCGCTGGCGTTCGGCACGCCCGGCGGCGACCAGCAGGACCAGTGGCAGCTCGGCTTCTGGCTCGCGCACCGGGCGGGCCTGAACCTGCAGGAGGCGATCGACTCGCCGATGTGGCACTCGAACGCGTTCCCGAGCTCGTTCTACCCGCGTGCCTGGACGCCGGGAGAGCTCGTCATCGAGTCCCGTGCCGGCGCGGACGTCCTGGCTGCGTTGCGAGAGCGTGGCCACCAGGTCGTGGACGCCGGCGAGTGGACCCTCGGCCGGATGTCGGCTGTGTCGAGGGACGCCTCCGACGGACTTCTGCGCGCCGGCGCGAATCCACGCGGCGCGCAGGGGTATGCGGCAGGCCGTTAGACACCGCGCTTGCGAAAAGAGGAACGGCGCCCGATTCGAGGGGGAGGGAATCGGGCGCCGCTCCGGTCAGGAAGCGCCGGTCAGATCAGATGTCGACGTGCGCGAGGCCGTTCAGCGGCTTCCCCGGCTCGCTGAGACCGAGCAACGTCGAGGCGGGCACGCTGTCGACGTTCTCGACGATCGCGGCCACGTCCGGCTGCTGCCCGTTGATCGCCTGGATCTTGCCGTCGACGGCGGACGTGTCGACCTTCGCGAGGTCGCCGATCGCCGCGACGTCGCCCAGCTGTCCACCGAGGTCGGGCTGCGTGTGCGCGGTGGCGTCCGCGATGTCGGCGTGTGCGGTCCCACCCAGGCCGAGCAGGACGGCGGTGCTGCCGAGGGCGACAGCGGCCCCCGCGACGGTCTTCCTGAGGTTCATGGGCGCGAAGGTGTCGTGTTCTGACCCTCTACATCAAGCTCCGTAACTCGGGCGAGGGAAGTTTTTCATCCTTTGGTGTGGCCAGGACACGGGTAACGCGGTCTTCGGAAAATGCGATGGCCGCCGCGCCGGACGCGCTACCGAACGTCACCGTTCCGGTCGTAGTGAACACAGCCCCGGAAACGGGCAGCACGAATCAGCGCCACAAAGCGCGGCGGCCTCGAAACGAGCGGGCTAGGTGTACTGACCTGTGAGGTTGGGAACGCGGCTGGCGGGTGGCTGGCCTTTGAGTGCGGTGTGACCGCGGTGGTGATTGTAGGTGTGGAG
>NZ_JAJCXE010000006.1:0-107108 GCF_021056325.1 Lentzea sp. CC55 | reverse complement strand
ACAACACTGAACGCGGTCACCACGCACTCGACGGGCACCCACCCATCAGCCGCGTTCAGTCACCAACCTCATGACCAAGTACACCTAGACCCACGGTGGACCGGGACGGTGGTGGCCGAGGGCCCACCACGCCCGTGTACGCCGAACGGGCCGGGTCGAGCACCCAGTGCCCCGGAAACGGCACGAGATCGTCACTCAGGTGAGTCCCTTCGCCGAACCTGCGCCACTGGCGGATTGTCCGGCGCATCGACGTGGGCGACCATCACCCGATGAGTTATGAGACGGGCGTCCGGTGGAAGTGGATACCGGCCGTCGTGCTCGGCTTCGTGCTGCTGAGCTGGATCGTGTTCGAGGCTCTCGACCTCATCGACTTCGACGGGGTCGTGACGTGGGTGCGCGGCATCGATCCCGTGTGGGCTGCGGTGGCGATCTTCGCCCTGCTCGTCGTGGACGTGCTGCTGCCCGTGCCGTCCACCCCGCTCATCGTGCTGGCGGGAACGGCGCTCGGCCTGCCCCTCGGGCTGGCGCTCGCGGTCGTCGGCTCCCTGGGTTCCTCCGCCGCGGGGTACGCCCTCGGCCGGTTCGCGGGTCCTGTGCTCGTGCGCCGCGTGGTGACCATCGAGGAGCTGACCGAGATGCGGCGGTGGGGCCGCCAGTTCGGGCCCTGGTTCTTCGGGGTCGCGCGCGGCATCCCGATGATGGCGGAAACGGTGTCGGTCTCCGCGGGCGTGTCCAGGGTGTCGTTCCGGACTTTCATGGCGTTCACGCTCGTCGGCACCGTGCCGATTTGCGCCGCGTACGTGTTCGCGGGGGCGCAGGCCGACACCGTCGAACAGATCGTGATGATCAGCGCCGTCGGGTTCCTGCTGACCGTCGGGCTTTTCTACCTGCTGCGCCGGCTCGTGAAGGTGGCGCCCTAGGAAAACGGTTTGCACGGCGTGGTTGTATGAATGAGCGCCCGGTGCGCAGCGGAGGGTTACTTCTGGTGATACTCGGGTTCGATTCCTGAAGCCGGCTCCGGCCGGTCTCGCCCACCTCGGTGGGCACGTCACCTTCCGCGATTCGATCTCGGGCGTCCACAAACCCCACATCCGCCGGAAAGAATTCGCTGGCGCGGTGTGGTTGCATTGAAATCGCACCCGGTGCGAAGCCGACGGATACTTCGTCTCCACAACGCAATTGTGCCGTCGGCGGCTTGATCTCGGGAGCGCACAACTCCACACGTGTCCGGTGCGAAGCAGAGGGTTACTTCCATTCGGGATGGGCTGGTTGCGGGTTCGAGTCCCGCCGGCCGGGAAACCGGCCGTAGCTCAACTGGTAGAGCGGCGACGTACCTTCCGCGCCTTTGACCTCGGACACGTGTGGCGTTCGTGGGCTCCCCTTCTTTTTGTCCCGAGGGGGAAGAGCCGATGGCGAAGTTCAACATCTTCCGCGCACGTCCGGCGGGCACCAGCCCGGTCGCCACGGCGCCCGGACCGACCGCGCACACCCACGAGGGCGGCACCGGCCACCCGCGTGACACGAAGTCCGAGCTGTTCCTGCTCGCCGTGTCGAACATGGGCGGCGAGGCCACCTTCTACGAGTCCGGCACCCGGCGCGACACCCGCTTCGCCCAGCTCGTGCGCGACGCCGCGCTCACCGATCCCGAGTGGACCGCACGCCTGCTCGGGTGGCTGCGCGGCGAGGCCAACATGCGCACCGCGTCGCTCGTGGGCGCGGCCGAGTTCGTCCAGGCGCGACTGGCCGCCTCCTCGGACGCCGGCGTCACCAACCGCGCCGTCGTCGACTCGGTGCTCCAGCGAGCCGACGAGCCGGGCGAGCTCCTCGCCTACTGGACCGGCACGCACGGCCGCCGCGTCCCGAAGCCGATCAAGCGGGGCATCGCCGACGCCGTCGCGCGCCTCTACGACGAGCGCGCCGTCCTGAAGTGGGACAGCGACGCCCGCGGCTTCCGCATGGCCGACGTCCTGAACCTCGCGCACCCCTCGCCGGGCGCGGACTGGCAGGGCTCGCTCTTCCAGTACGTGCTGGACCGCCGTCGTTCCCCCGACACCGCGATCCCGGCGGAGCTGCGCACGATCACGGCACGCCGTGAGCTGATGGCGTGGCCGGTCGAGCAGCGGCGCGCGCTGTTCTCCCGCCCGGACGCGGCCGACGTGCTGCGCCGGGCCGGGATGACGTGGGAGTCGGTGGCCGGGTGGCTGCAGGGACCGCTCACGCGCGAGGTGTGGGAGGCGCTGGCACCGTCGATGGGCTACATGGCCGCGCTCCGCAACCTCAGGAACTTCGACGAGGCGGGCATGTCCGACGAGGTCGCGGCGCAGGTCGCGGCCCGGCTGGCCGACCCCGGCCAGGTCGCCCGCTCGCGCCAGTTCCCGTTCCGCTTCCTGTCCGCCTACGAGGCGGCGCCGAGCCTGCGCTGGGGTCACGCCCTGGACCAGGCGCTGCAGGCGTCGCTGAGCAACCTGCCCGCGCTGCCGGGCCGGTCGCTGGTCCTCGTCGACACCTCGGCGTCGATGACGCACGGCACGATCTCGGCCCGCTCGAAGGTCACCCCGGCCAAGGCCGCGGCGGTCTTCGGCGTCGCGCTCGGCGCGAAGGGCGAGCAGGTCGACGTCGTCGGGTTCGCGGACGGCACGTTCCGACACGAGGTCCCGCGCGGGGCGTCGGTGATCCGGGAGGTCGACCGGTTCCTGGAGCGCATCGGTGAGGTCGGCCACGGCACGGACGTCGTCGGCTCGCTGAAGCGCGCCTACCGGCGGCACGACCGCGTGTTCATCATCTCGGACATGCAGACGATCGGCGCGCCGCACGGGGAGGGCGTCTCGGACGTCGTGCCGCGGCACGTACCGGTCTACGGGTTCAACCTGAACGGGTACCGGCACGCGGCGTTCGCGACCGGCGGGGCCGGCCGTCACGAGTTCGGGGGCCTGACGGACGCGACCTTCCGCATGGTGCCCCTGCTCGAAGCGGGCCGGAACGCCACCTGGCCGTTCTGAGGTGTGAGAGCTCTCCCTGACGCGGAGAGCTCTCACACTTACTATCAGTTAGCGCCTTGACCAGCTATGATGCCGCCATGGAGTACAACGTGTTCGCGAAGGCGTGCCCGTCACGTCCCTTGCTGGAGCACGTCACCGGCAGGTGGGGCGGCCTGACCCTGGGCGTGCTCGTGGACGGCCCGCTGCGCTTCAACGAGCTGCGCCGCCGCGTCGACGGGGTCAGCGAGAAGATGCTGTCGCAGACGTTGCAGGCGCTGGAGCGCGACGGGCTCGTGCACCGGGAGGCCCAGCACACGAACCCGCCGCGGGTCGACTACAGCCTCACACCGCTCGGGCGCGAGACGGCGGAGCGGCTGTTGTCGCTGATCCACCTGCTGGAAGCGCGGATGCCCGAGGTGCTGCAGGCCCAGCAGACCTACGACGCCCGCTGAGTCAGCACTCGATCACGTTGACGGCGAGTCCGCCGCGCGCGGTCTCCTTGTACTTCACCGACATGTCCTTGCCGGTGTCCCGCATGGTCTTGATGACCTTGTCGAGCGACACGAAGTGCGAACCGTCGCCGCGCAAAGCCATGCGCACGGCCGTGATGGCCTTGATGGACGCGACGGCGTTGCGTTCGATGCACGGGATCTGCACCAGGCCGCCGATCGGGTCGCAGGTGAGGCCGAGGTTGTGCTCCATCGCGATCTCGGCCGCGTTCTCGACCTGTTCGGGGGTGCCCCCGAGCACCTCCGCGAGGCCTCCGGCCGCCATCGAGCACGCGGAGCCGACCTCGCCCTGGCAGCCGACCTCGGCGCCGGAGATCGACGCGTTCTCCTTGAACAGCACGCCGATCGCGCCGGCGGTCAGCAGGAAGCGGACCACGCCGTCGTCCGAGGCTCCCGGCACGAACCTCGTGTAGTAGTGCAGGACCGCGGGGACGATGCCGGCCGCGCCGTTGGTCGGCGCGGTGACGACGCGGCCGCCCGCCGCGTTCTCCTCGTTGACCGCCAGCGCGAAGAGCGTGACCCAGTCCATGACGCGCAGCGGGTCGGTGACGAAGTGCTCGCCCTCCAGGCGTTTGCGCATCTCGGCGGCGCGGCGGCGGACCTTCAGGCCGCCGGGCAGGATGCCGTGCTCGGTGCAGCCGCGTTCGACGCACTCCTGCATGACGTGCCAGATGTGCAGCAGTCCCGACCGCACTTCTTCTTCGGTCCGCCACGACAGCTCGTTGGCCATCATGATCTCGCTGATCGACAGGCCGGTCTCGCGGCAGCGCGCGAGCAGCTGGTCGCCGGTGAGGAACGGGTGGGGCAGCGGCGTCGAGTCGGGCTTGATGCGGTCGGTGCCGGAGGCGTTCTCGTCGACGACGAACCCGCCGCCGATCGAGTAGTAGACGGCGTGCTCGACGGACTCGCCGCCGCTGAACGCCTCGAAGCTCATCCCGTTGGGGTGCAGCGGAAGTGACTTGCGGCGGTGCATGACGAGGTCGCGGTCGTGCACGAACTCGATCTCGTGCGTGCCGCCGAGCCGGAGCCGTCCGCCGCCGACGATCTCCTCGACGCGGTGGGCGGCGGCGGTGGGGTCCACCTCCTCGGGGAGGTTGCCCTCGAGTCCGAGGAACACGGCCTTCGGGCTGCCGTGGCCGTGGCCGGTCGCGCCGAGCGAGCCGAACAGCTCGACGTGCACGCGGTCCACTTCGGACGCACGCGCACCGAGCTTCTCGACGAACATCGCCGCCGCGCGCATCGGGCCGACGGTGTGGGAGCTGGACGGTCCGATGCCGACGGAGAAAAGGTCGAAAACGCTGATCGCCACTGATCAGTCCTTCGTGGTGGTGGAGCGGTCAGTCAGGCCCATGTCAGCCGGTCTGGGTGAGTTCGGCGTACTTGGCCGCCGTGAGCAGGTTCTCGGCCGACTCGACGCGGACCTTGAACAGCCAGCCGGCGCCGTACGGGTCGTTGTTCACGATCGCCGGGTCGTCGACGACGGCGCTGTTGACCTCGATCACCTCACCGGTGACGGGCGAGAACAGGTCGCTGACGGACTTGGTGGACTCGAGCTCGCCGCACACCTCGTTGGTGACGACCTTCGCGCCGACCTCGGGCAGCTGCACGAAGACGATGTCGCCCAGGGCGTCCGCCGCGTACTCGGTGATCCCGCAGGTCAGCGGGTCCTGGGTACCCGGCGTCCAGTCGACCCACTCGTGCTCGGCGGTGTAGAGCAGGTTCTCGGGGAACTGCACGGCGCGACTCCTCTGGCTGTGACGGGACAGGACACTTGCGCCCCCTCCGCCGTGCAGAGTTGCCTACCCCGAGTGGTCTTGCTGCCTGAGAGTGTGCGGGAGCTTGCCCCTTCGGCGCCCCGACCGACGTTCGTCGGGGTCTCTCCCACTCGGGTTCTGGCGCTGTCGCGCCGCGGCCGGTCTTCAGTTCTCGGAGGCGAACGCTATGTGCGGCCCCGCCGGGTGTCAACGCGGACGGGTCGAGTCACACGCGAGCGCAAACCAGGTGGCTCTGTCCCAAGTGAACAACCGCACACGTGCTCGATAGTGCGATTCGCACAGTGACATGACCTTCCCGCTGCCCCACATTGTGAGATGTCGGCCACCGAACGGAGGAGTCATCGTGCGGATCGCAGTTCCCCGCGAGATCAAGAACCACGAGTACCGCGTCGCTCTCACCCCTGCCGGTGCGCACGAGCTGACGAGCCGCGGGCACGACGTGTTCGTCGAGCAGGGCGCCGGTCTGGGCTCCGCGATCACCGACGAGGAGTACCTCGCCGCGGGCGCCAAGGTCCTCGCGACCGCCGACGACGTCTGGGCCGAGGGCGACCTGGTCCTCAAGGTCAAGGAGCCGATCGCCGAGGAGTACCCCCGCCTGCGCGCCGGCCAGACCCTCTTCACGTACCTGCACCTCGCCGCCGACAAGCCGCTGACCGAGGCGCTGCTGGCGTCCGGCACCACGGCCATCGCCTACGAGACCGTGCAGCTGCCGAACCGCGCGCTGCCGCTGCTCGCCCCGATGTCCGAGGTCGCGGGCCGCCTGGCCCCGCAGGTCGGCGCGTTCTCGCTGATGAAGCCGTCCGGTGGCCGCGGCGTGCTGCCCGGTGGCGTCCCCGGTGTCGCCCCGGCCCGCGTGGTCGTGATCGGCGGTGGTGTGGCCGGTCTCAACGCCGCGACCATCGCCGTGGGCATGGGCGCGGACGTGCAGATCCTCGACACCAACGTCGACCGGCTGCGCCAGATCGACGCCCAGTTCGCCGGCCGCCTGCGCACGCTCGCCTCGAACTCGTTCGCGATCGAGCAGGCCGTCCGCGAGGCCGACCTGGTCATCGGCGCCGTGCTCGTCCCCGGTGCCGCCGCTCCGAAGCTCGTCTCGAACGCGCTGGTCGCCGAGATGAAGCCGGGTTCGGTGCTCGTCGACATCGCGATCGACCAGGGCGGCTGCTTCGAGGACTCGCGCGCCACCACGCACGCCGAGCCGACCTACGAGGTCCACAACTCGGTGTTCTACTGCGTCGCGAACATGCCAGGCGCCGTCCCGCGCACCTCGACCTACGCGCTGACCAACGTGACGCTGCCCTACGCCGTCGCGCTGGCCGACAAGGGCTGGGAGAAGGCGCTGAAGGACGACCGTTCGCTCGCGCTGGGCCTCAACGCCCACGCCGGCAAGCTGACCAACGGCCCGGTGGCCGAGGCGACCGGCCTCGAGCACACGCCGCTGGAGTCCGTGATCTGAGAGCCAACCCGATGAATGAGGCCCCCGCACGCGTGAACCGCTGCGGGGGTTTCGCCTACCTGAGGGCTTCGACGCGGGCCTTGACGCCTTCGATCACGCAGTCCAGGCCGAACTCGAACTGCCGCTCCAGCGACCACAGCTCGCCCTCGTCGAGCATCGCGACGTACCGGGGGTGCTTGTCCCGGTACAGGTCGGCGATCTTGGCCATGTCCGGCGGTGGCGAGTCCATCCCGCCGCGAGCGATGAAGTTGACCTCGGCGATCGCGTACCCGTTGACGAAGCTGCCCACCGTGGCGATCGACTGGGCCGCCGCGACGGTCGACAGCCCGGCGCGCAACATCGGCCCGAACATGGCGTCCGCGTAGGCCACGGCGTTCGGGCCGATGGTGTTGAACTCCCCGATCCCGCGGATCCACCACGGGTGCTTGAGCGCGAGCTGACGCAGCTCGCGCATCATCGCGCGCACCGCGGTCTCCCAGTCGGTCTCGGGATCGGGGAGGGTGAACTCGCCGTAGACCTCGTCGAGGCACAGCTCGATCAGCGCGTCCTTCGTCGGCACGTGCCAGTACAGCGACATCGGCGCCGCGCCGAGTTCCGCGGCCAGCTTGCGCATCGACAGCTTCTGCAGACCGTGCCGGTCCAGCAGTTCCAGGGCCTTGCGGACGATCGCCTCGCGGCTCAGGCCGAGGGGCTGCCCGCTGCTGGGCCTGGGCTTGCTGAACCACACGCTGTCCACGTCGACGATCCTAGGCACGCCGCAGCAAGACGCTGGCCACAACACCTCCCAGGAAGACGGCCGCGGCACCGGTCAGAAGGCTCACGGTCATGCCGTTCGAGAACGCCTCGCGCACGACCGCGATGTCCGCGCCGCTGTGCAGCGCCTCGCTCAGGGACCGTCCCGGAACGCCGTCGGGCAGCGAGGCCACGAACCTCGCCGACAGCAGCGCGCCCAGCACGGCGATGCCGAACGAGGACCCCAGCTCCGTGAGCGTTCCCGAGAGCCCGGACGCGATGCCGGCCCGTTCCGGCGGGATCGAGCCCATCAGCGCGTTGACCGCGACCGGTTGCGACACACCGACTCCGACGCCGATGAGGACCAGGCCGGCGAGCGTCGGCGGGTAGGTGGTGCCGACCGACAGCAGTGCCACGCCGCTCGCGACGATCGTCATGCCGAGCAGCATCGCCCTGCCCGCGCCGAGCTTCACCACGAGCTGTCCCAGCGTGTTGCTGGTGATCAGCAGCGCGATCGCCATGGGCGCGACGCGCACGCCCGCTTCCAGCGGGCTGTAGCCGAGCACGCCCTGGAGGTGTTGCGTCAGCAGGAAGAGCGAGCCCGCCATGCCGAACGCCGCCAGCACGCCCGACGCCACCGCGCCGGTGAAGCGGCGGTGGGAGAAGAACGCGAGGTCGAGCATCGGGTCGGTGGTGTGCCGTTCCCACAACGCGAAGCCGGTCATGGTCACCAGACCGATCGCGATCGGGACGCCGAACTCGGCCGACGCGAACCCGTGCTCCGGCACCTCGATCACGGCGTAGACGACCGACACCATGCCGATGATCGACAGGATCGAGCCGACCACGTCCGGCCTGCGCACGGTCGGGTCCTTCGACTCCGGCACGAGCGTCGCGACGGCCGCGACGGCGAGGACCGCCACCGGCACGTTGATCAGGAACACCGAGCCCCACCAGAAGTGCTTGATGAGCGCGCCGCCGATCACCGGGCCCGCCGCGAAGCCGAGGCTCGTGACGGCGGCCCAGATGCCGATGGCCTTCGGGCGTTCCTTGTCGTCGAACAGCTGCATGAGCACGGCGAGCGTGCCGGGCATCAGCACGGCGGCGCCGATCCCCATGAAGCCGCGGGCCGCGATCAACGCCTCGGACGAGCTCGCGTAGGCCGCGACGGCGCTGCCCGCGCCGAACAGCACGAGTCCGGCCAGGAGCGCGCGCTTGCGGCCGAACCTGTCGCTCAGCGATCCGGTCGTGAGCAGCAGGCCCGCCAGTGCGAGCGAGTAGGCGTTGATCATCCACTGGATGTCCGCGGTGCTCGCGCCCAGGCCGGTGGAGATCGACGGGATCGCCACGTTGAGCACGGTGTTGTCCAGCACCACGACCATCACGGACAGGCAGAGCACGCCGAGCACGGCCCAGCGCTGCGGGTGCGGGCGCACCCCGACCTCCTCGGTCGTCGAAGTCATCTCGTCCCCCTTACGGTGTACGAGAAACTTACAGCGTACGAGAGGACGGAGCGCAAGTCCTTTTCGGAAATGAAGGAATTTCAGAAATGGGGCGGGGATACCCCGGACAGCACTGCGGGCTCCGGCGAACCGGCCGAATGCCGAGTGCGCCGAAGCCCGCGAACGTAAAGGGCGGCCGCGCTCAACCAGCCTGGGGGTCACTGGGAGCGGGGCCGCCGTGACCAAATATAGCGGGCTTCCGCACACCGCGCCCAGCGGCCCCGCCGAATCGCGACCCAAAAGTTTCCCGACTGGACCACTGCCCGTCTCCGGCCCGTCCGGCAAACGAGTGAATTCCCGGGTGCCCGGTGCGGAGAGCAGGGCCGACGGCCGATGAAGACGGAGTCGGGTGTCGCTCGATAGGAGATTCCATGGCTGAACCACAGGGATGGATCCACTGCCACGACCCGTTCGGTCGCGACAGGTCGATGACC
This sequence comes from Lentzea sp. CC55, assembly GCF_021056325.1. Classification (NCBI taxonomy): domain Bacteria; kingdom Bacillati; phylum Actinomycetota; class Actinomycetes; order Pseudonocardiales; family Pseudonocardiaceae; genus Lentzea; species Lentzea sp. CC55. The sequence continues at coordinate 97,722 of NZ_JAJCXE010000006.1, read as the reverse complement.
GTTCTGGTGGAGAAGGACCGGGTCCTGCTGGTCACGCCGCCCGGCGAGACCGCTGTGATGTCCGCCACCCAGACCCGCCGGCTGGGCTCCCTGCTCGACCAGGCCACGGCGAAGATGTGATGGACGAGGCCCTGCGCGACGCGGTGCTGCACCGCCTGGCACTGCTGGACGAGGTCGCCGGGCACGGAGAGGCGGAAGCGCTGGCCCGCGCGGAGATCCACCGCCTCGCGGACGGCTGGCGGCTGCTGCTGACGCTGCACCAGCCCGGCGAGGACGGCCGGTGCCGGTCGTGTCCCGGCTGGCTGCGCCGCCGCCGGTGGCCGTGCCGGGTCTGGACCACGGCGCACCGGCACCTGGTCGGCGAAGGTCCGCCGCACCGCGAGCGACGTCGGCCGCTGCGCACCCCTTTCACCCGATCAGGCGTGATCGGGATCCCGGCGGAGACCCCGCCGAGATGACCACCGAACCGCGGGTCCCCACCACCGGTCCACCGCCGAAGCACCGGGCGCCCGTCGTGTCCCGCCCGAAGCACGCCTTGCCGGAGTGACCTTTCAGGCAGGATGGGCCGCATGCATGACGGCAGCGGCCTCATCGCGGTCCAGAACCTGACCAAGCAGTTCGGTCCGGTGGTCGCGGTGCAGAACCTGAGCTTCACCGTGTCACCCGGCAGCGTTACGGGCTTCCTCGGCCCGAACGGCGCGGGCAAGACGACGACCCTGCGGATGTTGCTGGGTCTCGTGAAGCCCACGGGCGGCACGGCGACGATCAACGGACGACCGTTCCACCAACTCGGCCAGCCCGGCCGCGTGGTGGGCGCGGTGCTGGAGGCGCAGGGGTTCCACCCGGCGCGCTCGGCCCGCGACCACCTGCGCGTGTACGCGGCGGCCATCGGCGTGCCGGACGCGCAGGCCGACCAGGTCATCGGCCTGGTCGGCCTGGGCAGCGCCGCCGACCGCAAGGTGGGCGGGTTCTCGCTCGGCATGAAGCAGAGGCTGGCGCTGGCCACGGCGCTGCTCGGCGACCCGCAGGTCCTCGTGCTGGACGAGCCGGCCAACGGCCTCGACCCCGAGGGCATCGCGTGGCTGCGCACGTTCCTGCAGTCGTACGCGCGCATGGGCCGCACGGTGCTCATCTCCAGCCACCTGCTGGCCGAGGTCGAGCAGACCGTCGACCAAGTCGTGATCATCTCGCGTGGGCAGACGATGTTCTACGGGCCGTTGGAACAGCTGCGGCAGTCGCAGCAGAAGCGCGTTCTCGTGCAGCCGTCGGACATCAACGCTCTCGCGACCGCTCTCCGCGCCGAGGGCGTGCAGGCGATCGAGCAACTGCCGGACGGCCGGCTCGCCGTGTCCGGTGTGGACTCCCGGCGCGTGGCGGACAGCGCGCTGAAGGCCGGCGTGTCGATCTACGGCATCCAGGAGGAGCAGGTCGACCTCGAGCGGCTGTTCTTCCAGCTCACCAGTGGCCAGTACGCCGGGTACGCGCCGGCTCCGGCTCCGTTCAAGCAGCAGGGTGGGTGGGCCTGATGGGAAACCTCGTCCAGGCGGAGCTCCGCAAGACGACGACGACCGGCCTGTGGTGGGGTCTGCTGATCCCGACGGTGGTGCTGGCGCTCGGCTGGGGGCTCGCGACCGGCCTGCTGGGGCAGTTCTTCGTGGACTTCGCGTCGAGCAGCGACGTCGACGAGGTGTCGGACTTCCTCGGCGTCACGCCGGACCAGTGGAAGGTCTCGCTGTTCGGCATCGCGCGGGCGATCAACATCTCGACGATCTTCCCGATGGTCTTCGGCGCGATGGCGATCTCGGGTGAGATCAACCGCCGCACCATCACCACCACGTTCCTGACCGCGCCGTCGCGCATGCACGCGATGCTGGCGAAGATGCTGGTCTACGTGCTGTGGGGCGCGATCTACGGCCTCGCGATCATGCTGTTCGTCGGCATCGGCGTGGTCGTCACCAGCGACGCGGGGCAGCTGCCGGACGCGGGCGGCTGGGCGATGCTCACGCTGGTCTGCGTGCTGTCGTCGATCCTGATGACGATGTTCGGCGTGGGCGTCGGGGCGCTGGTCACGAACGTCGCGGGCAGCGTCGTGCTGCTCCTGCTGTACTTCCTGGTCATCGAGAACGTCCTGCACTTCGTGCTCGCGTACCTGGAGGTCCCGGCGGTGGCCGGCTTCCTGCCGAACGGCTCGATCAACGGCCTCACCGGGTCGGTCGCGGTCGACCTCTTCCTGTCGACGGCGGGCGTGGTGCCGCCGGAGATCGAGGACGTGCTGCGGGCGATCGCGGGTGCGGGCGGCGCGCTCGACTGGTGGTGGTCGGGCCTCGTGTTCCTCGGCTGGGCCGGGATCGCCTTCGCGGGCGGCTGGGCCGTCACGCAGTCCAAGGACATCACCTGACCTGCGGTTCCTGACGTCACAGTTTTGTGTCGGACCCCGAACGTAGGGTGGGTCCCGTGACGAAGGGCTGGATCCGCCGACTGACCGCAGCGTGCTGGCAGCACCCCCGCCTGGTGGTGCTGTCGGTGGTCGCCGCGGTCGTCGGCGTGGGTCTCCAAGCGGCGGGGCCGTTGCTGCTCAAGACCGCGATCGACGACTCGGCGGTGGGCCGCACCGACCGGCTCTGGCCGCTCGTGGTGGCGCTGGTCGGGCTGGAGCTGCTCACGTTCGGGTCGGCGTTCCTGCGCCGCTACCTGGGCGGTCGGCTGGCGCTGGGCGTGCAGCACGACCTGCGGCTCGGCGTGTTCTCGGCCGTGCAGCGGCTCGACGGCGCGAAGCAGGACGAGCTGCGGACCGGGCAGATCGTGTCGCGCTCGATCACCGACCTGCAGCTGGTGCAGTCGCTGCTGATGATGGCGCCGCTGGCCGTGGGCACCGTGGTGTTCGCCCTGGCCGCGCTCGCCGCGATGCTCTACCTCTCGGTGCCGTTGACGATCATCGCGATCATCGTGCTGCCGCTGGTGGCGTGGCTGGCCGGGCGCACCCGGCTGACGCTGTTCCCCGCCACCTGGTCCGCGCAGCAGCGGGCAGCCGACCTGGCGCAGCACGTCGAGGAGACCGTCACCGGCGTGCGCGTGGTGAAGGGCTTCGGCCAGGAGGCGCGGGAGGTCGCGCGGCTGGAGAAGCACGCGAAGGCCCTGTTCGCGGAACGGATGCGGGCGGCAGGGCTGTCGTCGAAGCCCCTCGCGACGGTGACGGCGCTGCCGCTGCTCGGCCAGGTCGGCGTGCTGGGCCTGGGCGGCTGGCTCGCGCTGCACGGCCAGGTCACCCTGGGCACGTTCCTCGCGTTCACGACGTACGTGGCGAACCTCGTGGGGCCGACGCGGCTGCTGTCGAGCCTGATGGTGTCCGCGCAGCTGGCCAGGGCGGGCGTCGAGCGCGTGTACGAGCTGATCGACTCGCAGCCCGACGTCACCGACGGCCCCGACGAGGTGCCCGAGGGGCCGCTCTCCCTGTCGTTCTCCGGCGTCACCTTCGGCTACGCGCGCAGCGAACCGGTCCTGCGGGACTTCTCGATCACGGTCGCGCCCGGTGAGACCCTCGCGCTGGTCGGCACCGCGGGCTCCGGCAAGTCGACGGTGTCGTTGCTGCTCCCCCGCTTCTACGACGTGCACTCCGGATCGGTGCGGATCGGTGGCGCGGACGTGCGGACGTTGCGGCTGGAGTCGCTGCGGCACGCGGTCGGCGTGGTCTTCGAGGAGGCGTTCCTCTTCTCCGACACGGTGTTCTCGAACATCGCGTACGGCAGGCCGGACGCCTCGCGCGAGGAGGTCGAGCGCGCCGCGAAGGCCGCCGAGGCCCACGACTTCATCGAGGCCCTGCCGCTCGGCTACGACACCGTGGTCGGCGAGCGCGGTCTCACGCTGTCCGGCGGTCAGCGCCAGCGCGTCGCCCTGGCCCGCGCCCTGCTCTCCGACCCGCGCGTGCTGCTGCTGGACGACGCGACGTCGGCGGTGGACAACGCGACGGAGGCCGCGATCCACGCGACGCTCGCCTCGGTCACGGCGAACCGCACGACCGTCCTGGTTGCGCACCGCCGTTCCACCCTGTCCCTGGCGGACCGGATCGCGGTCCTGGACGCGGGCCGGGTGGTCGACATCGGCACGCACGAGGAGCTGACGGCCCGCTGTGCCCTCTACCGCGACCTGCTCGCGGGCCCCGGTGAGGCGATCGAGTCCGCCGCGCCGGTCAAGGCCGGCGGCGAGCTGTGGCCGGACCTGTCGCAGGAGGACCTCGACGACCGCCTGATCGCCGAGGCCAGGACCTCCGGTTCCGCGCCGGCCGCGTCCGGCAGGCGCGGTGGTGGCGGAGGCGGTCCCGGTGGTGGCGGCGGCATGGCGGCCCTGGCGGGCGGCCCGCCCACGCCGGAGCTGCTGGCCCAGGTCCGCGAGCTCCCCCCGGCCACCGAGGTCCCCGTCCTGCACGGCGAGGACCCGCGCGCGCCCGACCCCGGCTTCCGCCTGGCCCGCCTGCTGCACCCGGTCCGCTGGGCCCTCGGCGGCGTGGCGGCCCTGGTCGTGCTCGACGCCCTGGTCGGCATGGGCCTGCCGTCCCTCGTCCGCCTGGGCATCGACGGCGGCGTCGTGGGCGGCGCGGAGTCCGCGCTGTGGCAGGCCGTGCTGCTGGGCGTCGGCCTGGTGGTGGTCGGCTGGCTGACGACGGCGGGCAGCACCGTCTTCGCCGCGCGGCTGGGCGAACGCCTGCTCTACCTGCTCCGCGTCCGCAGCTACGCCCACCTGCAACGCCTCGGCCTCGACTACTACGAGCGCGAGATGGCCGGCCGCATCATGACGAGGATGACGACGGACGTCGACGCCCTCTCGACGTTCCTGCAGACGGGTCTCGTCACCGCGGTCATCAGCCTGGTCACGGTCGTGGGCATCACCGCGGCGCTGGTCCTCACCGACGCCTCGCTGGCCCTCATCGCGCTGTCGGTGCTGCCGGTCCTCGTGGTGGCGACGGTGGTCTTCCAGCGCCTCTCCTCCACCGCCTACGCGGAGGCGCGGGAACGCGTCAGCGCGGTGAACGCCGACCTCCAGGAGAACGTCTCCGGCCTGCGCGTCTCCCAGGCCTACACCCGTGAACGCCGCTCGGCGGAGGCCTTCGCCGAACGCAGCGACGCCTACCGCCGCACCCGCCTGCGGGCCCAGCGCTACATCGCCACGTACTTCCCGTTCGTGGCGATGCTCTCCGGAGTGGCCCAGGCGGTCGTCCTGGCGGTGGGCGCCCACCGCGTGGCCACGGGGAGCCTCACGCCCGGCGTCCTGCTGGCGTTCCTGCTGTACCTCGGCCTGTTCTTCAGCCCGATCCAGCAGCTCTCCGGCGTCTTCGACGGCTACCAGCAGGCCAGGGTGGGCCTGCGCAGGATCGGCGACCTCCTGCGCACCCCGAGCACGGTCGAACCGCCGCGCACCCCGGTCGAGGTCCCGGCGCGCCTGCGGGGCGAGGTGGAGCTGCGGGGTGTGTCCTTCACCTACGCGGGGGCGGACCAGCCGGCCATCGACGACGTGACCCTGCACGTGACCCCTGGCGAAACGGTCGCCCTGGTGGGCGAGACGGGCGCGGGCAAGTCCACGCTGGTGAAGCTCGTGGCCCGCTTCTACGACGCCACCGGCGGCTCCGTGCTGGTCGACGGCGTGGACGTCCGCGACTACGACCTGAGCGCCTACCGGCAGCGCCTGGGCGTGGTGCCCCAGGAGGCCCACCTGTTCGGCGGCGACATAGCCGCGAACGTCGCCTACGGCCGCCCCGCGGCGACGCGGCGGGAGATCGAGCAGGCGGTGGAAGCCGTCGGCGCCCTCCCCATGGTCGCCACGCTCCCGAACGGCTTCCACCAGTCCGTGGGCGAGCGCGGCAACCAGCTCTCCGCGGGCCAGCGCCAGCTCGTCGCCCTCGCCAGAGCGGAGCTGGTCGATCCGGACGTGCTCCTGCTCGACGAGGCGACCGCGGCCCTCGACCCGGCCACGGAGTCGGCGGTCCTCGCGGCCAGCGACCGCCTGGCGGGCTCGCGGACGACCTTCGTCGTGGCCCACCGCCTGGCGACGGCCGCGAAGGCCGACCGGATCGTCGTCCTGGCCCACGGCCGGATCGTCGAACAAGGCACCCACGACGACCTCCTGGCGGCGAACGGCACCTATGCCCGCCTGTGGCACCACGGCACCCAGGAAGCCGCCTGACCGACCACCCGATCGCCGAACCCCGAAGGCGAGCCATGTCCCGTTCCCGCCCCACCGTCCTCTACGTCTCCGACCTCGCGTACCCGGCCAAGGGCCGCCGCTACTGCGACGAGGACATCCACCTGACCTCACAACTGCGGCACCACTTCGACCTGGCGATCACCCACCCGGAAAACGCGGTGGACCTGATGGCGGCGTTCGACACCGTGGTGGTCAGGAACAGCGGCCCGGTGCTCGGCTACCAAGCCGCCCACGAAGCCTTCAAAGAGCAGGCGAAAGCCGCGAACCAACGCGTCTACAACCCGTTGACCGGCAAAGGCGACATGGCCGGCAAGCAGTACCTGGTCGACCTGACCGCCGAGGGCTTCCCGGTCATCCCCACGACCGGCGCCGCCGACCTCGACCGGCTCCCCGAAGCACCCGAATACGCGGTGAAGCCCAAAGCCGGAGCCGACTCCCACGGCCTGGAGTTCGTCAAAGCGGAAGACCTGGAAAGCACTCTCGCCGGAAAAGCGGGCGAAGACCTCCTCGTGCAGCCGAAGATCGATTTTCGGTACGAGGTCTCCTTCTACTTCGTGGACCACGACTTCCAGTACGCGCTGCACGCGCCGGACCCGGCGAAGCGCTGGGAGCTGACGCACTACGCGCCGTCGGGGGAAGACCTGGAGTTCGCGAGCCAGTTCGTCCGCTGGAACGACCTCGACCACGGCGTCCAGCGCGTCGACGCCTGTCGCACACGAGACGGCGGCCTGCTGCTCGTCGAACTGGAAGACCTGAACCCGTACCTGTCACTGGACCGCACGACCGAGGAGGTGAGGAAGAACTTCGTCGACGCGATGACGAACTCGATCAGGAGTTCACTGACCTGAACTCCGAACCGCTCTCCTGAACGGCACCGCGGCAGGACAAGATCAATCCGTGGGGACCGCGACTTGTACCTATCGTGAACTCATGGGTGCGCTCGGTGCGTATGCCCGTCCATCAGGCCAACGCATTGCCCGAAAAGGAGGTGACGCGATGAGACGCACCTCAAGAAGTGCTCAACTGCGCGTGACGACAGGCCCGTCCTGATCGATCCTGTGACAGAGCACTCCTTGCCAGGTGCCTCCAGCGTGTGAAGGCCCACGCCGGGGGGACTAACCTGACTACCGCATGAGTCACCACCAAGAGCGAGATGGATAGAGGCGAGCGCCAGCCGTGTCCAGCAGCAGTCCTGCGTCACAATTCGGGCCGAACGAGTGGCTCGTCGAGGAGATGTACGAGCAGTTCCTCGCGGACCCGTCGTCCGTAGACCCGGCATGGCATGACTTCTTTGCCGACTACAAGCGTGCGGGTGGCAACGGCAGTGCCGCCACGGCCGGCGCGGGGGGCTCCACGGCCACCACGACCGCGACCGTGACGCCGCCGGCGGCGGACACCGCCAAGCCCGCGCCCGCCGCCGCGCCGAAGCCCGCCGCGCAGCCGCAGCCCAAGCAGGCGCAGCCGAAGCAGTCGGCCTCGTTGCCGTCCACCGGCAAGCCCGCGCCGCAGCAGGCCGCCAAGGCCAAGCCGGTCACGCAGAGCGCGCAGCCCGAGCAGAAGCAGCTGCGCGGCGCCTCCGCCGCGATCGCGAAGAACATGGAGCTGTCGCTCACCGTTCCGACCGCGACCAGCGTGCGCGCCGTGCCCGCCAAGCTGCTGGCCGACAACCGCATCGTCATCAACAACCACCTCAAGCGCACGCGCGGCGGGAAGGTCTCCTTCACGCACGTCATCGGCTACGCGGTGGTCCGGGCGCTGCAGGCGTACCCGAACATGAACCGGCACTACGCCGAGGTCGACGGCAAGCCGTTCGTCGTCACGCCGGAGCACGTGAACTTCGGCCTCGCGATCGACCTGCCGGGCAAGGACGGGCAGCGCACGCTGGTCGTCGCGTCGGTCAAGGGCTGCGAGAACATGACGTTCACGCAGTTCTGGCAGGCCTACGAGGACCTGATCCGCAAGGCGCGCGCAGGCTCGCTCACCGCGGACGACTTCTCCGGCACCACGATCTCGCTGACCAACCCCGGCACGATCGGCACGAACCACTCGGTTCCGCGCCTGCAGGCCGGCCAGGGCGCGATCATCGGCGTCGGCGCCATGGAGTACCCCGCGCACTTCCAGGGCACCAGCGAGCAGGCGCTCACCGACATGGGCGTCAGCAAGATCATCACGCTGACCAGCACGTACGACCACCGCATCATCCAGGGCGCGGAGTCGGGCGAGTTCCTCAAGCGCGTGCACCAGCTGCTGCTCGGCGAGGACGGCTTCTACGACGACATCTTCGCGTCGCTGCGGCTGCCGTACGAGCCGATCCGCTGGGTCGCCGACATCCCCGAGGGCGCGGTCGACAAGACCGCCCGCGTCATCGAGCTGATCGACGCGTTCCGCACGCGCGGCCACCTGATGGCCGACACGGACCCGCTGAACTACCGCCAGCGCAGCCACGCCGACCTCGACGTGCTGAGCCACGGCCTGACGCTGTGGGACCTCGACCGCGAGTTCCCCGTCGGCGGCTTCGCCGGCAACGAGCGGATGAAGCTGCGCGACATCCTGGGCGTGCTGCGCAACTCGTACTGCCGCACCGTCGGCGTCGAGTACATGCACATCCTCGAGCCCGAAGAGCGCCGCTGGATCCAGGAGCGCGTCGAGGTTCCGCACGAGAAGCCGCCGGCCACCGTGCAGAAGTACATCCTCAGCAAGCTGAACGCGGCTGAGGCGTTCGAGACGTTCCTGCAGACGAAGTACGTCGGCCAGAAGCGCTTCTCGCTGGAGGGCGGCGAGACCGTCATCCCGCTGCTCGACGCGGTGCTCGACAAGGCCGCCGAGCACGAGCTCGACGAGGTCGTCATCGGCATGCCGCACCGCGGCCGCCTGAACGTCCTCGCGAACATCGTCGGCAAGCCGATCTCGCAGATCTTCCGCGAGTTCGAGGGCAACCTCGACCCCGGTCAGGCGCACGGCTCCGGTGACGTGAAGTACCACCTCGGCGCCGAGGGCAAGTACTTCCGCATGTTCGGCGACGGCGAGACCAAGGTGTCGCTGACCGCCAACCCGTCGCACCTCGAGGCCGTCGACCCGGTGCTCGAGGGCATCGTGCGCGCCAAGCAGGACCTGATCGACAAGGGCGGCGACTTCTTCCCCGTCCTGCCGGTCGCCCTGCACGGCGACGCGGCGTTCGCCGGCCAGGGCGTCGTCGCCGAGACGCTGAACCTGGCGCTCGTGCGCGGCTACCGCACCGGTGGCACCGTCCACGTCGTCGTGAACAACCAGGTCGGCTTCACCACCGCGCCGGAGCACTCGCGGTCGTCGAAGTACTCGACCGACGTCGCGAAGATGATCGGCTCGCCGGTCTTCCACGTGAACGGTGACGACCCGGAGGCCTGCTACTGGGTCGCCAAGCTGGCCGTCGAGTACCGCCAGGCGTTCCACAAGGACGTCGTGATCGACATGGTCTGCTACCGCCGCCGCGGCCACAACGAGGGCGACGACCCCTCGATGACGCAGCCGGCGATGTACGACGTGATCGACCAGAAGCGCTCGGTCCGCAAGACCTACACCGAGTCCCTGATCGGCCGCGGCGACATCACGGTCGAAGAGGCCGAGAAGGCGTTGCAGGACTTCTCCAGCCAGCTGGAGCACGTCTTCAACGAGGTCCGCGAGCTCGAGAAGCACCCGGTGACGGTCAGCCCGTCGGTGGAGGCCGAGCAGCAGATCCCCGCGAAGCTGCCCACGGGCATCACCCGCGAGGTGCTGGAGCAGATCGCCGACGCCCACGTGAACCTGCCGGAGGGCTTCACGCCGCACGCGCGCGTCAAGCCGGTGCTCGAGCGCCGCGCCAAGATGGCGCGCGAGGGCGGCATCGACTGGGCGTTCGCCGAGCTGCTGGCGTTCGGCTCGCTCGCGCTGGAGGGCCGCAACGTCCGCCTCGCGGGCCAGGACTCGCGCCGCGGCACGTTCGTGCAGCGCCACGCGACCCTGATCGACCGCAAGACGGGCGACGACTACACGCCGCTGCAGAACCTGTCGCCGGACCAGGGCAAGTTCATGGTCTACGACTCGGTGCTGTCGGAGTTCGCCGCGCTCGGCTTCGAATACGGCTACTCGGTCGCGAACCCGCAGGCGCTGGTCCTGTGGGAGGCGCAGTTCGGCGACTTCGTCAACGGCGCGCAGCCGATCATCGACGAGTTCATCTCGTCCGGTGAGGCGAAGTGGGGTCAGCGTTCCGACGTCGTGATCCTGCTGCCGCACGGCCACGAGGGCCAGGGCCCCGACCACACGTCGGGCCGCATCGAGCGCTGGCTGCAGCTGTGCGCCGAGGGCTCCATGACCGTCGCGGTGCCGTCGACCCCGGCGAACTACTTCCACCTGCTGCGCCGCCACGCCCTCGACGGCGTCGACCGGCCGCTCGTGGTGTTCACGCCGAAGTCGATGCTGCGCCTCAAGGCCGCCGTCAGCGGCACGGAGGAGTTCATCAGCGACCGGTTCCACTCGGTGATGGACGACCCGACGATCAAGGACCCGAACGCGGTCACGAAGGTCCTGCTGTGCAGCGGCAAGATCTCCTACGAGCTGCACGCCGAGCGCGAGAAGCGCGGCAACGGCGACGTGGCGATCGTGCGCGTCGAGCAGCTCTACCCGGTCCCGGCCCGCAAGCTGACCGAGACCCTGGAGCGCTACCCGAACGCGAAGGACGTCCGCTGGGTGCAGGAGGAGCCGGCGAACCAGGGTGCCTGGCCGTTCTACGGCCTGGCCCTGCCGGAGCTGCTGCCCGAGCACCTGGGCACCGTCCGCCGCGTGTCGCGCCGCCCGATGGCCGCCCCGTCGGCCGGGTCGAGCAAGGTGCACGAGGTCGAGCAGCGCGAGATCATCACCCGCGCGTTCGAGTAGATCCCGCGTGAACGAACGAGCCGCCGGATCCACCTGGGTCCGGCGGCTCGCTTCTTCCAGGCCACCACAGGAGTCCCTGCCATGTACCACACCGATCGCGGCATCGAGGAGCTCGAGAAGCGGCGCGGCGAGGAGGAGGTCACCTTCGCGTGGCTCGCCGACAAGCTGCGGGAGTTCGTCGACGCCAACCCGGAGTTCGAGACGCCCGTCGAGCGCCTCGCCACGTTCCTGGCGCGCGACGACGACGGCTTCGAGGACTGACCCGCACAGGAACGCCCGGACGTGACGACCACGTCCGGGCGTTCCTGTGCGAGCCAGCCGGTGGCTCCGGCACGGCTTGTCGAGGCCACGAGGCACAGGCCGTGCCGGCACCCGCCGCCGCCCTCGCCACAGCAGGTACGGACTACCAGGCGTAGGCCGTCAAAGCCGGAACCAGCCCGCCCACGTCACCACCGGCACCCGCCGACGCCCTCACCAGCGTCCTCACACGAGCAGCCAGTGGCCCCGGCACAGCGGGCCCGGCCTACCAGGCACAGCCCGCCGGAGCCGGAACCAGCCCACCCACGTCACCACCGGCACCCGCCGACGCCCTCACCACAGCAGTACGGACTACCAGGCGTAAGCCTCCGGAGCGGGCTTCGACCCGTTCGGACCCGGCGCCGGGAACAGCTCGTCCAGCTTCGCCAGGACGTCCGCGTCGAGCTTGAGCTCCGCGGCGCGCAGCGAGTTGTCGAGCTGCTCGCCGGTGCGCGGCCCGATGATCGGCGCGGTCACGCCGTCCTGGTGCAGCAGCCATGCGAGGCCGACGTTGGCCGGGTCCTCGCCGATCTCCGCGCAGAGCTTCTCGTAGGCCTCGATCGTGTCGCGGTACTTCTCCAGCGCGTCCGCGGACCGGCCGGAGGCGCTGCGGGACGTGCCTCCCTCGCGCTGCTTGCGCAGCACGCCACCCAGCAGACCGCCGTTCAGCGGCGACCACGGGATGACGCCGAGGCCGTAGTGCTTGGCCGCGGGCAGGACCTCCAGCTCGACCCAGCGGGTCATCAGGTTGTAGATCGACTGCTCGGACACCAGGCCGAGGAACCCGCGCGTGCGCGCCGCCTCCTGGGCCTGGGCGATGTGCCAGCCGGCGAAGTTCGACGAGCCGAAGTAGATGACCTTGCCCTGCTGGCGCAGGACGGAGAACGCCTCCCAGATCTCGTCCCACGGCGTGTCCCGGTCGACGTGGTGCATCTGGTACAGGTCGATGTAGTCGGTCTGCAGGCGCTTGAGCGACGCGTCGGCGGCGCGGCGGATGTTCAGCGCCGACAGCTTGGTCTCGTTCGGCCAGTCACCCATGCTGCCGTACAGCTTGGTGGCGATGACGGTCCGCTCGCGGCGCGTGCCGCCCTTGGCGAACCAGTTGCCGATGATGTTCTCGGTGACGCCCTCACCCTTCTTCCAGCCGTAGACGTTGGCCGTGTCGAAGAAGTTCAGGCCGTGTTCGTGGGCGCGGTCCATGATCGCGTGGCTGTCCGCCTCGGACGTCTCGGGACCGAAGTTCATCGTGCCGAGGCACAGGCGGGAGACGGACAGGCCACTGCGACCGAGCTGGGTGTACTCCATGGTCACCACCCTGCCTCGCGGGAGGCCCGAGTGCCACGTGGAGCTGCTCCAGCTACTCCCACTCCCACCTGATGCCGTGGACGTGACCCGCCTGCGCCTCGTGCACCAGCAGGTGGGCGGCGGAGGTGGTGCCGATCCACAGCTCGCCCGTGTCGACGACGGGGGCGTCCGGCGCCGTGCGGCTGAAGCTGTAGCAGCGCACTGGGACCGCGTCGGGGTGGAAGTCGACCTCCAGCACGTAGTTGCGCAGCGTGCGGAGGAACGTGCGGTCCGCCGCGGAGCTGTCCGCGCCGGGGTCGGAGATCAGCCGCAGGTCGACGAGGGCGGTGTCGCCCGCGCGCAGCACCCGGTCGAGGATGATCTCCGCGACCAGCAGCTTGCGGTCGGGGTCCCTGCGCACCCTGCCGACGCGGCACGACCTCTCGGCCACGACGTCGCCCGGTGAGAGGTCGGTGTCGTCGGCGGTCTTCGCGAGCAAGATCCGGTCGACGCCGTCCTCGAACGCCTCGATCACCGCGCTGCTGCGGATCTCCACCTCGCGCCGGTCGGGACCGATCACCGCCTGGTCCCGCACGCTGAGGTAGCGCGCGGGGGCCGGGAGCAGCCTGTGCACGCGGGCGATCTCGCGGCCGAGGTCGATCGCCTCGTCCCGCCAGATTCCCTCCAGCGCGGTGGTGCGCTCGACCCACCGGCCGCGCGGCCGCCGGTCCCCCAGGCGGCTCGTCAGCGAACCGGGTGAGAGCTGGAGGATGTCCTCCAGGGCGGAGACTGCCTGCAGCGACTCGGGGCGCTCGGGACGGCTGCGGCCCCTGCGCCAGTAGCTCAGCGTCGACTGGCTCACCTGCACGCCGCGGGACTCCAGGTGGTGCTGGATCCGCTCCAGGCTGAGCCCGCTCGCCTCGACGGCCAGCGTCAGCGCCTCCGCGAATTCGGACACGGTCGGATGCTACGGCCCGTGATCGAATTCAGCCCAGACCGCACGCGGGGTAGGCACGACCACAGTTTTGACAGTATTGAGGTCTGAAGTTTCGAACCTGTTATCCGGTGCACAGGTCGCGTTAGTTTCTTGGTGTTCCCCAGTTCATTCCCTGCCAGGAGGAACCCATGGTTCTTCGGCGTCATGTCGCCGTCGCGGCGGCAGTGGGCATCGCTCCCACGGCGGTGCTGACGCCCCCCGCGGTCGCCGGGGAGGCGGTGCTTCTCGGAGCGGGCGGGCGACGGCAGGGCGGCACGTCGATGGCCTCCCCGCACGTCGCGGGCGCGGCGGCGCTGCACCCGGGCGCGAACCCGGCGGCCACTCCGGCCCAGGTGCGCACCGCCCTGGTCGGCGCGGCCACGCCGAGCAGGTTGACAGACGTCAGGACGGGTTCGCCGAACCTGTTGCCGAAGGTCTAGGCACTTGCCGTCGCCGCCTCCCTGCAGCGGCGACGGCCATCCTGGGCGCCCCTGATGAGCAGGCCGAATGCGGCTCGGCCGAGCGCATCGTCTCGACCCGGGGCGCTTGCGGTGGGAGTGGGAGTAGCGGCTACTCCCACTCCCACCGCACTCCGTAGATCCCGGGCTTCGAGTTCCGCACGTGGATGTGCGTCGACGCCGTCGTCCCGATCCACAGGTCGCTCAAGGCGGTCTCCGGCTCGTGCAGCGACGGCCTCGCGAACTCGTAGCAGCGAGCCGGCACGGCGTCCGGGTGGAACCTGATCTGCAGCGTGTAGTCGTTGACGGGCCGCAGGAAACGCCGGTCGCAGACCTCGCTGTCCGCCCCCGGCCTCATCCGGACCGTGTAGTCGACCAGCGCCGTCTCGCCCGCCCTGAGCATCCGGTCGAAGAGGATCTCGGCGACGAGGAAGCCCGTCGAGTCCTCGCTGCGCACCCTTCCCAGCCGGCACGGCGGACCCGCCTCGATCGCCGGCACCCCGAGGTCCGTGGCGTCGGCCAGCTGGATCGCGAGGAACCGGTCGACCCCGTCCTCCAACGCCTGGACGACACCGGTGCAGTGGTTGCGGACCTCGCGGCGGTCCGGCCCGATGAACTGCCGGTCCTGCACGCTGAGGTACGTCGACGCCGTCGGCTGCAGCCGGTCGATCCTCGCCATGACCTCGCCGAGGTCGGTGGCCCGCGAGTCCCACATGTCCTCGATGGACATCGACTGGTCGACCCAGCGCCCGCGCGGCCGCTTGTCGCCCAGCCGGTCGGTCAGGAACCCCTCGCCGAGTTCGAGCAGCTCCTCCAGGGCGGCGACGACCTTCAACGACTCGGGGCGCTCGGGCCGGCTGCGGCCGCGGCGCCAGTAGCTGAGCGTCGAGATGCTCACCTGCATGCCGCGGGCGGCCAGGTGGTGCTGGATGCGTTCGAGACTGAGGCCGCTGGTGTCGACGGCTTTCGTCAGGGCCTCGGCGAAATCCACCACCGGGTCACCGTACGGCCCGGCACCTTCCGCCAACAGGCCCACACGACGGGTGCCGGCACCACCGTCTCAATTGGCCCGTACGCCCCGGCGCCACACCGAGTGCGTCAACGGAACCCCGGGGCGGTACGCCAGATGCGTGATCGAGGGCGCGTCCAGCACGTGCAGGTCGGCCCGTGCGCCAGGCCTGATGACCCCGACGTCGTCCCGGCGCAACGCCCGCGCGCCGCCGGCCGTGGCCGCCCACACCGCCTCCTCGACGGTCATCCGCATCTGCAGGACCGCCGTCGTCACGCAGAACGCCATCGACGAGGTGTACGACGAGCCGGGGTTGCAGTTGCTGGCGAGCGCGACCGTCGCACCGGCGTCGAGCAGGGCGCGGGCGGGCGGCAGCGGCTGGCGGGTGGAGAGGTCGCAGGCGGGCAGCAGCGTGGCGACGGTGTCCGACGACGCCAGCGCGTCGACGTCGTCCGCCGACAGGTGGGTGCAGTGGTCGACGGACGCGGCACCGAGCTCCACCGCCAGCCGCACGCCGGGCCCCTCGCCGAGCTGGTTGCCGTGCACGCGCAGGCCGAGCCCCTTCGCCCCGGCCGCCTCCAGCACCGCCTTGGACTGCTCGTAGTCGAAGGCGCCCTTCTCGCAGAACACGTCCGCCCAGCGCACGAGCGGTGCGACGGCGTCGAGCATCTCGCCGCGGACCAGGTCGACGTAGGTGTCGGCGTCCTCGCTGGGCGGGACGAGGTGGGCACCGAGGAACGTGACCTCGTCGGCGTGCTCGGCGGCGATGCGCGCGCTGCGGACTTCATCGGCCACGTTCAGGCCGTAGCCGGTCTTGGTCTCGATGAACGTCGTGCCCTGCTTCAGCGCCTCGGCGACGTGCCTGCGGACGACCTCGGACAGTTCCGCGTCGGTGGCCTGTCTGGTCGCGTTCACGGTCACCGCGATGCCGCCCGCGGTGTAGGGCTTGCCGGCCATGCGCGCGCCGAACTCGGCGGTGCGGTCGCCCGCGAAGACCAGGTGGGTGTGGCTGTCGACCCAGCCGGGCAGCACCGCGCGACCCCCGACGTCGACCCGTTCGTCCGCGGCGGGAGCGCTCGCGGCACTGCCCACCCAGGCGATCTCGGCGCCGTCGACGACCAGCGCGTCACCGGCGGAGTCGCTGTTGGTGGTCAGCTCACCGATGCCGGTGATCAGCACGCTCATGCCCACAGCTCCTCGATCGCGTCCGCCAGCAGCCTGCCGACGTCTCCCAGGGTCTCGTGCACGCCGCCGGAGGCGACCACCCGCCCGCCGACGACCACGGTGTCCACGTCGGACGCCGTCGCGGACAGGAGCACCTGCTGCGGCAACGACCCCGCGGTGCGCGGCGTCGAACAGCTGATCGCCACGAGGTCGCAGGGCGCGCCGGGTTCGATGCGCCCGCCGTCCCACCCGAGCGCGGAGTGGCGGGTGGCGGTGTCGAGCAGTTCGGCCGGCGAGAACCGGCCGCGCCGGCCCGTGCGGAGGCGTTCGCCGTGTTCGAGCGCGCGGCTCTCCAGCAACGGGTCGATCACCGCGTGCTGGTCGCTGCCCAGCGACAACGGGCTGCCCGCGTCCGCGAGCTCCCGCGCCGGGCCGATGCCGTCGGCCAGGTCGGCCTCGGTGGTCGGGCAGAAGCACGCGCCGGTGCCCGTGGCCCCGAGGATCGCGATGTCCTCGGACGTCAGGTGCGTGGCGTGCACCGCCGTCGTGCGGGGCGAGAGCGCGCCTGCCTCGTGCAGCAGACCGGTCGGCGTGAGGCCGTACGCCGCGAGGCAGGCCTCGTTCTCGGCGGGCTGCTCGGAGAGGTGGACGTGCAGCGGTGCGTCCGGGAGGGCCTGCGCCACCACGGAGAGCTCGGCCCGGGGAACGGCCCTGACCGAGTGGATGGCGGCGCCGACCTTCATGACGTCGTCGGACCTCAGCTCGGCGACCCTGCTCGCCCACGCCTCGGCGGTGCCGTCGGAGAAGCGCTGCTGCACCTCGTTGACGGGCTGGTCGATGCCGCCGGTGAGGTAGCACGTGTCGAGCAGCGTGAGCCGCAGACCGGCGTCCTTCGCGGCTGCCGCGAGGGCGTGGCCGAACTCGTTGGACCTGTCGTGCACGTAGTGGAACTCGCCCACGACCGACACCCCGGCGAGCACCATCTCGCCGTAGACCGCGCGGGCCAGTCGGTAGTACGACTGCGGGGTGAGGCGCGACGCCAGGGCGTACATGCCCTCGCGCCACGTCCAGAACGTGCCTCCCCCGTCGTGCGTCCGGCCCCTGAGCGCGCGGTGGAACGCGTGCGAGTGGGCGTTCGCGAAGCCCGGCACGACGATGCCGTGCAGCCTGCGCACCCCCAGCGGAATCGTGTCCACTGTGGACACACTGGAGATCTTGCCGCCCTCGACCCTGATCAGCACGCGTTCCGCGAGTCCGCCGGGCAGCCAGGCCCGCTCGCACCAGTAGTTCACGAGCCGAGGTGTTCGATCGTGGCGGCGAGGGCCTTGACGCCCTCGTCGACGTCGGCCTGCTCGGCGAACTCCTCCGGCGCGTGGCTCACCCCGGTGGGGTTGCGCACGAACAGCATCGCGGTCGGCACGTGCGCGGCGAGGATGCCCGCGTCGTGGCCCGCGCCGGTCGGCAACGCCGGAACGCCGCCGAGCGCTCCCGCGATGTCGTCCCGGAGCGCCGCGTCGAAGTGCACCGTGTCGCCGTACGACTCCTCGGTGATCCGCAGTTCACACCCCTCCTCCTCGGCGGCCTGGTGAGCCGCCTCGGAGATCTCCGCGACCATCGCGCGGGTGCGCGCGTCGTCGCTGTCCCTGGCGTCCAGCCACACGTCCACGGTGGACGCGATGACGTTCGTGCCGCCGGGGTTGGGGACGATCCTGCCGACCGTCGCGCGGCCACCGCCCCTGGCGGCCCTCCGCGCCGCCAGGACGAGGTGCGAGGCCGGGAGCATCGGATCGCGCCGGTCTTCGACCAGAGTCGCTCCGGCGTGGTTGCCCTCGCCGGAGAACGTGAAGCGCCACCGGCCGTGCGCGAGGATGCTGCTCGCCACACCGACCGGCACCGTGAGGCCCCGGCCCTGCTCGACGTGCAGCTCGACGAACTGCCCGATGCGCCTCAGCGCCCGTTCGTCGCGGCCGGCCAGGTCCGGGTCGTAGCCCGCGGCCTTCATCGCCTCGGCGAGCGTGACGCCGTCCGGGTCCTTGAGGCCGAGGGCCTTCCGCGCGTCGATGGCGCCCGTCAGGAGGCGGCTGCCGAGGCACGCGACGCCGAACCGGCCGCCCTCCTCCTCCGCGAAGACCGTGATCGCGAACGGTCGCTGCGGCTGGAACCCCTTGGCCTGCAACAGGTCGACGGCCTGCAG
Organism: Lentzea sp. CC55; assembly: GCF_021056325.1. Classification (NCBI taxonomy): domain Bacteria; kingdom Bacillati; phylum Actinomycetota; class Actinomycetes; order Pseudonocardiales; family Pseudonocardiaceae; genus Lentzea; species Lentzea sp. CC55. The sequence goes on along the minus strand of NZ_JAJCXE010000006.1, from coordinate 79,258 downwards.
GGAGCTGGTCACGCCGAGCGGGCCGTCGAACGCGCCACCACCGGGCACCGAGTCGAGGTGGCTGCCGGTGACGAGCGCGTTGTCGCCGCGCTCGCCCCACCACGCCCAGAGGTTGCCGTTCCGGTCGGTCTCGACGTTCAGGCCGCGCTTGACGGCCTGCTCGACGAACCAGTGCCGGAGCTCGAGCTCGGGCTTGTCGTAGCCGTGGCGGGAGTAGCCGCCACGCCTGGGGTCACGGCCGACGTCCGCGATCTGGTCGAGCATCAGCCCTCCATCGGGATGCGCACGCCCTTGTCGGCGGCCACCGTCTTCGCCTCGTCGTACCCGGCGTCCACGTGCCGGATGACGCCCATGCCGGGGTCGTTGGTCAGCACGCGCTCGATCTTGCGCGCCGCCAGCTCGGTGCCGTCCGCCACCGTCACCTGGCCCGCGTGGATCGACCGCCCGATGCCCACGCCACCACCGTGGTGGATCGACACCCACGTCGCACCCGACGCCGTGTTGACCAGGGCGTTGAGCAGCGGCCAGTCCGCGATCGCGTCGGAGCCGTCGGCCATCGCCTCGGTCTCGCGGTACGGGGACGCCACCGAGCCGCAGTCGAGGTGGTCGCGGCCGATGACGATCGGCGCGGACAGCTCGCCGGAGGCCACCATCTCGTTGAACCTGAGGCCGGCGAGGTGCCGTTCGCCGTAGCCGAGCCAGCAGATGCGGGCGGGCAGGCCCTGGAACTCGACGCGCTCCCCCGCCATCTTGATCCAGCGGGCGAGCTGCTCGTTCTCCGGGAAGAGCTCGAGGATCGCCTTGTCGGTCTTCGCGATGTCGGCCGGGTCGCCGGACAGCGCGGCCCAGCGGAACGGGCCCTTGCCCTCGCAGAACAGCGGCCGGATGTAGGCGGGCACGAAACCGGGGAACGCGAACGCGCGGTCGTAGCCGCCGAGCTGCGCCTCGCCGCGGATCGAGTTGCCGTAGTCGAACACCTCGGCGCCGCGGTCCAGGAACCCGACCATCGCCTCGACGTGCGCGGCCATCGACTTCCGCGCCCGGTCGGTGAACTCCTCCGGCTTCGCGGCGGCGTAGTCCTGCCAGTCCTCCAGCGCGACGCCCACCGGCAGGTACGCCAGCGGGTCGTGCGCCGAGGTCTGGTCCGTGACGATGTCGACGGCGACCTCGCGGCGCAGCAGCTCGGGCAGGACCTCCGCCGCGTTGCCCACGACACCGACGGACACGGCCTCACCGGCGGCCTTGGCTGCCAGCACGCGCTCGATCGCGGAGTCGAGGTCCGGGGCGATCTCGTCGAGGTAGCGGGTCTCCACACGGCGCTGGGCGCGGTGCGGGTCGACCTCGACGCACAGCGCGACGCCCTCGTTCATCGTCACGGCCAGCGGCTGCGCGCCGCCCATGCCGCCGAGCCCCGCGGTGACCGTCAGCGTGCCCTTGAGGGTGCCGTTGAAGCGCTTGGTGGCGACCGCGGCGAACGTCTCGAACGTGCCCTGGAGGATGCCCTGGGTGCCGATGTAGATCCACGAACCGGCGGTCATCTGCCCGTACATCGTGAGGCCCTCGGCCTCCAGGCGGCGGAACTCGGGCCAGTTCGCCCAGTCCGGCACGAGGTTCGAGTTCGCGATGAGCACGCGCGGCGCCCACTCGTGCGTGCGCATGACGCCGACCGGGCGTCCGGACTGCACGAGCAGCGTCTCGTCGGCTTCGAGGTTCCTCAGCTCGCGGGAGATGGCGTCGAACGACGGCCAGTCGCGCGCGGCCTTGCCCGTGCCGCCGTAGACGACGAGGTCCTCGGGGCGCTCGGCGACGTCCGGGTCGAGGTTGTTGTGGAACATCCGCAGGGCGGCCTCGGTCGACCAGTTCTTCGCGGTCAGTTCGGTACCGCGGTCAGCGCGCACGGTGGTCATGACAGGGCTCCACTTCGGATCAGGGCCTCGGCGGCGGCGATCTCGGGGGCGAGGTGGCGGTCGGGGCCGGGGCCGGGGACCGTCTCGCGCAGCTTCGCCACGGCGGCGGCCGTCGCGGGGGCGGGCTTGAGGGGCGCGCGCAGGTCGAGCGCCCGCGCGGCGGTGAGCAGTTCGACCGCGAGTACGGTCGTGAGCCCGTCCACGGCCTTGCGCAGCTTGCGGGCGGCGGACCAGCCCATCGACACGTGGTCCTCCTGCATCGCGGAGGACGGGATCGAGTCGACGGACGCCGGCACCGCGAGGCGCTTGAGCTCGGACACGATCGCCGCCTGCGTGTACTGGGCGATCATGTGGCCGGAGTCGACGCCGGGGTCGTCCGCGAGGAACGGCGGCAGGCCGTGCGACCGCGAGACGTCGAGCATGCGGTCGGTGCGGCGCTCGGCGATCGAGGCCACGTCCGCGAGCGGGATGGCGAGGAAGTCCAGCACGTACGCGACGGGCGCGCCGTGGAAGTTGCCGTTGGACTCGACGCGGCCGTCGGCCAGCACCACCGGGTTGTCGATCACGGACGACAGCTCGCGGTCGGCGACCGTCGCCGCGTAGGCCACCGTGTCCCGTGCCGCGCCGTGCACCTGCGGGGAGCAGCGCAGCGAGTACGCGTCCTGCACGCGGGTGCAGTCGGGTCCGCGGTGCGAGGCGACGATCTCGGAGTCGCGCAGGAACGCGAGCATCCGGGCGGCGGAGACGTTCTGGCCGGGGTGCGGGCGCAGCGCGTGCAGCTCGGGTTCGAAGACGCGGTCGGTGCCGAGCAGCGCCTCGACGCTCATGGCGGCGGTGAGGTCGGCGATGTCGAGCAGGCGGGTGAGGTCGGCGATCGCCAGCGACAGCATGCCGAGCATGCCGTCGGTGCCGTTGATCAGCGCGAGGCCTTCCTTCTCGGCCAGCCGCACCGGTTCGATCCCGGCTTCGGCGAGCGCCTCGGCGGCGGGGACGAGCTCGTCGCGGGCGTTGCGGACCATGCCCTCGCCCATCAGCGCCAGCGCGCTCGCCGACAACGGCGCCAGGTCGCCCGAGCAGCCCAGCGAGCCGAACTCGTGCACGACGGGCGTGATGCCGGCGTTCAGCACCCCGGCCATCGCTTCCACAGTGGACAGGCGGACGCCGGTGTGACCGGTCGCGAGCGTGCGCAGGCGCAGCAGCATCAGCGCGCGCACGACCTCGCGCTCGACCTCGGGCCCCGAGCCGGCGGCGTGCGAGCGGATCAGCGACCGCTGCAGCTGGGCACGGCGGTCCGGCGGGATGTGCCGGACGGCGAGCGCCCCGAACCCGGTCGAGACGCCGTAGGTGGGGCGTTCGGCCGTGGCGAGCCGGTCGACGTGGCCACGGGCGGTGGTGACCGCCTCGCGGGCGGCCGCGGTGATCTCCACCGGGGCGCCGTCGCGGGCGACGGCATGAACGTCCTCGAGGGTCAGAGGCTTCGGACCCAGCTCCACCGGTTGTCGCATGCAGACATCACAGCGCTCCGGGGCCGGCTCAGCGACCCCGGAGCGCGTGATGGCGTCTGGAATGCCAGACGGGCCGGTTAGAGGCCCTTGCCGATCCAGCCGGTGTCGGGCGCGTCGACGAGTTCGACCTCGCCCACCAGCTCGACCAGCCGGTCCGAATAGGCGCTGGAGGTGGCCCAGATCCACCGGCCGCCGTCGGAGACCGCCACGGTGGCACCCGAGCGCAGGCCCTCCCTGCCGCGCACGGACACCGGTTCGGCCGCAGCCAGCTCAGGTTTCTGCGTCCCCACGTGCACGGTGACCGAGCCGAGGTTCAGCGACGCGTCCCACCGGTCCGCCCCGGCACCCGACATCTGGTCGGCGTACTTGCCCTCGACCTTGAACGGCGCCTGGTGCGTGGCCTTGGCGTCGGCTCGCACCGACTCGGCCACGCGCAGGGCCACGGCCCGCACGTCGTCGACGCCGCGAACCGCCACCTGCAGGGCGTCCTGCGCCTTCCAGACGACGGACGCGGCACCATCCGCGACCCGCGCCCACGCCTTCAGCCCGCGCACGCCGACCTCGTCCCAGCCACCGGTGTCCGGCATCCCGCCGAGCGTGGTGATGACGACGCTCGCCTTGCCGTCCGCGGGACCCCACACCCGTGTGACCGCGTTGTTCGTCGTGCGGGAGTTCTCGGTGAAGCCCTCCGGCAGCCAGCGCGGGGCGTACTTGAGCGCGACGTTCTGCCCGCCGCCCACGACGAGCGCGGCGGCCGCGTCGCCGCCCGTCGGCGGCGCGTACCTGTCGCTCGCGACGAGCCCGCCGAAGACCAGGACCGTGACGGCGGCGACCCCGGCCGTCGCGATCAGGAAGATGTTGTTCCGCTGCCGCTTGTGCTTGCGCCGCAGGGCGTTGAGCGTCGGTCCCGGGTGCGGGGTGCGTTCGGCGAGCTTGCCGAGCGCGTCCTTGATCAGCTGTTCGGTGTCGTTCACGACAGGCCCTCCCCGAGCCGCAGCCCGACACCAGCGGGCTCCGGCGTGTGTTCCATGCGGAGTGTGGCCAGCGCACGTGAGATGTGGCTGCGCACGGTTCCCTCGGCACAACCGAGCATCTGTGCGATCTCCGAGTCCTCGTAGTTCTCGTAGTAGCGGAGGACGACCGCGGCCCGCTGTTTGCGGGGCAGCTTCGCGATCCGCTGCAACATGGCTTCCCGCTCGTCGTAGTGGTGGGTCGTGTCGCCGACGGGCGGGGTGACGGACTCCAGGGTCGTCATGCAGAGGGCGACGTCCTTGGCGGCCCTGCGCCGGCGCCACGAGAGGTACTCGTTGGTCACCATGCGCTTGACGTAGGCGTGAGGGAGGTCGACTGAACCGATGCGGTCCCACTTCTGCTGCGCGCGCAGCAGGACTTCCTGGACCACGTCCTGGGCCAGGTGCGGGTCGCACGTGAGCACGGTGGCGTAGCGCAGCAACGGGGTCACCTGGTCTGCCACGAAGTCATCGAAACTCGGTGTCAATCCCGACCCCCTTCAAAACCGTCACACCTCTATGACGCAGCTCGACGCTGTTCTGTTGAGTGTGCCCTGATGGAGGAACGGCGTGGGCTGGATCACATGGGAAAATCACCCCGTGGGCAGCAGCAGCGACGTTCCCGCGCTCCGGCGAGGGCTGGCGGTCCTCCGGCTGCTCGCGGGCAGGCCGGGGCCCGTCTCCGCGGCATCGGTCGCGCGGGAGCTGAACCTGCCCAGGTCGACGACCTACCACCTGCTCTCGGAGCTCACCGAGGCGGGCTTCGCGACCCACTTCCCCGAGGAGAAGCGCTACGGCCTCGGCGTCGCGGCGTTCGAGCTCGGCTCCGCCTACCTGCGCCACGACCCGCTGGAACGCCTGGCCCGCCCGTTGCTCCGCAAGCTCGCCGACCGCATGGAGAAGGTCGCCCACCTGGGCGTCCTGCACGGCGCCGAAGCCCTGTACCTCGTCCGCGAGCAGCCCCGCCAGCCGCAGTCCATCGTCTCCGACGTCGGCGTCCGCCTGCCCGCGCACCTCACCGCCTCGGGACGCGCGATGCTCGCCCACCTACCTCCGGCGCAGGTCAGGGCATTGCTGCCGTCCGTGGCGGCGTTCGTCGACCGAACCGGCCGGGGCCCGCACAACCTGCCGGCGCTGCGCAGGCTGCTCACCAGGGAACGCCGCCAGGGCTGGGCCGTCGAGGACGGGTTCGTGACGGCGGGGTTCGCGTCGGTGGCGGCGCCGGTGTTCGACCACGGCGAGCGGCCGATCGCGGCCATCACCCTGACGTTCCGGCACCTGTGCGACACGCCGTGCGGGCAGACGTGGCCCGACCTCGCCAAGGAGGTCCGCAAGGCGGCGGAGGAGCTGACGGTGCGGATCGGCGGTCACGCGGCACCGGGGTAACTGCTCCGGCGAGCCGCCACGGACCTGCTTCGATGGTGGGCATGGGGGAAATCGAGATCAAAGAGCTCGACATCGCCGATGCCGCCGAAGCCGACTAGCGCGCCCTGTTCGACCTGCAGGTCGCCTGGTGGACGACCGCTCTGCCGTCGCGAGAGCTGCCGGAGTTCAGCGGATGGGTGCGCAGGCAGCGGACTCCGGAGATCGGCTGGGGCCGTTCGCGGTTTCTCGTCGCGCGGAAGCGCGGACGAGTCGTCGGGTACGCGCGCGGCTACCTGCCGACGGGCGACAACGCGCATCTCGTCACGGGCGAGGTCGTGGTGGACGAGCGGCGGCGGGGCAGAGGCATCGGCACCGCGTTGCTCCGGCACGCCGTGCGCCAGGCGGACCGCGACACCGCCGAAGCCTCGTGGGTTTCCGCGGGCAGTGAGGGCGAGCGCTGGGCAACCGCCCGGGGCTTCGCCGTCGTCAGTTCACTCACCCTGCAGCACTTGGTGCTCACCGGCCCGCTGCCCGAGCCGGGTGAGGTGCCGGCCGGGTACCGCCTCGCGCACTGGACAGGACGGGCTCCGGAAGACCTGCTCGACGCGTACGCCGACGCGCTCAACACCACGAAGGACCAGCCCATGGGCGACAGCGCGATCGAACTGGCCACGTACACGCCGGATCGGGTGAGGCAGGAGGAGGACACACTGTCCGCAGCCGGTGTGGACGTGTGGGTCGTCCTCGCGCTGTACGGCGACGAGGCTGCCGGAGTGACGGTTGTGCACCGCACTCTCTCGCGGCCTTCCGTTGGCCACCAGCGCTACACCGGCGTACTTCCCGCCCATCGCGGCAAAGGCATCGGCCGGTTGGTCAAAGCGCACCTGCTGCGCCGGCTCACCGGCATCGAGATCGTCGAGACCGAGACGAACAGCGCCAACGAGCACATGCGGCGGATCAACCACTCGCTCGGCTTCACCGACCGGATCACCACCGTCGATCTGTGCGCTCGCACGGCTGATCTCGCGCTGTAGGGAACGACGACGGGGCGGACACCCGGAGGTGCCCGCCCCGCCCTTCGCGCAACGTCAGATGCCCGCGCCGGCGAGCCACTCCTTGGCGACCTTCTCCGGCTCCGGCTTGTCCGGTCCGGCCAGCTTCTGGTTCAGGTCCAGCAGCGTCTTCGTGTCGATCTTCCTCGAGATGGCGTTGAGGGTGTCGCGGACCTGCTGCGACGCCTTCTTCTCGTTGATGAGCGGCAGCACGTTCTGCGCGGCGAAGACGTTCTTCGGGTCCTCCAGGACCACGAACTCGTTGGCCTTGATCGCGTAGTCGGTGGTGAACAGGTTGGCGGCCTGCACCGTGTTGTCCTTCAGACCGGCGACGGTCACCGGGCCGCCGACGTCGAGGGACTTGAACTCCTTGAACTCGCAGTTGTACTTCGCCTTGAGACCCGCCAGGCCGTCGGGGCGGTTCTGGAACTCCGGTGGGCCGCCGAAGGCCAGGTCCTTGCAGTACGGCACGAGGTCGTCGAGCGACTTGAGGCTGTACTGGGCCGCGATCTGCTTGGTGACGACGACGGCGTCCTTGTCCTCCGCGGCCGACTTGTCGAGTACGACCAGGTTCTGCGGCAGGGCCTTCTTGAGCGCCGCGTACACCTCGTCGGAACCGACCTCGGTGGCGTCCTTGTTGATGTGCTTGAGCAGCACGCCGGTGTACTCGGGGATCAGGTCGATCGAGCCGTCCTGCACGCCCTTGTAGTACAGCTCGCGGTTGCCGATGTTCAGCTTCTTGGAGACCTTGACGCCCTTGGCGGACAGGGCTTCCGCGTAGATCTCCGCGAGCAGGCGGGACTCCGGGAAGTTGGCGGAGCCCACGACGATCGTGTCCGTCGGGGCCGGCTCGTTGTTGCCGCTCCCGGCCAGCGGATCTCCACCGCACGCCGACAGAAGCATGACCGCGGCGACCGCTGTCGCGATGCGCTTCATCTCTTTCCTCCGGTTCCTGCTGGACGCAGCCCTGGGGAGACCGTCAGCCGCTGCAGGCCGGCGAACCCCAGGTCGACGAGAACGGCGAGCAGTGCCACGAGCACCGCGCCGGCGAGCATCTGTCCGAACTCCTGCAGGGCGAGGCCGTCGAAGACGAACCTGCCGAGGCCACCGGCGCCCGTGTAGGCGGCGATGGTGGCGGTGGCGACGACCTGCAGCGCGGCGCCGCGGAAGCCGCCGTAGATCAGGGGAAGCGCGTTCGGGATCTCCACGTTGAGCAGCACGCCCGACTCGCGCATGCCCACACCGCGCGCGGCGTCGACGGCCATCGGGTCCACCGCGCGCACACCGGCGTACGTACCCGCCATGATCGGCGGCACGGCCAGCAGCACCAGGGCGACGTAGACCGGGAAGTCGCCGAGGCCCGCCCACAGCACGACGAGGATCAGCACGGCCGTGGTCGGCAACGCGCGCAGGGCGTTGGAGAGCCCGACGATCGCGAACCCGCCCCTGCCGGTGTGGCCGACGAACGCGCCGAGCGGGATCGCGATCACCGCGGCGATGAGCAAGGTCAGCAGCGTGTACCCGAGGTGTTCCAGCAGCCGCACCGGGATCCCGGTCGGGCCGGACCAGTGCGCGGGGTCGAAGAGCCAGGCGCCCATTCAGCTCACCTCCCCGCCCGTGCCCACGGCGTGAGCAGTCGTCCGACGAGCAGCAGAAGGCCGTCGGCGAGCACCGCCAGCACGACCGTCCCGATGAGGCCCGCGAGGACCTTCTCGGTGTGGTCGGTCTGGTAGCCCTCGGTGAAGAGCTGGCCGTAGCCGCCGAGCCCGACGAGCGCGCCGACGCTCACCATGCTGATGTTCGACACGGTCGCGACCCGCAGGCCCGCGATCGTGACCGGCAGCGCCAGCGGGAAGTCGACGGTGAGGAAGCGCCGCAGCGGGCGGTACCCCATCGCGTTCGCGGCGGCGATCACGTTGCCCGGCACCGCCGCCAGCGCGTCGCAGACCGAGCGGACCATCAGCGCGACCGTGTAGACCACCAGCGGCACGATGACGTTGATCTCGTCGAGGATTTTGACGCCGAGCAGGATCGGCGTGATCACGATCAGCGCGATCGACGGGATCGTGAACAGCACGTTGGCGAGCGGGAAGAGGACCGCGCGCGCCTTGGCGGACCGGCTCGCGAACCACCCGAGCGGGATGGAGAGCGCGAACCCGGCCAGCACCGGCACGATCGAGAGCCGCAGGTGCACCGCGGTGACCTCCCAGAACCTCTCCCAGTTCTCGAGGATCCAGGTCACTTCGGGACCTCACCCGCCGCGCGGGCCTTCGCGAGCGCCTGGATCACGTCGCCGGCCTTCACCACGCCGGTCACGGCGCCGGCGCCGTCGACCACCACGCCGAGCGCGGACGGCGAGCTGAGCGCCGCGTCGAGCGCGCCCCGCAGCGACGAGCCGTCGTAGAGGGAGCCACCGGAGACGAGGTCGTCCTCGCGCACCTCGACCTCACCGTCCACACCGGACAGCCAGCCCTTCGGCCGGTTCTGCTCGTCGACGACCAGCGTCCAGTCCGCGACGGTGATGCGCTCACCGAGCTTGGCCGTGGCGACGGGGTGCACGGGCACGTCGGCGTGCAGGAACGTCAGGGTGCGGTAGCCGCGGTCCCTGCCGACGAACGAGGCGACGAAGTCGTTGGCGGGCGCGCTGAGCAGCTCCTGCGGTTTCGCGTACTGCGCGAGGTGCCCGCCCTTTTGGAACACCGCGACGCGCTCACCGAGCTTGAGCGCCTCGTCGATGTCGTGCGTGACGAACACGATCGTCTTGTCGAGTTCCGCTTGCAGGCGCAGGAGTTCGTTCTGCAGGTCCTCGCGCACCACGGGGTCGACGGCGCTGAACGGCTCGTCCATCAGCAGCACCGGCGGGTCCGCCGCCAGTGCGCGGGCGACGCCGACGCGCTGCTGCTGGCCGCCTGAGAGCTGGGCCGGGTAGCGCTTGCCGAACGCCGGGTCGAGCCCGACGATCTCCAGCAGCTCGGCCGCCCGCGTGCGCGCCCTGCGCTTGTCCCAACCGGACAGCAGCGGCACGGTCGCGACGTTGTCGAGCACCGTGCGGTGCGGGAAGAGGCCCGCCTGCTGGATGACGTACCCGATGCCGCGCCGCAGCGTGGGCGGGTCGACGGTCAGGACGTCCCGGCCGTCCACGAGGATCGTGCCCGACGTGGGGTCGATCATGCGGTTGACCATGCGCAGCGACGTCGTCTTGCCGCACCCGGAGGGGCCGACGAACACCGTGATGGTGCCCGCCTCGACCGTGAGGTCGAGCTCGTCCACAGCGATGGTCCCGTCCTCGAACCGCTTGGTTACGGCCCGGAACTCGATCACCCTTCGGATCCCTCCGGTCGCGACGGCCTCCCCGATTCGGACCGCCCTGGATGCAGATCCCACTGACCTTAACTCGTTCGGCGTACCCCGGCACAACGTTCCACGATGTGGCAGGCCGTATGGTTTACCGCTTGTGACGATTGACCAGGTTCGGCAGTTGGTGGCGGAGCGCGGTGTGCACGCCCGCAAGCTGCGCGAGGTGTTGTCCCTGCTCAGCGAGGACTGGCACCCGCTGGCGGAGCTCGTGCGCCTGCCCGCGGTCCCGCGCCGCACGGTGCAGGACCTGCTCAAGGCCCTGGGCGACGACGCCGAAACTTCAGGTGATCGTCACCGCATCGCCCCCGGCCTGGTCGCGGCCTACCGCGCGGAGTTCGGCGTCTCCGGTGTGAGGGACCACACCGACGTGCTGCGGCAGATCCTCGTGGACGTGGCGGACGTCCCACCGCCGCTGTCCTCGTTGGACCACGTGCAGGCGACGGCGGAGACCGCTCTCAACCGCGCGGTGTGGCTGGACTCCACCTACGACCTCGCCGGCCGGCGCCTGCTGTGCCTGGGCGACCACGACCTGACGTCGCTGGCCGTCGCCGCCGTCAACCCGCAGGTGTCCATCACGGTGGTCGACCTCGACGAGCGGCTGCTGGAGTTCATCGACTCACGGGCCCGGGCACGGGGGCTCGACGTCCGGACCTTGCACTGCGACATGCGTTTCGGGCTGCCGACGTCGGTGCTCGAGTCGTTCGACCTGGTCTTCAGCGACCCGCCCTACACGCCGGAGGGCATGGGCCTGTTCGCCGGGCGCGGCGTCGAAGCGCTGGAGGACATCGCCTCCGGCCGGCTGCTGCTCGCGTACGGCTTCTCCGACCGCACCCCCGCGCTGGGCCTGAAGGTCCAGCAGGAACTGCAGAAGCTCGGACTGGTCTTCGAGGCGATCCTGCCCGCGTTCCACCGCTTCGACGGCGCGCAGGCCATCGGATCCGCGGCGGACCTCTACGTCTGCCGCCCCACGGGTCGCCGCGCGGTGACCGGCGGCACGCGCATCTACACCCACGGCGCGCAGTCCGTGGAGTCCTCCGGCCCGTCGAAGGAAGCCCTGGCGGCCCTGTCGGAACTGGCTCCCCGCCCCGAGTCCTCACCGCCGCCCAAGCCCCGCGCGGCCGGGTGGGCCGAGCCCGTCGGCAAGGGCGCGGCGTCGCTCGCCGTCGACCTGTCCGCGGACCCGGGACCGTGGCTGCTGCGGACGCTGCTGGCCTCCTCGCCCGCACGCCTGGCGTGCCTGGTCGCGAACAACCACCCCGCGGTGTCGTCGGAGGCGGGGCAGAAGGAACTGCAGGAGCTGGTGGCGACCCGGTTCAAGCTGAAGTTCCTGCGCAACAACCCGGACGGCAAGACCACGATCGTCGTCGCCGACCAGGTGCTCACCGGCACGCTGTCGCTCGGCGAGCGCACGGTCCGCGAGGTCCTCATGAAGGCGCACGGCAAGCTGCGCAACGTGTGGCGCGAGGCGTTGATCACCGCATCGCAGGGCGTGCTGACCAAGCGGCAGGCGGCCGAGATCGTCGACAACGCCCCGGTGGCGTCCGACGACCTCGACGTGAGGCTGATCGACCTGCCCAAGCACCGCATCGCGGCGCTGCTGCCGGAGATCTCAGCCAGCGCGGGGTATGTGGAGCGGCCCGAGGGCTAGCACGGCGCGGAACTCCTTGGGCGGCACCGGACGCGAGAACAACCAGCCCTGGTACGCGTCCACGCCGACACCGCGCAGCACGTGGAACTGGGTCGCGGTCTCCACGCCCTCCGCCACGCACTTGCGGCCCATCGCCCTGGCCATGTCCACGACGGCGCGGGCGACGGCGAAGTCCGAGGAGTCGTTGCCCACGCCCGAGACGAACCGGCGGTCCACCTTGATGATCTGCGCCGGCAGGTCCTTCAGGCGGGCGAGCGACGAGTAGCCCGTTCCGAAGTCGTCCACGGCGAACTGCACGCCGCGCTTCACGAGCTCGTCCATCGACTGGCGCACGCGGGAAGGCAGGTCGACGAACGCGGTCTCGACGAGCTCCAGCACCACGCGTTCCCACGGGACGCCGGACTCCATGATCGCGGTCGACACGATGTCGACGAACTCGGGATCGCCGGGTACGAGGCCCGCGAGGTTCACCGCCACCGAGACCGGGCGGCCGTCCGGCGCGGGCCACGTCGAGGCCTCGCGCAGGGCCGTCCGCAGCACCCAGCGGTCCAGCTCGCGCATCAGGTCGCCCTGTTCGGCCACGGGCAGGAACACGTCCGGCGGCAGCAGGCCGCGGTCCGGGTGCGGCCAGCGCACCAGCGCCTCCGCGGTCAGCACGGCGCCGTCCACGCCGACGACCGGCTGGTAGTGCAACGCCAATCCGTCGTGCTGCAACGCCTCGCGCAGCTGGCCCTCGAGGTGCACCTGGCGGTCGGCGGACGCGATCAGCGCCGCCGAGGCCAGCGATACCCGTCCGGCGCCGGCGCGCTTGGCCTCGAACATGGCGGCGTCGGCGAACCGCAGCAGGTCGGCACCGTTGGCGCGCGAGCCGTTCGGGACGGCGGCGCCGATCGAGGCGGAGACCCGGACCAGCTGGCCGTGCACGGGAACGGCGGTGCGCAGCAACGACGCCACACGGGTGGCCAGCGCGTCCACGCCGCCCACGGCCTCGATGTCCTCGGAGATGATCACGTACTCGTCGCCGGACAGGCGTGCCGCGGTGCAGCCGTCGGGCAGGCCGCCCTCCAGCCGGCGCGCCAGGGCGACGAGGAGCTCGTCGCCGGCGTCGTGGCCGAGGGAGTCGTTGACGCGCTTGAAGTTGTCGATGTCGCAGAACAGCACGGCGACCTTGGAGCGGTCCGGTCCCTCCAGCGCCTTGCCGAGGATCTCCTTCACCAGGGCGCGGTTCGGCAGACCGGTCAGCTCGTCGTGGGTGGCCTGGTGGCGCAACGCCTCGGCGGCGCGGCGGCGTTCGGTGATGTCCAGGAACACGATGAGCCAGAAGCGGCGGCCGTCGTCCTGCACGGACAGCGCGATGTGCAGCTCGCAGTAGACCTTCTCGCCGTCGGGGCGGACGAGGATGCGCTGCGGGATCTTCTGCGTGCGCTCCGCGGCCCACTGCAGGCCGGGCGACGTGTCCTCGGGGTGGGTGAGCTGCTCGGCGGTCATCCCGCGCAGCTGCTCCAGCTCCATGCCGAGCAGGTCGCACAGCGCGTCGTTGGCGTCGACGAGCCGCTCGCCCTCGTCGAACAGGCCGATGCCGACCGGGGTGACGGAGACGAGGTCGGTGAAGCGCTGCGAGGAGCGCTTCATGCGGGCCTCGGCGGCGCGCTGCTCGGTGACGTCCTGGGCGGTGCCGACGGCGAGCTGCTTGCCGTGCGCGTCGTGGACGATCATGCCGTGGCAGCGGAAGATCCGCGTCGAGCCGTCGTGCGGGCGCACCACGCGGTGTTCGCACTGGACGGCGACCTCGTCGACGGCGAGCTGGCGCCACAGGTCGTCGACCCAGGCGCGGTCCTCGGGGTGCACGAGGTCGAGGTAGTAGTGGTAGCTGCCGTCCACGTCGGCGGGGATGCCGTAGAGGTCGCGCAGCATGTCCGACCAGACGACCTCGCCCGTCGACGGGTTCCACTCCCACATGCCGAGGCGGGCGGCCTGCTGCGCGTCCGCCAGTCTTCGGCGGTCCTCGCGCATCTGGCGTTCCAGCGCCCGTGCCTCGGTGACGTCCTGGATGGTGCCGTGGTAGCGCTCGATGCGGCCGGACGGCGCGATCTCGGCGCGGGCGCGGCACATGTAGACGCGCTCGCCGATCTCGCTGCGGACCTCGGCCTCGACCGGGGCGTCGTCCTTGGCGTGCAGCAGCCGGTGGCGCAGTGCCTTGACGGCCGCGCGGTCGTCCGGGTGCACGCCGCTGAGCAGGTCGTCGTCGGGCGTCATGCCGAGCTCGGCGAACATCTCCATCAGCACTTCGCTGCGGTGCACGGCGCGCGTTCCGGTCTCGTACGCCCAGCTGCCGATGCGGGCGATGCGCTGCGCCTCCAGCAGCCGCGCCCGTTCCTGGGCGAGCTCGGTGGCCGCGCGCTTGGACTCGGTGATGTCGCGGATGTAGCCGGTGATCTTGTCCAGGGCGCCCGCGTCGTCCAGCCGCGCCTCGGCGACACCGCGGATCCACCGCAGCTGGCCGTCCGGGCGCACGATCCGGTACTCGATGTCGATCGGGTCGCCGGTGATCTCGCGGCCGTGCCAGTACGTCTCGACCATGTGGTAGTCGTCGGGGTGCACGACGTCGAGGACGGCCTGCGCACCCGGCACGACGGTGGCGCGGTCCACGCCGAGCAGTTCGTAGTGGGTGTCCGACCAGACGGTCATGCCGGTGCCGGGGTCGAACTCCCAGGAGCCGAGCTGCGCGACCCGCTGCACCTTGCGCAGGCGGCGCTGCTCGTCGCGCAACGCGTCCGCGGCGGCCGACAGGTCCGAGACGTCGATCAGCAGGACGGCCTGCAGGCCCGTTCCCGCAACGGCGTGCCGCGCCACGCGCACCGGCGTCTCGCTGCCGTCCGCGCGCGACAGCCGCAGGTCGGAGGTGTCGCCGAGGAGCAGCTCACCGAGCAGGCGCCCGACGAGGTCGTCGGCCCCCTGCGCTCCGGCCAGCTCCACGGCCGCGGGGTTCGCCTGCATGACGACGCCCTTGGCGTCGACGAGCAACGACGGCGCATCGGGCAGTGTCAGCCCGTCGAGCGTCATCGGAGGTTTGTCGGCCGTCCGTGCACGGCCGTTCACCACCGTCGCGCGTCCCACCCACTTGGGCACCGACCCACCCTCTCCCGCATTAGCCGCCCGCGGCAATTCGGGTGGACACGACAACGGCACCCGAACGGCGGCAAACACGAACCCTCTCCCCGGATGAACATCCGAGGAGAGGGACGGTAGCGCTTCGGAGCGTCATCGCCCACCCCTGCACGGGTTAACGAAAAGCCACGTTCGTGGTTCCGCTTCCCGCGAACTTGCACATGGGTGGCAAATGCGAGTGCCTGATCAGGGCTTGATCAGGCGACTCCGTCGGCCTTCGCGGCCACGGCGACAGCCGCCGCGACCTCGGGTCCGACGCGCGGGTCCAATGCCGAGGGAACAATTCGGTCTGGGCCCAAATCATCTTTCGCGACGGCGAGAATGGCATCCGCGGCGGCGAGCTTCATGCCTTCCGTGATCCGTCGCGCACCCGCGTCGAGAGCCCCGCGGAAAATGCCGGGGAACGCGAGCACGTTGTTGATCTGGTTCGGGAAGTCGCTGCGTCCGGTGGCCACGATCGCGGCGTGCCGGGCGGCGACCTCCGGGTGCACCTCGGGGTCCGGGTTCGACAGCGCGAAGACGATCGAGCCGGCCGCCATGCTCGCGATCAGGTCCTCGGAGACCTTGGAGGACGACACGCCGATGAAGACGTCCGCGCCGCGCAGCGCCACGTCGATGCCGCCGTCGAGGTTCGCCTTGTTCGTGACCGCCGCGATCTCCTCCTTGACCGGGTTGAGACCGGCGCGGCCCGCGCGGACGATGCCGCGCGAGTCGAGCAGCGTGATGTCACCGGCACCGGCGGCGAGGAGGATCTTGGCGATCGCGATGCCCGCCGCGCCCGCACCGGAGATGACCACCCGCTGGTCGCCGATGTTCTTGCCGAGGACGGTGTTCGCGCCGTTGAGCGCGGCCAGCGACACGACGGCCGTGCCGTGCTGGTCGTCGTGCATGACGGGGCAGTCGAGCGCCTCGATCAGCTTCTGCTCCAGCTCGAAGCAGCGCGGCGCGGAGACGTCCTCGAGGTTGACCGCGCCGAACGACGGGCGCAGCCGGACGAGCGTCTCGACGATCTCGTCCACGTCCGTCGTGTTCAGCACGAGCGGGATGGAGTCGAGGCCGCCGAACGTCTTGAACAGCGCGGACTTGCCCTCCATGACGGGCAGCGACGCGCTCGGGCCGATGTCGCCGAGGCCGAGCACGGCGGTGCCGTCGCTCACGACGGCGACCAGGCGGTGCGCCCACGTGTACTTCGCGGCCAGGGAGGCGTCCCGGGCGATGGCCTGGCTCACCCGTGCGACACCGGGCGTGTACGCGATGGACAGCGCCTTCGGGTCAGCGAGCGAGGCGGTCGCGCCGACCTCGAGCTTCCCGCCCAGGTGCGCGTTGAAGATCTCCTCGTCCGTCAGCGTCGTCGGATCGGAGTTCTCGGTACGGGCTTCGTTCACTGCTGTCACGGCGTCCCTCCTGCGGTGCGGGCGGCGTAGTGGCCCAACGTGGGCTCATCACCAAACGGCGCACCGTCCCAGCGTTGTCACACCGGGTACACGGGGCCTGGAAACTCGGTCGACGACCTCCGACGAGTTGCGTCGGAGAACTGTCCGAGTGCTGCGGGTGACGGGAAGTGTGGCAGGGTCGCGCGTCTCTGTCTGCGGCGGGGATCACACTTTTTCCGCAGGTCAGAGGGCATGTAGCAAGACGTCCGTCCGGTTTTCTGAACCGACCGGTCAGTTTCTGCTGGCAGGAAGCACCCGATCGGTCAAGAAAGATTGACGCCTTAGAGTGACGACATGCTGGCGAGTTCGCTGAAAATTGACGGCGCGTGGGAGTTCACCCCCCGCACGTTCCCCGACGACCGCGGCGTGTTCGTCTCGCCGTACCAGGAAGCCGCCTTCGTCGAGGCGGTCGGGCACCCCATGCGGGTCGCCCAGACCAACCACAGCGTCTCCCGCGCCGGGACGATCAGGGGCATCCACTACGCGGACGTGCCGCCCTCCCAGGCCAAGTACGTCTTCTGCCCGCGCGGCTCGTTCATCGACGTGGTCGTCGACATCCGGGTCGGCTCCCCCACCTTCGGCCAGTGGGACGCGGTGCTCGTCGACTCGAAGAAGTGCAACGCGGTCTACCTCGCCGAGGGCCTCGGCCACGCGATGATCGCGCTAGAGGACGACACGACCATGAACTACCTCTGCTCCACGGTCTACAACCCGTCCGGCGAGCACGGCCTGACCCCGCTCGACCCGGCGCTGGACCTGCCGTGGCCGCGCGAGCTCGAGTTCCTGCTCTCGGAGAAGGACACCGCCGCCCCCACCCTGTCCGAGGCCTACGAGGCCGGCGTGCTGCCGCGCTACGAGGACTGCCTCGCCCTGTACGCGTCTATCAAGGCCTGAGAGTCGGCCTCGGCCATAGTCGAGCTTTGACGACTCCGAGCACTTCCGCAGGTCCGAGGTGTTCGGAGTCGGTGCTCGCGAACGGGTTGTCCCCCACCACGTGCCACCCCCCGTCCACTTCGTGGGAGGCGCGCTTGATCGACAGCTGCCCCGGCCGGCTGCCCCACCGGACCAGCACGATGTCGTTCGGACGGGGCCTCGCACCCCACCTGACCAGCACGATGTCGTCGTTCCTCAGGGCAGGCACCATGGACGGCCCCTTGACGAGCACCGTCGACAGACGCGGTCTCAACGATCACCTTCCGCTCAGCCGGAGTAGGGTTCCTCCCTGTCGGAGCATCCACTGTTTTCACTCTGGGAGGAACGATGCGACTCGTGTCGCGCATTCTCCGCCCGCGCGTCGAGGCGACCGCGCATTGCGACCTGCCCTGCGGCGTCTACGACCCCGCTCAGGCCCGCATCGAGGCCGAGTCGGTCAAGGCGGTCCAGGAGAAGTACCAGGCCAACGAGGACCCGGAGTTCCGGGAGCGCGCCGTCCTGATCAAGGAGCAGCGCAGCGAGCTCGTCAAGCACCACCTGTGGGTGCTGTGGACGGACTACTTCAAGCCGCCGCACTTCGAGAAGTACCCCGAGCTGCACGACCTGTTCAACCGCGCCACCAAGGCCGCGGGTGCGTCGGGCACCAAGGGCTCGATGGACCCGGCGACGGGCCAGCAGCTGCTGGACCTGATCGCGCAGATCGACAAGATCTTCTGGGAGACCAAGCAGGGCTGAGTTCGGAGCCTTGTCGACGACGCTGACCAGCGGACAAATTCTCGCAGGTCAGCGTCGTTTCTCGTCTTCCGGGGTCCAGCACGGCTCGACTCGGTCCGGACAGCGCCGAGACCACCACCGCCGAACACCGGCGACACAAGATCCGCGTTCTGCTAGACAGCGCTGATGGGCCGACGCGAACTCAGCGCTCTCGCGCACGCAGACCATCCGATATCGGCTCCGCTGAGCGACAGCACAGTGGAACACCTCCTCCGCCGGGCCATCCGCGGGCAGGACGACCACCTGCTCGACCTGGGCTGCGGCGACGGCACCTGGTTGCTGCGCGCGCTACAGGCGCACGGCGGCGCCACGGCTGTCGGTGTCGACATCTCGGGTGAAGGCTTCGACCACGTCCTCAGCGAGGCCGCCCGGCTCGGCCTGGAGGATCGGCTCGAACTGCGCCGCCAGGACGTCGCCGAGTACCGGTCGACCAGGAAAGCGGACCTGGTGCTCAGCGTGGGAGCCGCCTACGCGTTCGGCGGGCTGCTCGAGACGTTGAACGCCGCTCGGGAGCATCTCGCCGAGGACGGGATGCTCCTGCTGGGCGACTGCTTCTGGGAGCGCGAGCCCGACGCTGCCGTCCGCGCGGAACTGGAGGACGGTCCGCAGAAGTACGCGGATCTCCCGACCACCGTGGCCCAGGTCGTCGCCGACGGGTGGACACCGATCTACGGGTACATCAGCACCACAGCGGAGTGGGACGAGTACGGGTGGTGCTGGACCGGCACCCTCGCCCGGTGGGCTCTCGACAACCCCGACCACCCGGACAGCGACCTCGCCCTCCGGATGTCGACGACCCACCGCACCAGCTGGCTGGGCGGCTACCGCGGATTCCTCGGGTTCGTCGTTCTCCTGCTGCGGCGCACACCTCCGCCGGCATCGACCGAGGTGTCCTGAGGGAACCCTTGACTCGTCCGGGGCAACCACCCGCGCAGCGTCACGCCGCCTCGGTGACCTCCCCCGTCACCTCGAACTCGACGCCGGTCGGCGACACCCCGGTGAACCTCAGCCGCACCGACTCCCCGCCCTCCGCCGAGGTGTCGGTCACGGTGGGCACCGACACCTCGGCGGACGTCTGCCCGGCCGGGATCGACACGTACAGCTCGAGCCGGGTGGCCGACAGCGGTCGTGAGGGCAGCGCCGCCTCCCCGGAGTTGCGGAGCAGCCAGTCGGCGTTGACGTCCGTTGTGGACAGTTCGGTGCCGGAGGCGGGCGCCAGCGGCACACCGCTGACCGAGAACGCCGAGTCGGCGGCCTCGGACAGCGTCAGCTTCCACTTCAACGCGCCACCCTCGGCCACGCTGCCGGCGACGGGGGTGGCCGTGATCCGGGGCGCCGGGTCGTCGTTGCGCACCAGCAGGCCGCCGACCGCCGAACCGACCACGACGTTGGAGATCGCCTGCACCGCGACGGTGTTGAGGACGTCGCTGCTCCACCTGGTGTTGCCGGCGAACGTGAGCGGCACCTCGGCGCGGGTCTGGCCGGGCGCCAGCGTCACCAGCCGGGTCTTCGGCGTCTGCGCTTCGGTGTGGAACAACCGGATCACGCGCGTGCCGTCACCATCGGCGGTGACGACCATGTTGTGCGTCTGCGTGCCGGAGTTGCCCTCGTCCACCGCGACGAGGGTGGCGTCGACCCTGGGCACGCGCACGGGAGTCACGGGAACGAGCCCCTGGCTCCAGCCGTAGGCGTCGATCAGCCACGCCTCGCCGGACGCCGACTCCGGCACCAGTTCCAGCGACGCCACCTGCCCGAGCCCGGACGGCAGCGGCACCCGCACTTCCTGCGCCCACAACGAGCTCGTGCGTTCCGAGGACGGAAGTCCCGCCACCGAAACGGAACCCAGCGAGTGCTTCCGTCCGCTCTGGTCGTTCAAGACGACACCGAACCTCGCGGCCGCGGCGTTTCCCGGGACCGCGAGGCGCAGCGCCAGGTCGGTGGAGCCGGCCAGGGACACCGGGGCGGCAGGCGTGACGACACCGGCCTGCCCCGCGGCCGACCACTTCAGCGCCACCGCCAGGCGTTCCGGTTGCACCGAGGCGAAGCGGAAGCCGACGAAGTGCGGGGAACGGGCGGTGCCGCACGTCACCGCCGCGTCGCGCGAGACCTGCTCGCACACCCGCGCCGAGCCGGTGGCCGCGGTGGACCCGTCCGGCACCACGAACGCCCGGCGGCCGGCGCCGAGGGCGTGGGAGAGCACGCGGGCGGGGTCGGCGGACGGGGCGCGGACACCCGTGCCGTCGAGCAGCGGCAGGACCGACTGGTCACCGGCCAGGAACAGGGCCGCGGACGCCGCGACGTAGGTGGCGCCGGCGGCTTGCTGCTGCTGCGCGGTCAGCCTGGTCGGCGCGCCCGGTGTGCAGATCGGGTCGGGCTGCTGGCCCGGCCAGAAGTCGTCGAACGCGGGCGCCTCTGCCTGGCCGGGGGTCCATTCGCTGTTGAAGTAGTTGTGGTTCGCGCCGACCATGTAGAGCGCGCTGTGCAACGCCTCGCCGCGGCTCAGGCCGCGCGTCTGGTCCAGGAACATCTGCCCCTGCAGGTCGGACACGTCACCGTCGCAGCCCGGCAGGAACGTCACCGAGGGCACGTCCGGCGCCGGGTTGTGGCCGAAGATCGTCGGCCCGATCAGCACGTCGCCGCGGATGTTCCAGCGCACCGGCCCCTCGAACCCCGTGTCGCCGGGTGGCGGGGTGAGGCTGTCGGTGGCGGCGCGGTTGACGCCCTCGCCGCCGCGCGAGTGGCCCACGAGCAGCACCTTCGACATGTCCGCCGCGGGCAGCGCCTTCACCGCGCCGGGCGCCGAGGTGCGTCCGGCCCCCGACCAGTCGGCCCACTTCGCGAGGTGGTGGCGCACCAGCGACGACCTCGCCTGCGCCCCCGCGTCGGCGGTCGACGCGTCCTGGGCGTTGATGCCGTTGGCGGAGATCGACACCGTCAGGTACCCCTGCGATGCCAGCAGTTCCTGCGCTTTCAGGTAACCGCGGTGGCTCGGCACGGACGTCAGTCCGCCGGGGCACGGCCAGTCCAGGCTGATCTGGTCCGGGTTCGTCCTGCTGTAGCAGGTGAAGTGCCTGCCGTGCAGGAAGAGCACGAGTGGCCGGTCGCCCCCGGCACCCTTCGGCGCGACGACGACGGCCTCCACCTCGATCGGCGTCGCGTAGCCGGGCAGCCTGACCGGGTCGAGCGCGTACTCGCCGGTTTCCGTGGCGTACGGCCCGGGCTCGCCCGGGTCCACCGCCGCTTCCGGCAGCGACGCGGGCAGCGCGGGTGCGGACAGCGCGGGTGGCGACGGCTCCACCACGTCCAGGCGCCTGCCCGCCGACCGCACCTGCAGCGCCGCCGGATCCCGCGGTGCCGCTCCCACCGTGAACGACCGCAGGTCCGCCGACTCGCGGGCCCGGCCGAGGAACCGGTCGCCCTCCCAGAACTCCACGCCGGCGTCGAGCACCGGCATCGGCGTGGCCGTGGTCCAGCGGATCTCGTCACCGGAGACGGTCCAGCGGGACGAAGGCGGTTCCGGCGCGGCCGAGGCGGGCAGCGCGGGGAGGACCGCGGCCAGCAGGACAGGTACCAGGAGCGCGACTGTGCGACGCATGAGCGGGTCCCCCTCGTAAAGGACGATCCACTCCGTTCTAGCGAGGCCTCACCGCGCCCGGGAGGCGTTACCGGCGGGAATCTGCCATGCGAAACGACAAACAGCCGGGCGTCGTGCGCCATTCGGCCCAACGCCGAGAGATTTTCCCTATAAGCGCACTACCGGACCAGCCGACAGCGAACCTCAACTGCCTCTGATGTCGCCGTCCCACTCGTTCTGGCTCAGCTTGTTCCAGGTGGAGGTCAGTTCCGTCCGGATGCGGGCGACGCGGACTCCGAAGGCCTCGCGGATCTCCTGGGCGTCGACTTCGTCGGGTGCGCCGTGGTCGGGGTGCTCGGCGGTCATGGGGAGTGATGTACCTCGGAGGTGGACTCGTCCAAACGTGGGCCCCGTCACTGCTTAGGATCGAACAGGTGAGCACCCACCTCTACCTGCTGCGCCACGGCCAGACCGAGTGGTCCGAGAGCGGCAGGCACACGGGACGCACTGACATCGAACTGACGCCCGAGGGCGAGCAGCAGGCACGCCGGGCGGGCGCGACGCTCGCCCGGCTGAGAGGCACGGACCAGGCGCCGGCGCTCGTGCTGACGAGCCCGCGGCAGCGCGCAACCAGGACGGCGGCGCTCGCCGGGCTGGAGATCAGCGGGACGACCGAGGACCTGGCCGAGTGGGACTACGGCGACTACGAGGGCATCACCACGCCGCAGATCCGCGAGCGGGTTCCCGGCTGGACGGTGTGGACGCACCCGATGCCCAACGGGGAGACGCACGCGGAGGTGCAGGAGCGGGCGCGCAAGGTTCTCGGCGACGTGCGCAGGATCCTGCCCGGCGGTGACGTCGTGCTCGTGGGGCACGGGCACTTCAGCCGCGTGCTGATCGCCGCGTGGCTCGGACTGGCGCCCGACCAGGGCGTCCACTTCGGACTGGACCCGGCCGGCACCTGCCAGCTGGGCGACGAGCGGGGCGACCCGCAGGTGCGCAGGCTCAACGTGCCCGCCTGGGAGGTGTGATGATCAGGAGGGTGGAACCGCGCGACGTCGACGCGGTCGTGCGGCTGGTGCACGAGCTGGCGCTCTACGAGAAGGCGCCGGAGCAGTGCCACCTCACGTCGGAACAGTTGCACACCGCGCTGTTCGACGACAGCCCCGCGCTGTTCGGCCACGTGGCCGAAGTGGACGGTGAGGTCGTCGGGATCGCGTTGTGGTTCCTGAACTTCTCGACGTGGGACGGCGTGCACGGCATCTACCTCGAGGACCTCTACGTCACGCCGGAGCACCGCGGCAGCGGCATCGGCAGGCAGCTGCTGGAGACACTCGCACAGGAGTGCGTCGCCAGGGGCTACACGCGGTTCCAGTGGTGGGTCCTCAACTGGAACGAGCCGAGCATCGGCTTCTACAAGAAGCTCGGCGCCGTCCCGATGGACGAGTGGACGGTCATGCGGGTGGCCGACGAGGCTCTGAAGGAGCTCGGCTCTCCACGCTGAAGGTTGACGAATGGTCTCGAAAGGCTCACGAAACGGGAATTCCACACAGGACGGGTCCGCGGTGCTGGCAGCGTCCCCGCTCGCCGATCCCCCGGCACAAGCAAGCGTGGAAAGAAGGAACGACCGTGGGCACTGACCCGAGCACCATCGACCCGAACGCGGCCGCCGGCATCGGCATCGTCGGGACGATCATCTACCTCGCCTTCCTCGTCTTCACCGTCGTGGTGTTCTGGAAGGTCTTCACCAAGGCCGGTCAGCCCGGCTGGGCGGCGATCATCCCGATCTACAACATCTACGTGTGGCTGAAGGTCGCGGGCCGTCCGGGCTGGTGGCTGGTCCTGTTCCTGATCCCGTTCGTGAACATCGTCATGGCGCTGATCGTCTCGATCGACGTCGCGAAGTCCTTCGCCAAGGACACCGTCTTCGGCGTCGTCGGCCTGTGGCTGTTCAGCGTCATCGGCTACGCGATCCTCGCGTTCGGTGGCGCGCAGTACCGCGGCCCGGCCGCCCTCGCCGGCCAGCAGGCCGCGTACCGGGGCTGAGAGAGCCGTCGCGGAGGCCGGGCCGGAAGTCACCTGTACTTCCGGCCCGGCCTTCGCCGTGTCCGGACCCGGATGACGGGGCCTAGACCATGCCCACGGCGCCGTACGTGGACGCGTCGGCGGCCGGGGAGGTGCCGGGCAGCTCGCCGTCGGCCCTCCAGTGGGCGGCCAGGACCAGTCCGGGCTCCAGCAGTTTCAGGCCGCAGAGGAACTCCTCCACGTCCTGCTTGGACCGCGGCACGAGCTCCGAACCGACCGCGGCTCCCAGAGCGACCAGCTGGTCGACGAGCTCGGGTTCGACGTCCTTGGTGAGGTGCGTCAACGCGAGGATGCTGCCCTTGCTCAAAGCGGCCCGATAGCGCGCCACGACGCCGACGGGCTCGTCGGTCACGTACACCAGGATGCCGATCATCAGGAGCGCGGTCGGCTTGGTGAAGTCGATGAGGCGGCGCGTCTCGGGGTGGCGCAGCACGGCGCCGACGTCACCGACGTCCGACTGCACGATGGCGGTGCAGAGGTTGTCGCGCAGCATCGTGCGGGCGTGGGCGACGGTGACCGGGTCGTGGTCGACGTAGACGACGCGGCACGACGGGTCGATCGACTGGGCGACCTCGTGGACGTTGCCGGCGGTCGGGATGCCGCTGCCGAGGTCGAGGAACTGCCGGATGCCGTACTCCTCGACGCACAGCCGCACGACGCGGCGGGAGAACGACCTGATGGTGCGCGCCACCTCGGCCACCGGGAACTTCTCGATGCTCTCCTCGGCCAACGCGCGGTCAACCGCGAAGTTGTGCGCTCCGCCGAGGTAGTAGTCGAACAGGCGGGCGGCGTTCGGGCGTTCGGAACCCCCGTTTGTCGTCACCCGCTTCGGGCCGTCCTGCACTGCGCACCTCACCCTGCTCCCGAGCGGCGCGAACGCTGGGGGCACGGTATCCGGCTACTCCGTTCGTGTCCATCCACCAATTAGTGAACACGAAGGGTGATGGCCCCCTGCCGGAGCAGAGGGCCATCGCAGGGTTCGCCGCAGGTCGATCAGGGTGTGTCAGACACCGGCGTACTGGCGGATCCAGGACCGGTAGCTGGTGTTGTTGATGCTGGTGTAGTTCGAGCGCGTCGCGCGGTCCGACGTCGAGGCGACGCCGACCTGGCGGCCGTTCGCGAACATCGGGCCACCGGAGTCGCCACCGGCCGCGATGCCGTCGACCCGCTGCACCGAGATGGCCTGGCCACCGCGGTAGTCACGGCCGTTGGTGGACGTGACGCGGGTGTTCGCGACCTTCAGGTAGCGCGACTGGCAGTTGATCTCGGGCTGGTTGGTGCAGGTGGCGCCCCAGCCGTAGAGCTGCACGGTCTGGCCGACCGTGACCGGGTTGCCGAGCGGGGCGAACGGCGAGGACATCGCCGTGCCGACCCGCGCGAGCGCCAGGTCCGCGGACGGGTGCTTGATGATCTGGGTGGCCGTCACGAGCTGGCCGCCCGAGGTCTGGTCCAGGCTGCCCGCGCGGAACGTGTACGTGCCGCTGCCCGAGACGCAGTGCTCGGCGGTCAGGATCCAGTTCGGCGCGATCTTCGTGGCCGAGCAGTTCTCCCGCCCGTTGAAGAACAGGCGAGCGGCGTACGGGAAGTTCTGGGCGTAGCTGCCACCGATGATCATCGGCGACATGTCCGGGTTCTCCGGAGCCGCCGTGGCGGTAGCGGGGGCGAGGGAGAGCGCCGCCAGGAAGGCGCCCGCGATCGCGGTCATCACACGCATGGTTGGTCACCTCGTGAGAGCAGGGAGTGGTTAAGCAACCACCCACAGCTTCACCCGGCCGTGTGACTGTGACCACCCTCCGTTAGTCGGCTTTGTCTCCTTCGGCGACGTCCGTCAGGCCGAGCGCCCACCTGCGGCCGTCGTTGGTGAAGAGCAGCACGAGCACCACGACGCAGTAGATGCCGCCCAGCGAGCCGAGCAACGGCTGTTCTGACGGTCCGTAGGCGTACCAGGCGCAGCCGAGCAGGAGCAGCTGCGTGACGATCACAGGCGTGCGCGCACCCGTGTGGCCGCGGAACAACATCACCGAAGCGAAGAGCACGCCGCCGAACCAGAGGACGAGCACACCGGCCGCGCCGAGGATCGGCCCTGCTGAGGGCGCTCCCTGCAGCACGCGGACGACGAGCGCGACGGCCAGCGCGATGCCGCCGAGGCCCTGCAGGAAGGTGAGCGCGGCGGCGGCGCGCACCGAGTTCGGCGGTGCCGGGGTGCCAGTGGTCACGGGAGACCTTTCCTCACGTTCTGTACTGGTCACGGATCGTAGGCCACCCGGTTGGAGGGCTCTGGAAGCACGTCCCGCGGGGGAAGATCAAGGGGCCTTCAGCGAGCCGGCGGTCGCCCGGGGTGCACTCGGCTGCGAGGCGGGACGCGGTACGACGGAAGGGAGACTTGCGCCACTTTCGTGAGGCTGGAGCCACACTGAGGGAGGACATGCGAGACGCCGATGGTCACGCATTGTCTTACCCTCAAGTAGTGCGCGCTCTTCTCGTGGTGAACCCGCAGGCGACTACAACGACGCCGGCGGGCCGTGACGTGTTGGCGCACGCACTGGCCAGCGACGTGAAGCTCGAGGTCGTGGAGACCTCTTATCGCGGACACGCCGCCGACGCCGCGCATCAGGCCGTCGCGGACGGGTTCGACCTCGTCATCGCCCACGGTGGCGACGGCACGGTCAACGAGGTGGTCAACGGGGTCCTGCGCGACGGCGCCCGTGCGGACACGCCCATGGTCGGCGTCGTCCCCGGCGGGTCGGCGAACGTCTTCGCCGGCGCCCTCGGCATCCCGCGCGACCCGGTCGAGGCCACGCACGTCCTGCTGCAGGCGATCGAGCACGGCACCAGCCGCCGCATCGGGCTCGGCCAGGTGTTCGCGGAAGTCGCCGAGGGCGCGGACGGCCGCTGGTTCACCTTCAACGCCGGCATGGGTCTCGACGCCGACGTCGTCGCGGGCGTGGAGCGCAAGCGCGCCAAAGGCCACCACGCGAGCCCCGCGCTCTATTTGAGCGTCGCGCTCAAGGCCTACGCGCAGAACGTGCGCAAGCCGCAGCACTTCACCGTCGAGATCCCGGACGAGCCGCCGTTCGACGACGTCGGCATGGTGTTCGTGTCGAACACCGACCCGTGGACGTACTACGGCGACAAGCCGATCCAGCTCAATCCCAGCACGTCGTTCGACGGCGGTCTCGGTTTGAGTGCTTTGGAGACTTTGCGGGTACCCACCGTCGGGCGCTACATCGCCCAGGTCCTCGCGACGGGCAATCCGAAGAGCGCGAAACTCGTTCGGCGCGATGACGTGGGCTATGTCAGAGTGAAGTGCGAGGAGCCCGCGAACCTCCAGGTCGACGGAGACTTCCTCGGCACGACCACGGCGGTGGAGTTCCGGGCGGTTCCCGATGCGCTGACTGTTGCCGTCTAAGCAACTTGACAGTCCGTGATCGGTTCGTGACCGTCCTGGTACCCACCCGGGATGTACTGCAGTCGAGTGACAGCAGAGCGTGAAACCCCAGGTGAACGCTGTCGATCTTTTGGGTGAGTTCACTCACCGGGTCAGTGCTTACCCCTTGACATCCCAGCCGTTCGTGAAAGCATTCACAAGCACCCCAAAACGACCGCTGACAACCGGCGTGCCTTTGTGCGCGCCTAGCTGAGGAGTAGTTCCAATGGACTGGCGCCACCGCGCGATCTGCCGCGACGAGGACCCCGAGCTGTTCTTCCCCGTTGGGAACAGTGGTCCCGCGCTGCTTCAGATCGCCGAGGCGAAGACCGTCTGCCGCCGTTGCCCCGTCGTCTCCGACTGCCTCGCCTGGGCGCTCGAGAGCGGCCAGGACGCCGGCGTCTGGGGCGGGATGAGCGAAGACGAGCGCCGCGCCCTCAAGCGCCGCAACGCTCGCACGCGCGCCCGCAGCAACGCCTGAGCAGGCAGTTAGCCTCAAGAGCTGCACATAAGAAGAAGCCCGACACCGTGCCAGGTGTCGGGCTTCTTCTTTTGTTTGCACACCCTCCCGCATGACCACGTGAGACCGCTGAGGCTGATCGTCACGTGTGCACGGCGTTAGTTTAGCGCCGCCCTCTGAGCGGCACGCGCAGGACCGCCTCAGTACCGCCTCGAGGCCTTCGCCGCAAGCTCAACGAGCCTCTCAATTCGGAATCGACGAGGGTCCGGACGATCTGCAGACCCAGCCGGTCGGTGCGTTCCAGCGAGAAGCCCTGCGGAAGGCCCTTGCCGTCGTCGGTGATCGTCACGTCGAGCCACTTCGCGGTCCGCTCGGAATGCACGACGACCTCCCCTCGCTGGCCAGGGGCGTAGGCGTGCTCGAAGGCGTTCTGCACGAGCTCGGTCAGCACCATCACCAGCGGGGTCGCGATCTCGGCGGGGACGATGCCGAAACCACCCTCGCGGCGCACGCTCACCTGGGTCTCCGTGACGGCGACGTCGCTCATCATCGGGATGACCTTGTCGACCACGTCGTCGAGGTCCACGCGCTCGTCGACGGACATCGACAGGGTCTCGTGGACGAGTGCGATGGACGTCACACGGCGCACCGACTCGGCGAGCGCCTCCTTCGCCTCCGGGTTGCTCAGCCTGCGGCTTTGCAGCCGGAGCAGGGCCGCGACGGTCTGCAGGTTGTTCTTCACCCGGTGGTGGATCTCGCGGATCGTGGCGTCCTTGGACATCAACGCCCGGTCACGCCGGCGGACCTCGGTGACGTCGCGGCACAGCACGATGGCGCCGGCGGCCTGTCCGCGCGGCCGAAGGGGCAACGAACGGAACAGCACGGCGGCACCGCGGCGCGACTCGGCCTCCATGCGCATCGACGTCTGGCCGTCCAGCGCCTGCCGGATGCGCTGGGCGACCTCGGTGGCGTCGAACGGATCGCCGATCAGGCTGCGCGTCAACGGCGCCAGGTGCACGCCCACGAGGTCGGACGCGTGCCCCATGCGGTGGTAGGCCGACAGCGCGTTCGGCGAGGCGAACACCACCGCGCCGGACGGGTCGAGCCTGATCAGGCCGTCACCGACGCGCGGGCTGGTGTGCACGTCCGGCGAGGGCTCGGGCGCGGGGAACGTGCCGTCGGCGATCATCTGGCACAGGTCGGCCGCGCTGCCGAGGTAGGAGATCTCCAGCGGCGACGGCACGCGCGGCACGGCCAGGTTCGTGCTGCGGCTCAGCACCGCGATCACCTGCGTCCCCAGCCGCACCGGGATGGTCTCCCGGCGCACCGGCACGCCGAGGTGCCAGCGCGGGTCCTCCTCGCGGCAGATCCGCGACTCGTCCATGGCCCGGCGCAGCTGCGGGTGCTCCTCGGAGTCGACCTCGCTGCCGACGACGTCCTCCGGGTGGGCCGTCGGCGCCGTCGTGGGACGGGCCTGGGCGACGCAGAGGAACTTCTCGCCGTCCAGCGGCACGTACATGAGGAAGTCCGCGAACGAGAGGTCCGAGAGGAGCTGCCACTCGGCGACGACCAGTTGCAGGTGGTCGACGGCGGCGCCGGAGAGCTTGGTGTGCTCGGCCAGCAGGTCCGTGAGAGTAGACAGAACTCCTCCATGAGAAACTGGTCGGTGAAGCAGTTCTGATCCTAGGAGACACCCATGTCGAAGCGTGCTCGCAAGCGCCGCGACCGCAAAAAGGGCGGCGCCAACCGAGGCAAGCGCCCCAACGCCTGAGTGCTGCGAAAGGCCCTGGACACCACCACGGTGACCAGGGCCTTTCGTCTTGCTGGAGGACGCTCAGTCCTCGGCGCGGATCTCCACGATCGTCGCCCGGATGCGTGCCTTGAGGTCGGCCGGCGCGTAGTCGCCGCCGCACTTGCGGGCCAGCAGCGCCTTGAGGTGCTCCTCCAGCCCGAACTGCTCCAGGCACGGATGGCACTCGTCGAGGTGCGTCTGCAGGGCCGCGCGCCGGGACTGGTCGCATTCCTGGTCGAGGAACAGCCAGACCTCGCTCAGCACCTCTGAGCAGTCGGTGTCGTGGGGTTCGCCGCAGTTCATGACGCGTCTCCGTTGCTGCCTCGGAGGAAACCGCGGTCACGGGCGACGTCCGCCAGCATGTCGCGGAGCTGGCGACGGCCCCGGTGCAACCGGGACATCACCGTGCCGATCGGGGTGCCCATGATGTCTGCGATCTCCTTGTACGCGAAGCCTTCGACATCGGCGAGGTAGACCGCGATCCGGAACTCCTCCGGCAACCGCTGCAATGCTTCCTTGACGTCGCTGTCGGGCAGGTTGTCGAGTGCCTCGACCTCGGCGCTGCGCAAGCCGGACGAGGTGTGGCTCTCCGCCTGCGCGAGCTGCCAGTCCGTGATCTCCTCGGTCGGCTGCTGGATGGGCTGGCGCTGCTTCTTGCGGTAGCCGTTGATGTAGGTGTTCGTCAGGATCCGGTACAGCCACGCCTTGAGGTTCGTGCCTTCCGAGAAGGACGCGAACGCCGAGTAGGCCTTGAGGTAGGTCTCCTGCACCAGGTCCTCGGCGTCGGCCGGGTTGCGCGTCATGCGCAGGGCCGCCGAGTACAGCTGGTCGAGCATGGGCATAGCGTCGCGCTCGAAACGCGCAGCGCGCTCCGCCGTCGTCTCTGTCGTGCCGGTGGCGGGCACCGCGCTCCCTTCCCACAGGTTCTGGGTCGGGACTGACTCTACGCGTGACCGCTCGAGCATGTTCGTTGCCACTTTCTGACCAACAACGGAGGTGCTGGTAGTAATTCCGCATGGCCGGACGTGGGACTCCCGCCACAGCGCTGCTGGACAAGCAGCGGGTGGCGCACACCTTGCACTCGTACGAGCACGACCCCCGCCACGAGTCCTACGGGCTGGAGGCCGCGGAGGCGCTCGGGCTGGTGCCGCGACGAGTGTTCAAGACGCTCGTGGCCGAGGTGGACGGCAAACTCGCGGTCGGCGTCGTGCCGGTGACCGCCCAGCTCGACCTGAAGGGTCTCGCCGCCGCACTGAAGGGCAAGAAGGCGAAGATGGCGGCGGTCGCCGACGCCGAGCGCGCGACCGGTTACGTCGCCGGCGGGATCTCCCCGCTCGGGCAGAAGAAGCGCCTGCCCGTGGTGCTCGACGCGTCGGCATCGGGGTTCGAGACGATCTTCTGCAGCGCCGGCAGGCGCGGTCTCGAGGTCGAGATCGCGCCCGCCGACCTGGTGCGGCTCACCGGAGCGGTGGTCGCGGGGATCAGTGCCTAGCTGACCGGCCAGCCGATGTTGCCGAAGCTCACGGGCGAGCCGATCCACGACGGCCACGCCGTGGTGATCCGGGCACCGAGGCTGCCCTGGCCCGGCAGGTCGAACCGGATGAACGCGGGGGTCACCCGCGGACCGTCGATCCGCGAGCCCGCGTAGGCGACGGCGTGGTGGTAACCGTGGACGGTCGCTTCGCGGTACTCCCCCTGGCCACCGGTCAGTGAGACGTTCATGTCCTGCCCCTCGGCGTCGAGGAACCGCACGTTGCTCAGGCTGCCGCCGATCGTGCAGGTGACGCCCTCGGCGGCGGCGAACCTGATCTCGTGCCCCTTGAACTCGGTGCCGCGCTGGCGCATGTCGTGGGCGCTGATCACCAGGTCGTCACCGGTGCACCACGGCGCATCGGACGGCGTGCCGGCGGCTTGCGCCGCGGACGTTCCCGCGAGGCTCAGAGCGGCGGCGGCGACCAGCGACCCGATGGTCGCGGACTTGCGGAACCTGTTCACGTGTTCTCCCGAATTCGTCTCGATCGGCGTTTCCCCACACACAGGTGACGCCGTTGATCCACTTCCGGTTGCCGCGGAGAACAACTGCCGTACTTTCGGCCGAGGCCCTGTCCGGGTGGCCGGGGCTATTCGCCCGTCTGCCCGTCGACGGCCTCGCGGAGCAGGTCGGCGTGGCCGTTGTGGCGGCTGTACTCCTCGACCATGTGCGTGAGGATCCAGCGCAGGCTCACGGTCCGGTCGTCGCGCCACGGCTTGCGCTTGGCCGCCTGACCCAGGTCGCCGGTCTCCAGTGCCTCCGCGACGGCCTTGCGGGAGCGCTCGACCTCGTCCTGCCAGAGCCCGACCAGGTCCTCGGCGGTGTGGTCGGCGGCCGAGTGCCAGTCCCAGTCGTGGTCGGCCTCCCAGTCGACGCTCTTCCACGGCTCCAGCGGCTCGCGGTCGTGCAGCACGACGTGGAACCACTGCTGCTCGACGTAGGCGAGGTGCTTGACCAGGCCGCCGAGGGTCATCTCGGACTTCGCGGTGGTGAGCGCGAGCTGCTGGGCGGTCAGCCCGCCGACCTTCCACGCGAGGGTCGCGCGCTG
Source organism: Lentzea sp. CC55 (assembly GCF_021056325.1). NCBI lineage: Bacteria > Bacillati > Actinomycetota > Actinomycetes > Pseudonocardiales > Pseudonocardiaceae > Lentzea > Lentzea sp. CC55. Next base: position 47,189 of record NZ_JAJCXE010000006.1, on the reverse strand, counting down.
GAACTCCAGGAACCCGGTCAGCGTGGCGAACTCGTCGCCGTCGGTGGGAGGTTCGGGTCTGCCTTGCTCGTCGAGAACCGTCATGGGGCCGGACAGTAGCGCCGGCGCAGGCGGGAAGCAGGCGATTCAGTCGAGCGGCCGGAGCACCCGGTCGAGCCACTCCCCGACCGACCGCCCCACGTCGGCCACGGACGCCTTCAGCGAGTGGTCGTCCTTGAGCAGCACGACCTCGCGGTGGTGGGCGCGGTTCGGCTGCCCGAACGGGTCGTTCTCGCCCTGCACGACCAGCGTGGCGACCTCGACACCGTCCAGCTCGGCCATCCGCGACTTCTCCGGCTTGCCCGGCGGGTGCACCGGGAACGCGAGGCAGAGCACCGCCACGGCCTGCCCCTCGACCGAGGTCCGGCAGGCCACGCGCGCCCCCGACGACCGGCCCCCGAACACCAGGGGCAGGCCGTCGAACCAGCGTTCGCCGAGGTCGTCCACCACGGACAACCAGGCGGTGTCGAGCTGCTTCGCGGGCGCCGGGGCACGGCGGCCCGCGACGCGGTAGGGCTGTTCGACCAGCGCCACGTGCACGCCGACCTTGTTGGCGGCGTGGCACGCGGCGACCAGGTCCGGGGCCTCGACGCCACCACCGGCGCCGTGGCCGAGCAGCAGCGCCGCCCGCGGTTCGTGGGCACAGTGCAGGGAGGCCCGCGCGGGGCCGTGCGGCGTGTCCACCACCAGCGTCGTCACGACAGCTCTGCGCGTTCGAGCAGGGACGCGTTGTTGTTCTTCACGCTGTTCACGGCGGTCGAGACCGGGCGCAGCTCCAGTGCCTCGACGAGCGACGGGTCCGGGCTCAGCAGTGCGGACGGGTCCAGCGACGTCGGGTCGAGCCACGCCGACCAGCGGTCCCGGGGCAGCAGCAACGGCATGCGGTTGTGCACCTCGGTCAACGCGCCGATGGACTCCGTGGTGAGCACCGCGCACGTGACGGTCGGAACGTCGTCCTTCCACCACACGGACCAGATGCCCGCCATCGCCAGGGACGTGTCATCCCCGAGCGTCATGAAGTACGGCTGCTTGCGCCCCTCACCCGGCTGCCACTCGTACCAGCCGGCGGCGGGGATGATGCAGCGCCGCTTGGTGGCCGACTGCTTGTACGCGGGCTTGCTCAGCACGGTCTCGGCCCGCGCGTTGATCATCTTCGCCGCGCCCGAGAGGTCCTTGGCCCAGTGCGGGACGAGACCCCAGCGCAGGACGCGGATGCTGCGCTCCAGCTCCTCGTCCTCCGGCTTGCGCTCGACCACGGCCATGACGTTCTTGGTGGGAGCGACGTTGTAGTCCGCCCCTGGTGCCTCGTCGCCGGTCCCGTCCACCGCGTCGAACTCGGCCGCCAGCAGCGCCGGGTCCTTGGTGGAGGCGTACCTACCGCACAAAACCGATCACCTCCGAAGTCACGATGATCCCACGCCGGGAACACCTGTGCGAGCTGCCTGGTGTGGTGGCCACCGGCCTTTGCCCCGGATTTCCGCCGTCCGGACGGTTGCACCGCGGCGCCGGCCCCGCGCCCCGATATCGGACATATCGGGGCGCGGGGCCGGTGCTGTGGGGCGACCCGCTGGGCGCCGGAAGCCTGCGGTGAAGGCTGGTGGTCACCACACCACCGCCCATGCGGGAAGATTCAGGCATGACTCAGCACTGGTCAGCACCCGGCGCGTCCGGCCCAGTCCACTCGACGGTGCCGGTGCCCGGCTCGAAGTCGATCACGAACCGCGTCCTGGTGCTCGCGGCGCTGGCCGACGGGCCCTCGACGGTCCACGCGCCGTTGCGCAGCCGCGACACGGTGCTGATGGCTGCCGCCCTGTCGTCGCTGGGCGTGGGGTTCGCCGACCGCGAGGACGGCGGCTGGGACGTCACGCCCGGTGCGCTGCGCGGGCCGGCGGACGTCGACTGCGGTCTCGCCGGCACGGTCATGCGCTTCCTGCCGCCCGCCGCCGCGCTGGCCGAGGGCGAGATCCGGTTCGACGGCGACCCGCACGCCCGCCTGCGGCCGATGAGCACCGTGCTGGGTGCGCTGCGGTCGCTGGGCGTGGACGTCGAGGGCGACGCGCTGCCGTTCACGTTGCACGGCACGGGATCGGTGCCCGGCGGTGAGGTGACGATCGACGCGTCGGGCTCGTCGCAGTTCGTCTCCGGGCTGCTGCTCTCGGCCGCGCGCTACGACAAGGGCGTGACGATCAGGCACGACGGCAAGCCGGTGCCTTCGCTGCCGCACATCGACATGACGGTGCAGACGTTGCGTTCGGTCGGTGTCGAGGTGGACACCGGCACGACGAACACGTGGCGCGTCGAGCCCGGGGTGATCAAGGCGCGCACGTGGCACGTGGAGCCGGACCTGTCGAACGCGACGGTGTTCCTGGCGGCGGCCGCGGTGACCGGCGGCGAGGTGACGATCCCGCACTGGCCCGCGACGACCACGCAGCCCGGTGACGCGGTGCGCGGCATCCTCGAGCGCATGGGCTGCGAGGTCGAGGTGTCCGAGCGCGGCCTGACCGTGCGCGGGCCGGCGAAGCTGTCCGGTGTGGACATCGACCTGCACGACGAGAGCGAGCTCACGCCGACCGTCGCCGCCCTGGCCGCGCTCGCCGAGGGACGCACGACGATCCGCGGCGTCGCTCACATCCGCGGCCACGAGACGGACCGCATCGCGGCGCTCGTGAACGAGGTCAACGCGCTCGGCGGCACCGCGACCGAGACCGAGGACGGCCTGGTCATCGACCCCGCTCCGCTGCACGGCGGTGTGTGGAAGGCCTACGCCGACCACCGGATGGCGACCGCGGGCGCGATCATCGGCCTGGTGGTGCCGGGCGTCGAGGTGGACGACATCGGGTCGACGACCAAGACGATCCCCGACTTCCCCGGCATGTGGGACGCCATGCTCACCGGGGGCGCGTAGAAGTGGGCAAGCGGGACTGGCGCAAGCTCGACGAGTCCGACGTGCGCGTGCGCCCCGGCAAGGGGACGCGGCCGCGCAGCAAGAGGCGGCCGGAACACGCCGACGCCGAGACCGCGATGGTGATCGGCGTGGACCGCGGGCGCTGGACGTGCGCACTGGAGTCCGGCGTCGTGGTCACGGCGATGCGTGCGCGCGAGTTGGGCCGCACGCCCGTGGTGGTCGGCGACCAGGTGGGCATCGTCGGTGACACCTCGGGTCTGCCGGACACGCTGGCCCGCATCGTGCGCGTCGAGGAGCGCACGTCCGTGCTGCGCCGGACCGCGGACGACACGGACCCGTTCGAACGCGTCGTCGTCGCGAACGCCTCCCAGCTCATCATGGTCGTCGCGCTGGCCGATCCCCCGCCGCGCACCGGCTTCATCGACCGCTGCCTCGTCGCCGCGTACGCCGGCGGCCTGGAACCGGTGCTGTGCCTGACGAAGTCGGACCTGGCGTCCGCCGACGCGCTGCTCGCCCTCTACACCGAGCTCGACGTGCCGGTGATCGTGACGAGGTCCGACGAGGAACCCGCCGAGCTGCGCGCTCGCCTCACGGACACGGTGTCGTGCCTCATCGGCCACTCCGGCGTCGGCAAGTCCACCCTGGTCAACAAGCTCGTGCCGGACGCGAACCGCGCCGTGGGCGTCGTGTCCGGCGTCGGCAAGGGCCGCCACACCTCCACCCAGGCCGTGGCGCTGCGCCTGCCCGGCGGCGGGTGGGTCGTCGACACGCCGGGCATCCGCTCGTTCGGTCTCGCGCACATCACGCCGGACGACATCGTGAAGGCGTTCCCGGACTTCGCCGAGGCCGCCGAGGAGTGCCCGCCGGGCTGCGGCCACCTCGGTCCGCCCGAGGACCCGGGCTGCGTGCTGGACGAGCTCGTGCCGGACGCGCAGGGCCGCCTCACGTCGTTGCGGCGGCTGCTGGCTTCGCGCGCGGGCATCGACGATTACGCTGACTGATCATGAGCATGCGCTGGTTGCTGCCCCTGCTGGTCACTCTCGCCGCGTGCTCGGCCACGGGCGGCACACCGGCCTTCGCCGAGGTGGACCCGTGTTCGCTGCTGCGGTCCGGTGACGCGGGCGGGCTCAACGGCACGCCTGCCAGGTCTGATCGGGTGTGCGACTACAGGTTCGACTCGCTGACCGTCGAGCTGACGCTGCTGGAGGCGGCGTTCGCGGACGAGTCGCAGGGGCTGCTGTCCGGCGGCGGCTACGGCGGGGTGATCGCGGGCGGCGAGGGCGAGAGCAACAACCGCCCGCTGACCCGCAGGTGTGCGGAGTCCTCCGGCGAGGTGAGGTGCGACGCAGTCCTGGAAGTCCGGGAACGGCAGCTCGTCCGGTTCGAGGTGGTGCAGCGCGGCACCGACCCCAACGCCGTCGGGCAGGTCGTGCAGGGCCTCGCGGCCAAGGCTTTCGAACGGCTCCCCGGGTGAGCGCCTTCACACGGGTGCCCGTCACGTACTGACGTCCTGCCCCGTCCACTGGTCATGAAGGTATTCGTGATCGGTGCGACGGGCGTTCTGGGACGGGAAGCGGTGCCGCGGCTGCGGGCGGCGGGTCACGAGGTCGATGTGCTGGACCGGCACACCACCTCGATGTTCGACGTCGGTCAGCTCACCGCGGCGTTCGCGGGTCACGACGCCGTGGTCAACCTCGCCACCCGCATCCCGCTGAGCGCGAAGGCCGTCCTGGCCCGCGCGTGGGCGGAGAACAACCGCATCCGCACCGAGGGCAGCGCCGCCGTCGTCGAGGCCGCGATGAGGGCCGGGGTCGGGCGGGTCGTGCAGGAGGGCATCTCGTTCGTCTACGCGGACGGCGGCGATCGGGAGCTCGACGAGAGCGCGCCGATCGAGCCGGTCGGGCACGTCGCCAGCTCGGTCACGGCGCAGGAGAACGTGCTGCGGCACCCCGGCGGCGTGTTCCTGCGCTTCGGGTTGCTGATGGGCGGCGACGCCACGTCACCGCCCGTGCTCGTCGGCGACGGCTGGATGTCGGTCGTGCACCCCGCCGACGCGGCGGCCGCGGCGGTCGCCGCCCTCGACGCGCCTCCCGGCGTCTACAACGTCGGGACGCCGGTGCTCAAGCGGGACACGGGGATCACGCGCCTGCCGCGGTTCTCCGGCAAGCTCGCCGCGTCGTTCGAGGTGTTCGGGCGGTCGCAGCGGGTTGTGAGCACGAAGCTCACCGAGGCCACCGGCTGGAGGCCCCGCCACTAACCCATGTGCGGGTACCGGTGGTCCGCCGCCGGGACCAGGGTCTCCTTGACGACGCGCGGGCTCGTCCACCGCTGCAGGTTGTAGATCGAGCCCGCCTTGTCGTTGGTGCCGGAGCCGCGCGAGCCGCCGAACGGCTGCTGCCCGACGACGGCGCCGGTCGGCTTGTCGTTGACGTAGAAGTTGCCCGCCGCGAAGCGCAGGGCGCGGTGGGCCTGCTCCACGGCGGCGCGGTCGCGGGCGAAGATCGCGCCGGTCAGCGCGTACGGCGTGGAGGTGTCGATGATCTCCATCATCCTCGGGAAGTCCGCGTCCTCGTAGACGTGGACGGCGAGGATCGGGCCGAAGTACTCCGACGTGAAGATGTCGTGGTGCGGGTCGGTGCCCAGCAGCACCGCGGGGTCGACGAAGTAGCCCACCGAGTCGTCGCACGAGCCGCCGGCGAGGACCTCGACCGAGGTGGACGCGGACGCCATCAGCAGCGCCTCCTCCTGCTTGGCGAACGCGCGGTGGTCGATGACCGCGCCGCCGAACACCGAGAGGTCCGTGACATCGCCGTAGGACAACGACTTCGTGATGTCGAGCAACTGCTCGCGCACGCCGCCCTCCCACAGCGACCGCGCGATGTAGGCCCGCGACGCCGCCGAGCACTTCTGGCCCTGGTATTCGAAGGCACCGCGCACGAGCCCCGTGACGAGCGCCTTCGGATCCGCCGAAGCGTGCGCCAGCACGAAGTCCTTGCCGCCGGTCTCGCCGACGATGCGCGGGTAGGCGCGGTAGTGGTCGAGGTTGCCCGCCATGGTCTGCCACAGCGACTTGAACGTGCGGGTGGAGCCGGTGAAGTGCAGGCCCGCGAAGAACCTGTCGCGCAACGCCACCTCGCTCACCGCCCGGCCGTCTCCCGTGACGAGGTTGACCACGCCCGGCGGCAGACCGGCCTCCTCCAGCAGCCGCATGGTGAAGTGCGCGGCGAGCTGCTGCGTCGGCGACGGCTTCCACAGCACCGTGTTGCCCATCAACGCGGGCGCGAGCGGCAGGTTGCCCGCGATGGCGGTGAAGTTGAACGGCGTGATCGCCACGACGAACCCGTCGAGCGGCCGGTGGTCCATCCGGTTCCACACGCCCGGCGAGGACAGCGGCTGCTCCTGCAGGACGCGGCGGCCGAAGTGGACGTTGAAGCGCAGGAAGTCGATCAGCTCGCACGCGGCGTCGATCTCGGCCTGCTGCACGGACTTCGACTGCCCGAGGATCGTGGCGGCGTTGAGGGTGTCGCGCCACGGCCCGGCGAGCAGGTCGGCCGCGCGCAGCAGCACCGCGGCGCGTTCGTCGAACGGCAGCTCCTGCCAGCCCGGAGCGGCGTGCTGGGCCGCGCGCATCGCCTCGGCGACGTCGGAGTTGGTGGCCTGCGCCGTCACGCCGAGGACGTGCCTGTGGTCGTGGGGCTGGACCACGTCGATGCGGTCGCCACCGCCCATGCGCTGCCGACCGCCGATGGTCATCGTCAGTTCGTGGGTGGTGCCTTCGAGTTCCGCGATGCGCGCCTCGAGGCTGGTCCGTTCGGCGCTACCGGGTGCGTAGGTGCGCACGGGCTCGTTGACCGGTTCGGGTGCAGACGTGACTGCGTCCATTCCCCCATCGTGGCACGCGGTAGTAGGGTCCGTCGGGTGGCGCGGGTGACTGGCATCGGCGGGGTTTTCCTGCGTTCACGGGATCCTGTGCGCTTGGCCGCCTGGTACCGCGAGAACCTGGGCGTGCCGATGAGCGAGAAGGGCACCGTCACCTTCCACTGGCTCGACACGGCGACGAACGAGCACCCCGGCACGACGACGATGGCGTTGTTCGCCCAGGACACCCAGTACATCGGCGAACCCGACCAGCGCACCATGCTGAACCTGCGCGTGGACGACCTGCTGTCGCTGATGGCGAAGCTCAAGGCGCGCGGCGTCGAGGTGCTGCCCGAGACCGAGGACTCGGACTTCGGCCGCTTCGGCTGGTGCGTCGACCCCGAGGGCAACCGGATCGAGCTGTGGGAACCCGCGGAAGGGATGTGACCGTGCTCGACGACGCCGTGCGCGCGTTGCGCGAATGGCAGCGCGACGACCTGCCGTTCCAGCTCCACCCCGGCGATCTGGGCTGGTACTGGCGGTTCGGCGAGGAGGCCATCGGGGCGGCGGTCCGCGTCTGGCGCCGGGACGGGCGGGTGCTCGCCGTCGGCCTGCTGGACGGCGCCGACCTGCTGCGGTGCACGATCGCGCCGGACGCCCGGCAGGACGAGGACCTGGCGCGGCGGCTGGCCGACGACGTCTGCGACCCGGACCGCGGCGCGCTGCCCGCCGGGGAGGTCTACGTCGAGTCCCCTGCGGGCACGCGCTTCGAGGAGCTGTTGTCCGAACGCGGCTGGCAGCCCGGCGAGCCGTGGACGCCGCTGCGCCTCGACCTCTCCTCACCGGTGCCCGGCCCCGGCGTGCGGGTCGAGGTCGTCGAGCCCGCACAGGCCCACCTGCACGCCGCCGTGATCAGGGCGTCGTTCGAGAAGTCCACCTTCACCGAAGAACGCTGGCACGCGATGGCCTCGGGCCCGCCGTTCGCGGACGCTCGGTGCCTCGTCGCGTTCGACGGTCAGGACGCGGCGGCGGCGATCACGGTGTGGTCGGCCGGTCCCGGCAAGCCGGGAGTGGTCGAACCGATGGGCGTGCACCACGACCACCGGGGCCGCGGCCTCGGCAGGGCGATCACCCTCGCCGGCGCCGCCGCACTGCGCGACCTCGGCTCGTCGAGCGCGGTCGTCTGCACGCCGAGCTCGAACACGGCCGCCGTCGCCACCTACCGGGCAGCCGGGTTCACCGCACTGCCCGAGGTGCACGACCAGCGCCGCGACTAGAGCAGTTCCAGGACGAACGGCAGCTCCTGGGCCGCGTACCAGGCCAGTTCGTGGTCCTCGGCGCTGCCCAGGGTGAACTCGGCGTCCGGGTCGCCCAGGTCCGCGGCGTCCACGACCTCCACCGCCGCGCGCACGTCCTGCTCGGCCTCGGCCGTGTCGAGGTGCACGGAGGCGACGTCCTTGAGGGTGAACGAGCCGGCGACCTTCACGACCGAGAAGTCGAGGTCGGGCCGCAACGTCACGTCGTCCGCGTCCACCGCGAGCACCGCGCGCCGCGGTTCGGCCTTCTCGTCGGCCGCCAGCAGCCGCAGCGAGGCGCGGGCGGCGTCCATCATGGCCGCGTACTCCAGTTCCTCGGTGTCGCCCGCGGCGTAGGACTCGCGCAGCGCCGGCGTCAGCGCGAAGGCCGTGCCGGTGACCGGGGCCAGTTCGCCGCTGTCGACGAACGCGCGCAGCATCGGCACCGTGGCCGGGATGTAGACCCTCATGACCCGTTCGCCGTCCCCATCAGTTCCTCCACCGACTCCTCGACCATGGCCGCCAGAACGTCCACATCGGACATCGCGTCGCGGTCGCCGTTCAACCCGAAGTAAACACCGCCGTCGTACGACGTCACCCCGATGGCCAGCGCCTGGTTCCTGGCGAGCGGCACGACCGGGAAGATCTCGGTCATTCTCGCGCCCGCCGCGTACAGCGGCACCTGCGGGCCGGGGACGTTCGTGACGATGACGTTGAACAGCCGCCGGCTGAACGAGCTCGCAGCGCGCGCACCGAGCGCGTGCAGCGTCGGCGGCGCGAAGCCGGAGACCTTCACCAGCGCGTCGGCTGCCACGGACTGGCCGGACTCCTGGTGGGCGCGCATCGCGTGGCTCACGTGGTGCAGGCGCACGACCGGGTTCGGCTCGCCGACCGGCAGGTCGACCAGGTACGCGCTGACGTTGTTGCCCGAGTCCGGGTCCGCTTCACGAACCGAGAGCGGGGCCATCGCGCGGATCGTGGTGCTGCCGGTGACGTTCTCGCCGCGGCTGAGCAGCCAGTTGCGCAGCGCTCCGCTCAGGGCGGCGAGCACCACGTCGTTGACGGTGCCGCCGTGCGCCTTGCGGATGGCGCGCAGGTCGTCGAGCCGGGTGCGGGCGACGGCGAACCGGCGCTGCGGCGAGGAGATGCGGACGTTCAGCGGCGTGCCGGGCGCGGGTGTCGCGGCGGTGCGGACCGCCGAGGCGAGCACGCCGAACGTGTGGAAGATCTTCTCGACCGTGTTGACGGTGTCCAGGGCGGCGCTGCGGACGTTCTCCACGAGCTCGCCGGGGCGCTGCACGATGTCGGTGACCGCGTCGGCCACGAGCTGCAGCGAACTGGGTTCCGGCTGCGGCATCCAGAGGTTCTCGACGTTCGTGCGCGGCGACGGCGACACGTCCAGCATGACCTGGCCGATCTCGAGCGACGCGATGCCGTCGACCATGGCCTGGTGGGTCTTGGTGATGACCGCGGCCTGGTTCTTCGCGAGGCCCTCGACGAGGTAGATCTCCCACAGCGGGCGGGAGTGGTCGAGCGGGCGCGACATCAGGCGCGCGACCAGGTCGTGCAGCTGGGTGTCGCTGCCCGGCTTGGGCAGCGCCGACCTGCGGACGTGGTAGGTGACGTCGAAGTCCGGGTCGTCGACCCAGACCGGGCGCGCGATGCGGCCCGGGACGTGCACGACCTTCTGCCGGTAGCGCGGCACGAGGCTCAGGCGCTGCTCGATGAGGTCGACGAGCTTGTCGTAGTCGAAGCCCGCCTTGGGCCGCCGGAACACCGCCACGCCACCGACGTGCATCGGCGTCGTGGAGCCCTCCATGTACAGGAACGAGGCGTCCAGCGCTGACAGTCGGTCCGGCATGCACCCAGCCTAGTGGCGTTTGCGGTCCATCAACCTCTGCAGCGCGGCCCGTTCCCGCGGATCGCGGTCGTGGCGGCCCAGCCGGATGCGCGCGGCCTCCGGGATCGCCTCGACCGCCAGCGGGTCGGCGTTGGCCATGAACGAGCGCAGGAACCGCCACCGCGTGAGCTTCTTGACCGGGGCGAGGCTCGCGACGGCGAGCGAGACCCAGCTCAGCGCGACGTCGAGCCGGCGGTCGCCCTTGGTGGCGCTGGCCCAGTCGAGGACGACGGGCCCCTCCGGACCGAGCACGACGTTGCCGGGGTGCAGGTCGAGGTGCAGGAGGTCGCCCTCGCCGCTCAGGAAGTCGGGCGCGGGGATGACGTCGAGGCGGCGGTGCAGGTCCGCGAGCTCCTTGCCGAGACCGCCTGCGAACCACGGCTTGCGGCCGATCTCCTCCGACATCCGCGGGCCGGGCACGTACTGCATGACGAGCTCGTCCCGCGTGGCCTCGTGAACGCGCGGGACGGGGATGCCGCACCCGCTCAGGTACACCATCATCTCGGCCTCGCGTCGCAGGTCACGGCCGGTGCGGGTGCGCTTGACCAGCAAGCCGTCCGACCGGATGAACACATCCGAGTCCTGACCGCTCGCGAGGTGTTGACGTTGCGCGACACTGCGCATACCTGCCGTCATGTGACGATCATCATCGATATGATCCGAAACACAAGGGCCGAACGGCTCTAGTGGAGCTCTTCACCCGTTCGAGCCCGCCGTGCCCGCCTCTGTCACCCTCTTCACGTGGAGATCTCGCCCAAGGACCGCTTCGTCACCGTCTACGGCCGCAAGCCAGTGCTGGAGGCGCTGGACGACCCGGCGCTGTCAGTGGACAAGGTGGTGCTCGCCGACACGGCCCGCGGCCCTGCCGCGCGCGAGATCCTCGACGCGGCCCGTTCCCGCGGCGTCCAGGTGCAGCGGGCCACCGCGCAACGCGTGAAGGTGCTGGCGGGCAACGGGAAGCAGGACCAAGGCGTGCTCGCCGACGTGGTCGCGCCCCGCATGAAGCCGCTCGCCCTGGCCCTGGAGGAAGGGTCGCTGCGGTCCGTGCTGGTGCTCGACGGCATCACGACGCCCGCGAACGTCGGCATGATCCTGCGCACCGCGACCGCGGCGGGGATCGACGGCATCGTCGTCCCGCGCCGCGGCGTCGCGTCGATCGACCCGCTCGTGGTCAAGGCCTCCGCCGGGGTGGCCTTCCGAGCGCCCGTGCTGCGCTGCGGCACCGCGGCGGAGGCCTCGGCTCTGCTGCGCGCGTCCGGCTATCCGCTCTTCGCGCTCGACTCCCACGCCTCCGACACCATCTACTCCGCTTCTTTCGGCGAGCGCGCCGCATTCGTCCTGGGCAGCGAAACGTCCGGAATCACCGACGACGTGCGTCCGCACGTCACGTCGTGGCTTTCGATTCCGATGGCGGCGGGCGTGGAATCGCTGAACGTCGCCTCGGCGGCGGCCGTCCTCTGCTTCGAACTGGTGCGCCGCTCTCAGTGAGAAAGGCTCAGAGCCGGTCGGCGCGGTGACCGTTCCCCTGGTCCCTCATCCGCGGAGAGCAATCCCCAGCAGGACCTCCAGCTCCTCGAGGGTGGACCGCGTCGACCGGTGGTGGACGCCGACCATTCCGGCCTCGGCAGCACCGCGGATGTTGACCGCGAGGTCGTCGACGAACACGCACTCCCCCGGCTCGAGACCGAGCTTCCGCGCCACGACCAGGTAGATGCCGACGTCCGGCTTCGCCAGCCCGGCCTCACCGGAGAGGACGGTCGCGTCGAAGAGCCCGTCGAAGACGCGCGGCGGCTGCCACCAACCGTCCGCATTGGACAGCAACGCCGTCTTGAGCCCGCGCCGCTTGACCTCGCGCAGGGCGGTGAGGAGCGGCGGCTCGGCCGGGTTGTCCTCGCCGGGATCGGTCAGGACGCCGCCGTAGTCGAGCACCAGAGCTTTCAGCACGTCGAGGACGGTACCCACTTTCGAGTGGCCCGTGTCCTGATGACGCCCGCCGCTCGCCTGGTAGGGCATGCCGCCAGTCGTTCGCCGCCTGCCCGCCTACGAGCCGCCCGTGGGCGGAGCCGTTCCGCTGCCCCGGCCCCGGCCACGACCCGTCTGGGTGCCGGAGCCCGATCCGCCGTCGCCCGCGCTGGACCCGCTGCGGCTGGTGGGTGCCGTGCTGGAGGTGCTGGACGGGCGGCGGCCTGCTCGGCTGCTGCGGGAGGTCGCGGTGCCGGGGCTGGCGGTGCGACTCGGGGCGATGGTGCGGGCTCGGACCACGCGGGTGGTCCGGATGCCCCGGGTTTGTCGTCCGTCCCGGTTCGTGGCCGAGATCTCCGCGACCGTCCGCAGGGAGGGGCGGGTGCTGGCCGTGGCCTGCCGGGTCGAGCACCGGGGCGGGAGGTGGTGGTTCACCTCGTTCACGGTGCTGGAGTGAGGCGTGTCGCCGCCTCACTCCAGCCCGCAGGCCTGAAAAAGCCGCGTGGGCCGCCCTCCCGGAGGAGTGCGGCCCACGCGGCGGCAAGAGGTGAGGTCAGCGACCCCGGCGCTGGTTCTTGGCCGCCTGGCGGGCGGCCTCGCGGCGCTCCTTGCGGGTGCCGCCCTGCTGGCCGGCGCCACCGTTCGCCTCGGCGTGCTCTTCCACGCCGCCGTCCTCGGCCGGGCCGCTGTAGCTCAGGTTCTGCTGGCCGGGGCCGCCGAGGCCCTTGCCGCGCAGGGCGGGCGGGATGGCGTTGCCGCTCGCCAGCTGGGCCATCGCCGGGCCCGCGGGGGCCTGGGCCTGCTGCTGGGCCTGCTGCTGGGCGGCTGCCGCCGCGCGGGCACGGGCGCGGGCGCCTCCGCCGTTGCCCGAGACCTGCGGCAGGGCCTGCGGGGCCGCGGCGAGGGTCACGGGGACCTCCGGCTGGGCCGGCTCCGGCTCCGCTGCCTCGACCTGGAGGTTGAACAGGAAGCCGACGGTCTCCTCGCGCAGCGCGTCGAGCATCGCGTTGAACATCTCGAAGCCCTCGCGCTGGTACTCGATGAGGGGGTCGCGCTGCGCCATCGCGCGCAGGCCGATGCCCTCCTTCAAGTAGTCCATCTCGTAGAGGTGCTCGCGCCACTTGCGGTCCAGGACGGACAGCAGGACGCGGCGCTCCAGCTCGCGGGTGGCGCCTTCGCCGACGCGGCTGTCGATGTCGGCCTCGCGGGCGCGGTAGGCGTTCATCGCGTCCTCGATGAGGACTTCCCGCAGGTACTCGCGGGTGATGTCCTCGTCGGACTCGAGGAGGTCCTTCGGGTCGAGGGAGACCGGGTAAAGGGTCTTCAGCGCGGTCCAGAGCTTGTCGAAGTCCCAGTCCTCGGCGTAGCCGTCGGCGGTGGCGCCGTTGACGTACTCCTCGATGACGCTCTGGATCATGTGCTCGACCTGTTCCTTCAGGTCTTCGCCTTCGAGGACGCGGCGGCGCTCGGCGTAGATCACCGTGCGCTGGCGGTTCATGACCTCGTCGTACTTGAGGACGTTCTTGCGGATCTCGAAGTTCTGCTGCTCGACCTGGGTCTGCGCGCTGCGGATGGCGCGGGTGACCATCTTGTGCTCGATCGGCACGTCGTCCGGCACGTTCAGGCGCGTCATGACCATCTCGACCATGGACGCGTTGAAGCGGCGCATCAGTTCGTCCTGCAGGGACAGGTAGAAGCGCGACTCACCGGGGTCGCCCTGACGGCCGGTGCGGCCGCGGAGCTGGTTGTCGATGCGGCGCGACTCGTGGCGCTCGGTGCCGAGCACGTAGAGGCCGCCGGCCTCGCGGACCTCGTCGGCCTCGGCCTTGCCCTGGGTCGTCAGCTCCTCGACGACCTTCGCCCACTCGGCCTCGTACTCCTCCGGCGTGTTCACCGGGTCGAGGCCGCGGTCGCGCAGCTCGTGGTCGGCGATGATGTCCGGGTTGCCGCCCAGCACGATGTCGGTACCGCGACCGGCCATGTTCGTCGCGACGGTGACGGCGCCCTTGCGGCCCGCCTTCGCGATGATCAGCGCCTCGCGGTCGTGGTGCTTCGCGTTCAGCACCTCGTGCGGGATGCCCTTGCGCACCAGCAGCTTCGACAGGTATTCGGAGCGCTCGACGCTCGTCGTGCCGATCAGGACCGGCTGGCCCTTCGCGTGCTTCTCGGCGATGTCCTCGGCGACGGCCTCGAACTTCGCCTCCTCGCTCTTGTAGACGAGGTCGGGCTGGTCCTTGCGCTGCGGAGGGCGGTTCGTCGGGATCGGGACGACGCCCAGCTTGTAGGTCTGGTGGAACTCGGCCGCCTCGGTCTCGGCGGTACCGGTCATGCCGCCGAGCTTCTCGTAGAGGCGGAAGTAGTTCTGCAGGGTGATCGTGGCGAGCGTCTGGTTCTCCGCCTTGATCTCCACGCCCTCCTTGGCCTCGATGGCCTGGTGCATGCCCTCGTTGTAGCGACGACCGGCGAGCACACGACCCGTGAACTCGTCGACGATCATCACTTCGCCGTTGCGGAGGATGTAGTCCTTGTCGCGGTGGTAGAGCTCCTTCGCCTTGAGGGCGTTGTTCAGGTAGCCCACCAACGGCGTGTTCGCGGCCTCGTAGAGGTTGTCGATGCCGAGCTGGTCCTCGATGAACTCCACACCGAGCTCGGTGACGGCGACCGTGCGCTTCTTCTCGTCGTACTGGTAGTGGTACGACTTCGACTTCTCCTCGATGACCTCGATGCGGTCCTTCTGGGAGAGCTGGGTGACGTCGATGCCGCGCATGCGCGGGACCAGGCGGGCGAACTCCGTGTACCAGCGGGCCGACTGCTCGGCAGGGCCGGAGATGATCAGCGGCGTGCGGGCCTCGTCGATGAGGATCGAGTCGACCTCGTCGACGATCGCGAAGTAGTGGCCGCGCTGCACGCACTCGTCCAGGCTCCACGCCATGTTGTCGCGCAGGTAGTCGAAGCCGAACTCGTTGTTCGTGCCGTAGGTGATGTCCGAGTTGTACGACGCGCGGCGCTGCTCCGGGGTCATCTCGGAGAGGATCGCGCCGACGGACAGCCCCAGGAAGCGGTGCACGCGGCCCATCCAGTCCGCGTCGCGCTTGGCCAGGTAGTCGTTCGTGGTGATGACGTGGACGCCCTTGCCGGCGAGCGCGTTGAGGTACACGGGCATGACCGAGGTCAGCGTCTTGCCCTCACCGGTGCGCATCTCGGAGATCTGGCCCAGGTGGAGCGCCGCTCCACCCATCATCTGCACGTCGTAGGGCCGCTGGCCCAGGGTGCGCTTCGCGGCCTCGCGGGCCACGGCGAACGCCTCGGGAAGGAGTTCGTCGAGCGACTCGCCCTCGGCGTGGCGCTTCTTGAACTCCTCGGTCTTGCCGCGCAACTCGGCGTCGGAGAGGTCCACCACCTCGTCTTCCAGGTGGTTGATGTGCTGTGCGATGTTGCGGAGGCGCTTGAGCATCTTGCCCTCGCCGGAGCGGAGCAGTCGGGACAGCACCATCTGGATAGACCTCATCACCTGTATCGCGGCGCGTCCACCACGGACGCCTTTCCCCTGCCCATCGTAGGCAAGTCGCCAAGATGTGTGCACGGACACAGGCGGATTGGCACGCCCGACCTGGTATGAGCAGGTCAGGTGCCGGCTCTGCGGTGCCCGCAGACCTCCTGTCGCCGCTGCCCCCACCCCGGCTACTGGTCTGGAGAACGAACAGGGACCGCGTGAAGGTTCCTGGCCCGGCCAAGTTCACCTTGACGGTGAACGTCCGGGGCCGAGAAGGGTCCGACCGGCGGTAGGAGGTACGGGGTCCGCGCGGGTCAGGCCAGCCTGATCACGCCGTAGTCGAATCCCTTCCGGCGGTAGACGACACTCGGGCGCCCGGATTCGGCGTCGGCGAACAGGTAGAAGTCGTGGCCGACCAGCTCCATCTCGTAGAGGGCCTGGTCGACGGTCATCGGTTTGGCGGCGTGCTCCTTCTCGCGTACGACGCGTCCGGGCAACTTGTCTTCGAGGCCCTCGTCCCAACGCTGCGCGGGCACTTCCGCCATGCCCTCGTAGTCGGCCTCGGGTGCGTCGAGCACCGCGGTCTTCGCGCGGCGCGACGTCATGCTTTCGCCGGCGGACGGTTCACCCAGTCCGCTTGTCGCTTCGGCCACCGAGATCGGGGCACGCGCCCCGTGGTGGACGCGCCTGCGGTCATGCGACCGACGCAGGCGGTTCTCGAGCTTCGCGACCGCAGAATCGAGCGCAGCGTAGAAGTCACCCGCGCAGGCTTCGGAACGGACCACGGGTCCACGTCCCTTGCCGGTGATTTCGACCCGCTGGCAGTTCTTCGACTGACGGCGGTTCGGCTCGTGGAAAAGCTCCACGTCGAAGCGGATGACCTTGCGGTCGTAGCGCTCAAGCCGGGCCAGCTTTTCGGCGACGTGCACCCTGTAGTGATCGGGCACCTCGACATTGCGGCCCTTAACGACGATGTCCATACACGACCTCCCTCGCTTTGCTGCGAGCTATGGCTGGACTGCATTCGAAGCGCCGTGGCGATCTTGGATCGCGGATGTGTCGCAGAGGGTCGTCTCCCTCGGCTCTCACGGCGCCAGGATCATGGGCTGTTCGCCTCCTCCCCGCGGGCCGGGAACGCTGATAGCGGTGCACGTTAGCTTGGGATTCACCGTCGCGTAAGCCCCCTTGCCGAGGGAACGACGAGATTTTTCGACGACTACGCAGCGCGACGACAGCGCGTTGCCAAACGTTTCCCGAGCGTGCCGCGGCCCAAACCCGCACCCCTCCCGCTCACCCGCAAGGCCCAGCCGCGCACCGGCACTCGACGGCAGGTCTGCTGCGTCGAACGGCTCCAGTCGCGGCCTCATACCCAGCCAACGGGCGACCCCCGCGTCATGTTCCCGAAACCGGGAAGAGATCGATTCCGATCTCCGAAGCGGAACGCGGACTCACTTCTTCCGCCCGTCCCGATCGGTGCAGATGCCCGATCACGACCCAGTCACGCCGGGCTGAACGGCGGATTTCGCCCAATGACGGACAAGGCGGTTGATCACACCCAGAGCCGAACGCGAGCACATTTCAAGTAATAACCGCTGGTCAGCTCACCATGTGAATAGTCGTTAACCACTTGCGGGTGTCACGATGGCCACCACGGGTCACCCAAGGGGGTCGTGGTTGAGCGCGCGTGGCCGGGCAGCGGCGGTGAACGTGCGGACCACTCAGTTCTGGAAACATGACTCGACAGACGCTGGGACAAACGGGGCAAAACGAGTTACCGGCTCTTGGAACGCCGTCACAGAACTCGCTCCGAGCTGCGGATTCCGGTGGTGCGCGGAGGCTGCGGAGATCGACAACGCAACCGGAACTTCACCCTTGTGGGCGGTGCCGAAAGGCCCGTGGCGGCCGACGTCCCGGCCCCTTTCCCGGCCGACGGCGATTTTCTGTCGGACCCCGCCGCCACCCTGGTTCCCATGACAGCTCTCGACCTGCTCCTGCCTCCCGTCTGCTCCGGCTGCGGCCTCTCCGGCACCGCCTGCTGCACCAAGTGCCTCGACGGCTTCGGCCCGCCCACCCGCCTCCAGGTCCCCGGTGTTGCGCCGCCCGTGTGGACGCTGGCGACCTACAACGGTGCGGCGCGGGAACTCGTGCTGGCCTTCAAGGAACGGAGCGCACGGGCGCTCTCGGCCTGGTTCGGCGCGATGGTCGCGGCGGCCCTGGTCGCGGTCGGGCCTCCGCCGTGGACGATCGTGCCGGCACCCTCCCGCCGCAGCGCCGCGCGGGACCGCGGTGGTGACCACATGGTGCGGATCGCCCGGGAGGTGGACGTCGCCGCCGTCGCGCCGGTGCTGCGCCTCGGGCCCGGGGTGGCCGACTCCGTGGGGCTGAGCGCCGGCGCCCGGCGGCGGAACCTGGCCGGGCGGGTGGAGGTCGTGGGGCGGCCACCGCCGGGGACGGTCGTGCTGCTGGACGACGTGATCACGACCGGGGCGACGGCCGCGGCCTGCGTGCGCGCCCTGCGTGCGGCTGGGGTGCGGACGAACGCCGTGCTCGTGCTGACCTCGGCCCGGCCGCACCGGCCCGGCGACTAGGCAGGCGTCGCGCCGCTCGTGGCGACGGCTGACCGGTGCGAGCCCGCGTTGTGGCTTGGGGTTGTGGCACGGTGCTGAGGGCTCGCGGCTATGGCCCGCGGCTGAGGCACGCGGCTGAGGCACGCGGCTGTGTCGGCACGGCGGTTCGGGCTCGACACGTGGCGTCGCGACACGGCGGCTCGACAGGTGGCGTCGCGACACGGCGGCGAGGAGGCGGGCGGGTGCCCCGTCCTCGCCGCCACCCGGCGCAGTTCCGTCGCGGATGCCTACCGTCCCGACACGGGGCGCCGCGACACGGCGGCCCGACACGTGGTGGCAGCACCGGTACCGCACGACGTCGAGAAGGCGGGCGGTGCCCCGCCCTCGCCGCCACCCGGCCCGGCTCCGCCGCAGACGCCTACCACCCCGACACGGGGCGCCGCACCACGGCGGCCCGGCACGTGGCAGCAGCACCCGTGCCGCACAGCGCCGAGAAGACGGGCAGTGCCCCGCCCTCGCCACCACCCGGTCCGGCTCCGCCGCGTATGCCTGCCGTCCCGAGGCGGGCGGCGCACCACGGTTCCGCCCGCGCACCACCGCTCCTGGCCGACCCCCAACCCGTAGCCGTGCACCACGCCTCCCAGCCGTGCACCACGCCTCCCAGGGCGCGCACGGCACCGCTCCGGCTCAGCCCGGGTAGAACACCAGCGAGCCCGGCGGCACCCGGATCCCGCTCGACTTCCACACGTCGGTGATGTCCGACGCCGACCACAGCCCGGAGGGGTCGATCACCTGCACCTGACGCGCGGGCGCCGAAGCCACCGAACCCACCGGCACAGTGAGGTTCGACTGGCTGTAGCGGTCCATCCGGTAGCCGTCGGTGTAGACCTTCGTGACCGGCCAGGAGGGCAGCGAGGAGGACACCGCCAGCACGTCCTGGGAGAGCCAGTCGATCGACTGCACCGCCGATCCCAGGGTCGAGGGCTGCAGCTGCCGGGGTGCGCGCAGGGCGACGTCCTGGTTGTCGCGCACCACGGAGGCGACGTAGAGCTTGCCGGCGATCACCAGGGCGGCTCGGGTGCCGTCGCGGGACAGGCGCAGTTCGCTGATCGCGCCGAACGGCTCGATGTCGGTGATGTTGACGCCCTTGGCGGTCCAGCTGCCGTTGTCGGACCGGGTCACGCGGGCCACGGACTTGCCGTCCACGGCCGTCCACACCTCGATGCCGGGTTCCTTGGGGCCGGTGGAGAGCAGCCACGTCGGTCTGGAGAGCGTGGTGGCGGGCAGGTCCACTTCGGACAGGTCCTGCTCCAGCTCTCCGATGCGCAGGCGCACCCCGCCGCCGGAGCGGGACACGACGGCGAGGCGTGAGCCGTCGAGCGACTGCGCCGCCGAGACCGCGCCGTACGTGCCGGCGCCGGCGGGGCCCTTGATCGGGTTGCCGTCGGTGAGCGAGCGGATCGACCCGTCCACCACGAGCATGCCCTGGAGGTTCGCGTTCAGCGCCAGCAACGACTCGCCCGCGGTCGCCGACACGTCGGACGGCCGGTAGTCGCGTTGGTCCGGCAGGATCTGCTGACCCTCGACGAGCACCCGCACGCGCGAGGAGGTGATGCCGGAGAACGACTTCACCACCTGTGCGACGATCTGCTTGCGCTTCTCGGGGGTGAGGTCCTTGCCCACGTTGGTGAGGTTGACCTCGAGGGCGCCGTCGTCGGACTCCTTGGTGTCGGAGAACTTGTCGGCGTCCGAGCCGAGCGCGCTCACCAGCGTGTCGCGCACCGCGTCGCCGGGGCCCTTGACCAGCAGCTCGGTCACGCGCGTCGGGATGCTCGTCGCGGGCGGGATCACGACGTAGCGCGGGTCGGGCACCAGGACGGTGAACTCGGGGTTGTAGAAGTAGAGCGTGATGCGGCGGTACGCGTTGTTGAACAGGCTCTGCGGCATGTAGACGCCCGGCGGCGGTTCGGAGATGCGCCACTGGTTGTCGGCGTTGCGCTCGACCTTCACGGCCTTCTGGAAGTCGCCGAGCTGCGGCACGAACGCGTTGTCGCTGCCGAGACGGCCGACGTACTTGCCCTGCAGCAGAACGGTCTGCGTCTTCTCCTGCGGCGCCTGCGAGCTCGGCACGGTGGAGAAACCGGTCTCGATGATCGTGGGGTTCTTGGTGTCCCACTTCTTCGCGGCTTCCGGCGTCAGGAACGCGCGGGCGGCCGCGTAGTCGCCGTCCGGGTTGGAGGTCGCGTCGATGAAGTCGCGCACGAGCATGAACGGGTCGATGTTCTGGCGCGGTTCGGGTGCGTCCGGGGCGTCGGCGCCCTTGCTGTCCTTGGGGCCGATCGGTTTCGGCTGGGTGTTCGTCGGGATCGCGGCGCAACCGGTCAGGGTGACGAGGACGAGCCACAGCAACGCGAACCGCTTCACCGCACGTCCTCCGAAACCTCGTCCGGCGACTTCTCCGCGCCGGTGCCGTCGACGGGCTCCGCGGGCTGCCAGGTGATCTCCTCCGGCCGCAGCTCGATCTCGCCCGGCTCCTCGGGCGCTACCGGCTCCTCGCTCACCACGACGGGTTCGTGCTCGATCGCGGGCGCGAGCGGCAACGGGCTCTCGCGCAGTTCTTCGCCGTGCCTGCGCGGCAACGTCAGGCGGAACACGGCGCCGTGGCCGGGTTCGCCCCACGCCTCCAGCCAGCCGCCGTGCAGGCGGGCGTCCTCCAGCGAGATCGACAGGCCGAGGCCGGTGCCGCCGGTGCGGCGGTTGCGCGACGGGTCCGCGCGCCAGAATCGGCTGAAGACCAGTTCCGCCTCGCCTTGCCGCAGACCGACGCCGTGGTCCCGCACGGTGATCGCGACGGCGTCGGCGTTGCCGCGCATGGTGAGTTCGACGGGCTGGCCCTCGCCGTGGTCGATGGCGTTCGCCAGCAGGTTGCGCAGGATCCGTTCCACGCGGCGGGAGTCGAGCTCCGCGGTGAGCTCGTCGTCCGGCAGGTCGAGCACGACCGGCGAGTTGGCGCTCGTGGAGATCGCGCGCACCGAGTCGTGCGCGCGGCGGGCCAGCACGCGGATGTCGACCTGCTCGGCGGTCAGCTCCTCGACGCCGGCGTCGAGGCGGGAGATCTCCAGCAGGTCGCCGAGGAGCGACTCGAACCGGTCGAGCTCGTCGACCAGCAGCTCGGTGGAGCGGGCGAGGCCGGCGGGGAACTGCTCGCGGGAGGCGTGCAGGACGTCCGCGGCCATGCGCACCGTCGTCAGCGGTGTGCGCAGCTCGTGCGAGACGTCGGAGGTGAAGCGGCGCTGCAGCTGGCCGAACTCCTCCAGCTGCTTGAACTGGGCCTGGATCGACTCGGCCATCTCGTTGAACGACTCGGCCAGGCGGGCCACGTCGTCCTCGCCGACGACGTGCATGCGTTCGTGCAGCGTGCCGTCCGCGAACCGCTCCGCGACCTCGGCCGCCTGCCGCACCGGCCGGACGACCTGGCGCGTCACCAGGTTCGCGATCAGCGCGAGCAGGACCAGCAGCACTATTCCGCCGACCGCGAGCGTCGACTGCACCACCTCGGCGGTGCGCTGCTCGGCGGTCAGCGGGAAGATCAGGTACATCTGCATGGAGCGCGCGGACGTGCTGATCGGCAGGCCCACGACGAACAAGGTCGTCGCCGCGCCGTCGCGCTGCACCGTGTGGATCTGGGTGCCCTCGGTGCCGTTCTCGACCATCTCGCGCAGGCCGCGCGGCACGTCCTCGAGCTTGCCGACGGAGGGCACGCGCCCGGCGCCGGCCGAGCCCAGTCCGTCCGCCAGCACCGGTTCGAACGCCCCGGCGCCCGCCGTCGTGGCGTCGGTCCCGTTGCCGCCGACGGCGAGCTTGTTGATCGCGCTGGTGAACCGCGTCTGCACGCTGTCCGGGCCGGGGTTCAGGCCGACGAGGTCGGACTGGATCAGCGCCCGCGACGCCATCGCCTGGCGCACCGCGGCCTCGTCCTTGGTGTTCAGCAGCTGGTTGGTGATCTGCATCTGCAGCACCATGCCCAGCACGAACACCACGGCGGACGAGAGCGCGAGCGTGGACACGACGACGCGCAACTGCAGCGACCGACGCCAGAGGTCACCGAACGCGGCCCACCGCTTGCGCGCCTCCTCGGCGAGGAGCTGCGCCTTCGCGACGACCGGACGAACGAACTTCATACGTCACCTGTCACGGAGGGCCGGCCTTGTAGCCGACACCGCGGACAGTCAACACCACCTCGGGGTGCTCCGGGTCCCGTTCGACCTTGGACCGCAGCCGCTGCACGTGGACGTTCACCAGGCGGGTGTCGGCGGCGTGGCGGTAGCCCCACACCTGCTCGAGCAGCACCTCGCGGGTGAAGACCTGGCGCGGCTTGCGGGCGAGCGCGACGAGGAGGTCGAACTCCAGCGGCGTGAGCTGGATCGGACGGCCCTCGCGCAGCACCTCGTGGCCGGGGACGTCGATCGTGAGGTCGCCGATCTGCAGGACCTCGGACGGCTCCGCCTCGGTGCGGCGCAGGCGCGCCCGGATGCGGGCGACCAGCTCCTTCGGCTTGAACGGCTTGACGACGTAGTCGTCCGCGCCGGACTCGAGGCCCAGCACCACGTCGACCGTGTCGCTCTTCGCGGTGAGCATCACGATCGGCACGCCCGACTCGGACCTGATCGCCTTGCAGACGTCGATGCCGTTCATGCCGGGCAGCATCAGGTCGAGCAGCACGAGGTCGGGCTTGAGCTCGCGCAGCGCGGGCAGGGCACGGGCACCGTCGGCGACCACCGCGGTGTCGAAGCCCTCCCCGCGCAACACGATCGTCAGCATCTCCGCCAGGGCGGGGTCGTCATCGACGACGAGCACGCGTGCCTTCATGCTCAACATCGTCGCACTCCCGGCCGCGCGTTCGCGCACCACCCAGGCTCCGTTGCCGCTGGTGGCGATGTGCGCCCGTTCGGTAACCGGCCGGAACTGCCGCTCCACGTACCCCACCTCGCCCCGTTTGACCTGTTCGTCGCGGGAGTAACCGCGCGAGGGTCACCTTTCGTTACCGGGTGTTCTCAGGCCGGCCGAACGGCGGAGGCCAGCCAGATCCGCGCATCACCCACCTTCCGCGGGTCGGTGATCGCCGGAACAGCTCGTTCGTGCTTCGCGGCGAGGTCGACCTGGTGCGTGACCTCGGCGTCCCAGCCGTGGGCGTCGAGCCACCCGACCGGATCCTCCACGTCGGACTGCCACCGCGCGTCCATCGTGCCGAACCGCTGGTGCACGGCCCTCATCTGCGGCAGCTCCCGGAAGGCGCGGTTGACGTGTTCGAGCGCGAGCGTGCTGTCCCGGGCGGAGAGCGCGCTCACCCAGTACAGCAGCCGCTCGCCCGCGTCCGGCGGCAGGAACATGAACAGGCCCTCCAGCAACCACGCCGTGGGCCTGTTCGGGTCGAAGCCGGCGCGGATCAGGGCCGTCGGCCAGTCGTCGCGCAGGTCGCAGGGAACGACGACGCGCTCGCACGCGGGCCGGGCTCCCAGGTCGTGCAGGGCGTCCTCCTTGAACTCGACGAGCTCGGGCAGGTCGAGTTCGAAGAGTCTTGTGCCCGGTGGCCACTGCAACCGGAACGCCCGTGTGTCGAGGCCCGCGGCCATGACCACGACCTGGGGCCGGGGCGCGCCGAGGAGCACGTCGTCGAAGTACCGGGTGCGCAGGACGAAGTGGTCGCCCGCGAGGGTGCGCACGCCGTTGAGGTCGTTCGCGGAGCCGGCGGCCTGCACGAGACCGGCGGCGAGGGGGTCGTCGAAGAGGGGGTGGAGCCGGCTCTGCTCTTGTGCGCGGGCGGCAGCGATCAGCACCGCCGTACGGGCGACACCGACCGGGGGGCGCTGCAGGACACGCTTCAAATTGTGAACTCCTATACACTCACAGTTACGTACCGGACACTCGATCGTGTCAACCGGTACGCACGTGAGCGACCACTCAAGGAGTGAAGAGCGGTTCCACAAGCGAAGAAAAGTTCACGTTTGACCGCCCGTCCACCACTTGCCACGGCGCGAGCCAGCCGATCTTCGCCAATCCGTCGTAAACGACACCGCACCGGGCCTGCAACCCGCCATCGGATTCATAAATGTCACGGGCGCGCGACTCGTCGTCCTGCTCCCGCCTCGCCGCCCGCTCGGCCGCGACCTCGACGGGCACGCGCAGCAGCAGGTGCAGGTCCGGAACGGGCAGCCCGAAGCGCTCGATCTCGAGTTCGTGCACCCACCGCACGAACTCGCCGTTCTCGTCCTGGTGCAGACGCGCGGCGCTGTAGGCGGCACTGGACGCCACGTACCGGTCGAGCAGGACGACGTCGTGCTTCTCGAGGTCCTCGCGGATCTCCTCGGCCGCGCCGCGCCGGTCGAGCGCGTAGAGGACGGCCATGCCGTAGACCGAGTCGCTGAGGTCGCCGAGCCTGCCGTAGAGGCCGTCGCGGACCAGGTCGGCGTGGACGCTGCGGCCGTAACGCGGGAACGCGTGGGTGGCCACGGTCCTGCCCTGGGCACCGAGCGCCTCGGTCAAGCCGTTGGCGAGGGTGCGCTTGCCGGCGCCGTCGAGGCCTTCGATCACTACGAGCTTTCCCACGCCCGAACCCTAACGGGACCGGGTCCGACCACTCACACGGACGCAGCCCGTCCCCCACACGGGCGAAATCCGATCTTTCGATCACCAGAACGAGTGACTACGGTGAACAGTCACACGGCGCGTGTGAAGGGTAGGTGCCGCGGTGACCGCGGATTCCGGGCACGCCGAGTCGGTCAACGAGCCGACCGGTAACCCGACCGGGGGTCTGCCGACCCCACTCGCCGAGACGCTGCGCTACGGGCCGTTCCACCGCGCTTTGCGCGAGGCGATCGCCCACCGCGGCCTCTCGCTCGCCCGGCTGCGCGCCCACCTCGAACAACTCGGTGTCCAGGTGGGCCAGTCGACGCTCTCGTACTGGCAACGAGGCCTGCGGCACCCCGAAGTGCCGCGCGCGATAAGCACCGTGCGCGCGCTGGAGACGGTTCTGCGCCTGCCGCCATCGTCCTTGTTGGACCTCATCGGCCCGCGAACCGGGAACACCTACGCGCCGCGCCCGGTGGCGACGTGGCCCGAGCCCGCGCCGCTGCTGGCAGCGTTCGACTCCGTACCGGAAGCCGCACGCGGCAACGCGGACCTCGAAGTGCTGTCCGTCCACGACACCGTCCAGATAGGCATGCACCGCGAACAACGCTCCATCACCACACGGCTCGTCGTGCGCGCGTCGCGGCAGGGACCCGACCGGTACCTGGCGACGCACCACGGCGACGAAGGGGCGTTGATCGAGAACGCGATCGTGCGAGCCGGTGAAGGCTGCCGGCAGGGCCGTCTGCGCAGGGAGGGCGTCTCCCGCGCCCTGGCGGTCGAGATGCTGTTCGACCGGCGGCTCTCGGCCGGTGAGGAGCACGTCTTCAGCTTCACGATCGTCGACGACACCGGCAGCGCGACGCCGGGCCACCACCGGACGTTCCGCGACACGTGCGGCTCGTACCTCGTGCAGCTGTCGTTCCACCGGCGCGCGATGCCCGCGCGCTGCATGAAGCAGTTCCTGGCCTCGGCCGACGCGACGCCGGTCGACGTCGAGGAGCTGGTGTGCGGGCTCGGCGGCGTCGTCAGCGCGTACTTCGCGGACTTCGGGCCGGGCATCGCGGGCATCGCCGTCGAGTGGAGCTAGGACGAGGAAAGCGGGAGCGCTAATTGCTTGGAGTGTTAGGAGGAAGCACTCCCATGGCCTCGTCGTGGCTCACGCTAGCAGGGCGGAACCTCCAGGTTCCAGCAGTTTCGCGAGCTGGTCGACCGTCACGACGTGACGGCCTTCCGGCCTGGACAACGCGATGTGCAGCGCCGGTGCGTCCACAGTGGTCTTGCGGCGGATCAGCTCCGCGAGTCGCGCGACCGTGAAGTACCTGCGCCGCAACACACCCGAGGTGACCAGCCGAACCATGTCGCGGTTCGCCTCCAGCTGGTTCGACCACGGCGTGCCGCGCAGGTACAGGTGCAGCCACGTGCCGGTCCAGCCGGTCTCCGTCCGCTCGAAGATCACGGGCACGGCGATGTTGCCGTAGCCGTTCAACGGCATGCGGGCCTGCACGGTGCTCGGCTCGTACGGCTTTCCCAACTGGTCGAGGTCGCGGCCCATGAAGCCGAACATCGACTCCGCGACCTTGGTGAACGGCTCCCCCGAGAAGAGGTTCACCTGCGGCACGACGTACTTCGTCCGCACCGTGTGGCGCGGCACGTCGATGAACTCGGTCGCGCCCTCGGCCGCGTTGGTGAGGTCGCCGGAGTAGTACGCGCCGTCGTCGCTGAGGTTCGTCCACGACACCTGACCGACGTGCTCCAGCTTCTCGTTCAGCAGCACGGCCGACAGGTCGTAGTCGGTGGGCATCGCCGTCTGGCGCCAGTACGTGAAGAACCGCAGCAGCTCACCGTCGAGCGGCACCCGCGAACCGCGCGGCTGCACGCCGAAGCCGTCCTCGGAAGCGTTGCCGGACAACGGGACCACGACGTCGAGCGCGGCGGGTTCCACGGTCAGCCCGGACACCGCGGGCAGCCGCCGGACCAGGTCGTCCTCCAGCACCGAGGTGATGGCGGCGACCGCGTGCGCGTCGAGCGGCGGCCGGGTGTCGGCGGCGATCCACGCGCGGCGCGACCGGTTCGCGAACACCCTCGCCACGTCCGGCTTCCCGCGGTTCTCCAGGTGTTCGAGCACCGAGCAGACCACCCGGCCGGACACCTCGGGCACGACTTGGCGCACCGCGGCGACGATCACCGGGACGTCGTCCGCGGAACCGTTGCGCAGCAACCGGTCCAGCTGACGGAACAGCATGCCCGGAGCCGCGGTCAGGATCTCCGCCGCCTTGCGGACGTCGCCTGCCCGGAACGCCGTTTCCGTGCGTCCGGCGAACGACCTGGTGGCCTTCTCCCCGCGCGCGACGGCGAACACGTCCTGTGCGTGCGGCCACTGGCCGTACTCGTGCGGGTGCAACCGTTCGCCGAGCCGCTTCCAGGCTTCGCGCCGCTGAGGCACGTCGCCGAGCTTGCCCGCGTTGCCCGCGACGACCTCGTCGAGGGCGGCCAGCAGGACGCGGCGCTCGGAACGCCGGAACGACCGGAACCGCGTCGCCTCCAGCAACGTGACGTCGCCGCCGGACGCCTGGCAGGCCAGCCGCAGCACGTCGGTGACGGTGTCGACCCCGACCGGCGCCAGCCCGCCGTTCAGACGAGCGGCGTTGACGACCGCGCGGTTCTCCCGCAACGGGATGTCCTCGGGCACCTCGCCGATCCGCTCGGCCAGCTCGACGAACAGCGCCAGGTCGGCCTCGCCGAGCACGGTCGGGCTCGCCGCGAGGTCCAGGTAGAGGCGGCGGGTCTCCTCCTCGAGGGTGCCGCCGAGGTGCAGCACCGTGAGGCGGTTCTTGATCGACGGCACCAGCTCGTCGTGCGCCGCGAGGAGCTCCTCGTAGGTGTGCCGGCGGCGCCCGTACTCGGGCATCGCCAGCAGGTTGAAGAAGCCGTTGACGCGCAATTCCTCCGCCGGCACCTGCCGAGCGAGCGCGTCCCGCAGGCAGTCCGTCCAGAACTCGGCCGTGTCCGGAACATCGTGCGGGAACGTCAGGAAGTACGGGTTGTGCTTGACGTCGTCGCCGACGAGCCCGCGCACGGCGTCCACGATGGACTTCGTGTACGCGGTGGGCTGCGCGAAACCGGCGACGTGCTCCAGCAGTTCCTTCGAGGCCTTGAACCCGACCTTGAGCAGCACGGCGTCCAACTGCCGCGCGGCGGCCCGGCCGTCACCGGCGGCCCCGGCCGAGGTGGGCACGCGCAGAGTTCTCCGGATGACCGTCGTGAGCACGAGGTAAGTCAACCTCGCACGTCAACCGAGTTCCGCCACCACCGCCTCGCACCGCGCGGTCGAACCGGCAGGGCTCGAACCCGCTCGCCGCGCCGCGCGATTCCACCCGTTCGGGCACGCTGTTGTTGTCTCTCCATCGCCTAACGTCGGATTCCATGAACGGCGATCCGTCCACTCCATACAGCCGTGACCTGGGCGACGAGTTGCGGCAGGTCCGGGAGCGCTTCACCACCTTTCGCGGGCGGAAGATCGCCCGGATGCTCGGGTGGGATCCCGCGAAGGTCTCGAACATCGAGCACGGCAAGGTGCGCGCCACGGAGATCGACATCATCCAGTACCTGGGGCGGTGTGGCCGCAGCCAGGCCTTCATCACCGACTTCCTGGACAGGTACCGGTCGGCCTTCAACCCCTACTTCGTGCAGGTGCCCGACAACCTGCGCACGATGTCGCTGGCCGAGTCGATGGCGGACGAGATCATCAGCTACGACATGACCTCCATACCTGGCCTTGTGCAGTCGGAGGAGTACGCGTTCGGACTGTTCCGGGCGCGCGGCCTCGCGAGCCCGGAGGTGATCGAGAGGAACGTTCGCTTCCGCATGGAGCGGCAGGCGATCCTCCGACGCCACAACCGGCCGAAGTGCACCTTTTTCATCCACGAGTACGCGCTGCGGCTGAAGGTCGGCAGTGACGAGGTCATGGAGGACCAGCTCATGCGGTTGCTCTTCCACACGCACGTCATCCGGATCGTGCCCGCGACAAGTGGTGCTGCGGGTGTCTACTCGGCCAACTACGTGCTGTGGAAGTACGACAAGCGGAGCAACGTGGCCTACACGGAGTCGGATCTCGCCCAGGTGTTCGTGCAGGACCTAGCTGGCCTCAAGCACTGCAAGTCGATCTTCGCGCACCTGGATGCGCTCGCACTTGATGAGGAACAATCGCGGTCGATGGTGGCGGATCTCGCCAGCCGATCGCGGGAGGACCTCAGTGGCCGGAAACTGCACCTGGCGTAAGAGCAGCTACAGCGGTGGCACCGACGGGAGCAACTGCGTCGAGGTCGCGTTCTCCCAAGCCGTTCGCGTCCGCGACTCCAAGAACACCGCGGGCCCCGAGCTGACCTTCGGCGCCGAGGCCTGGCAGGAGTTCATCCGAGCTCGGCAGGCAGCGGCAGGCCGAGTTCCGCCAGGAACCGCCGGGTCTTGACCTCGACGAACACCTCGCCGTCGTCGATCTCGTCGACGTCCTCGGACTCGTCCCACTCGAAGGCGTCCGGGTCCTCGTCCTCGGCCAGGTACTGCAGCAGCTCGGCCTGCTTCGCCGGCACGTCACCGCCGGGGTTCAGCGCGCCCCACCACTCGGCCAGCCCCGCGGCCTCGCGCAGGGTGTCGGTCGGGTCGGAAGCGCTGGGGTTCTCGAAGTAGGTGCGCGGCGTCAAGCCCAGGTAGGCGACGCCCGAGCCGGGGCCGGCGGGGGCGTAGACGACCGAGGTGATGTCGCTGTCGTGGATGTCGATCCACAGGAACGGCTCGGCGAGCGGCGGCAGTTCGCCCTCGGACAGCGTCTTCCACGAGCCGTGCTCGTAGGCGTAGGTGCCGAAGAATCCCACCGCTGCCACTCCTCAACCGATACCGATGCCGACCTTGGCATTGCGCCGCCCGCGGATCGACCGGCGGTTCCCGTCGTCGACCACTTCGATTCTCCACGGCCTCCACTTCCGTCGAGAACAGCGGTGCCCCGAGCCCCGCGCACGTACCGAGCGAAGCAGCCCGGCCCGCCGAACGGCGACGAGCCCCCGCCCGGGCGGGCGGGGGCTCGTCAGCGTGAACTCAGTAGCGGTAGTGCTCCGGCTTGAACGGGCCCTCGACGTCGACGTCGATGTACTCGGCCTGCTCCTTGGTGAGCTTGGTCAGCTCGCCGCCGAGCGCCTCGAGGTGGATGCGCGCGACCTTCTCGTCGAGCACCTTCGGGAGGCGGTAGACCTCGTTGTCGTACTCCTTGTACTTGGTGAACAGCTCGATCTGCGCGATCACCTGGTTGGAGAAGGAGTTCGACATCACGAACGACGGGTGGCCCGTGGCGTTGCCCAGGTTCATCAGGCGGCCCTCGGACAGCACGATGATCGTGCGGCCCGACGGGAAGATCCACTCGTCGACCTGCGGCTTGATGTTGTTCTTGCGGATGCCGGGGTAGCGCTGGAGGCCGGCCATGTCGAGCTCGTTGTCGAAGTGGCCGACGTTGCCCAGGATCGCCTGGTGCTTCATCTGGGCCATGTGCTCGACGGTGACGACGTCCTTGTTGCCGGTCGTCGTGATGATGATGTCGGCGATCGGCAGGACGGACTCGAGGCGTGCGACCTGGTAGCCGTCCATGGCGGCCTGCAGGGCGCAGATCGGGTCGATCTCGGTGACGATGACGCGGGCACCCTGGGCGCGCAGGGACTCGGCGGAGCCCTTGCCGACGTCGCCGTAGCCGCAGACGACCGCGACCTTGCCGCCGATCAGGACGTCGGTGCCGCGGTTCAGGCCGTCGACCAGCGAGTGGCGGATGCCGTAGCGGTTGTCGAACTTCGACTTGGTGACGGCGTCGTTGACGTTGATGGCCGGGAAGAGCAGCTCACCGGCGGCGGCCAGCTGGTACAGGCGCATGACGCCCGTCGTGGTCTCCTCGGTGACGCCGCGGATGCCCTCCGCGATGTTCGTCCACTTCTTGCCGTCCTTCTCGAGCGACGCGCGGAGCGTGTCGAGGACGATGGTCCACTCCTCCGAGTCGTTCTCGTCGGCCGCCGGGACGACACCGGCCGCCTCGTACTGGACGCCCTTGTGGACGAGCAGGGTGGCGTCGCCACCGTCGTCCAGGATCATGTTCGGGCCCTTGCCGTCCGGCCAGGTGAGCATCTGCTCGGCCGTCCACCAGTACTCGGGGAGGGTCTCGCCCTTCCACGCGAAGCAGGAGATGCCCTTGGGCTCCTCCTCGGTTCCGTGGGGGCCGACGACGACGGCAGCGGCCGCGTGGTCCTGGGTCGAGAAGATGTTGCACGACGCCCAGCGCACCTCGGCGCCCAGGTCAACCAGGGTCTCGATGAGAACGGCCGTCTGGATGGTCATGTGCAGCGAGCCGGAGATGCGCGCGCCCTTGAGGGGGTACACCCCGGAGTACTCGCGGCGGAACGCCATCAAGCCGGGCATTTCGTGCTCGGCCAGACGGATCTCCTTGCGACCGAACTCGTGGAGCGACAGGTCGGCCACTGCGAAGTCGATGCCGTTGCGGGTCTGCAACCGGTCCGCGGTCATTGCGAAGTCCTCCAAGGCACTTCAGAGAGGGTGTCGTCCGACCATACCGCCCGTTGATGCACCACTATGTCCCCCACGTTGGGTGAGGGAGGTCTCGGGTGTTGATTGCGGGCCCGGACACACGTGTCGTCGAACTGCGCGTCCACGGCGTTCAGGGGACGACGCCGCAGACGTTGGTCGACGCCGTCGCGGCCGTGGACGTTGCGGGAGACGGGCTCGGGCGCATCGTGCGTCCCGCGGACAGGCTCCGCAGGCCCGCGCCGGGTCCGGTGCTGCAGACCGAGGGCCGCTCCACTCCCCGCGTGGTCGAGGGGTACCTGTGGGGTGGAATGACGTCCGGAGGTGTGGCCAAGGCCACGTGGGCGCTGCTCTTCCCCTTCAGCATCGCGAACGTCGCGCACTGGATGCTCCCGCCCGTCCCGGAGCGCAGCCTGCCCTCGCACCTGCTCGGGATCGGCCTGCGGTCGCTGCTGCGGGTGTTCGCGCTGCTGCTGACCGCGTTGCTGGTCGCGCAGATCTCCGTGGTCAGCCTCGACCTGCTCGCGGCGCAGTGCCTGCGTCCCGGAGCCGCGTGCCTGACCAGCGTTCCCGGTGACGTGCGCTCGTTCCCGTGGTTCCGGGCCTTCCTCGGGTTGCTGCCGATCGTCGTGGTGGTGGCGGTGATGCGGCGCGTCTCGCACGTCGAGTGGCGGATCGAGCGCCGGGAGATCGCCGACGCCGAGGAGCAGGAGAGGCAGCCGTCGTCCGGGCTGCCCGGCGCGCACGTCGCCACGGATCCGGACACGCCGGCGCTGCGGTCCCTGCACGTCGTGACGGCTCTCGCGGTGGCGTCGCTGATCGCCCTGGGTGGGCCGTTGAAGCAGCTCACGGCCTCGGGCGGCATGGGTGTCGCGGTCACGGCGGCGTGGGTCGCGTCGCTGGTGCTGATCGGCCTGTCCGTGCTCGGCGTGCTGCTGCTGGACGACCCCACGGGCGGTGCGCCTCATCGCGGCGGACGGTGGCTGCGGGCGGCGTTGAGCCGCACACCGCGCCGCGTGCTCGTGGTGATCTCGGCGCTGCTCGTGCTGACGACGCTCGGCCTGCAGGAACAGCTGCCGCTGAGGG
Source organism: Lentzea sp. CC55 (assembly GCF_021056325.1). Taxonomy (NCBI): domain Bacteria; kingdom Bacillati; phylum Actinomycetota; class Actinomycetes; order Pseudonocardiales; family Pseudonocardiaceae; genus Lentzea; species Lentzea sp. CC55. The sequence continues at coordinate 14,881 of NZ_JAJCXE010000006.1, read as the reverse complement.
TGCCCGGCGCCGACGTGGCGGTGCAGGTCGTGGCGCTGCTGATGGCGTTCGTGCTGGTGCTGTTCGGCCTGCTGCTGGTGCCCGCCGCGCTGCTGGCCCGCGGCACGTGGCGCAAGCTCCCCCGCGAGCTGCGGCCGTGGGCGGGCGGCTGGTTCGCCGCGCCGGTGCTGGCGATCGCCGGACTGCTCGGCGGCGGGTTCGGGGCCGGGGTCGCGCTGCCGGTGCGCAAGGCGCTGGGATCCGGGCTCCAGCTGCCGGAGGGCTACCGGTACATCACCCTGCTCTGGGGTGTGGCCGGCGTGCTCGCGCTGCTGAGCGTCCTCGCGGTGGCGTCGTTCACCAGCGCCGTGCGGTGGCGGGCGTTCCGCAAGGGCAAGGTTTGGGCGCGTGAGGCGTCGTTGCTGCACTCCGGCCGGATGCGCGACCTCCGCGCGGCGACGCGGGCGTGGTGGTGGGCGCGCTGGGAACGCAACCACGGCCACCACATGATCATGGTCGTGGCGGCCGTGCTGGTTCTGGGTGCCGTGCTGGCTTCGCTGCAGCGGCTGCGGAACGTGTCGCTGGCGTCGTGGACCGACCCGTTCTCGGCCTTCGGCGTGTTCGTGCTGGGCATGCTGGCCGTGTCGTTGCTACGGGCGGTGTACCTCGCGGCGCGGCAGCCGGAGTCCGGGCGGCGGCTCGGGATCATCGCGGACATCGCGCAGTTCTGGCCGCGCGAGGCGCACCCGATCGTGCCGCCCTGCTACGCGCTCAAGGTGGTGCCGGAGCTGGTCACGCGCGTGCAGGACCACCTGCGCGACCCCGGCACCCGAGTGGTCCTGTGCGGGCATTCGCAGGGGTCGCTGCTGGTCGCCGTGGCCGCGGCCCGGTTGCTGGAGGAACTGCCGGCGCACGACCGCGAACGGATCGGGCTCGTGACGGCGGGGTCGCAGCTGCAGTGGGCCTACCCGAGGGCGTTCCCGGCCGTCGTGCCGCACGCGTCCCTGGCCCGCCTGGCCGGTGGCCTGGACGGCCGGTGGCGGGCGCTGTGCCGCGGCACGGACCCGCTGGGCGGCGCGGTGATGACGTGGCGGCGGCAGGTGTTCGACGGGATGCTGCTCGGCGTCGGCTACCGCGAGGACGGCTCGGAGGGCGCGCTGGCACCGGCGTTGCGCGGGCCGACGGGGGCGCTGGTGCTGGGTGGGGACCACTGGCTGCCGGACCCGCAGCGCGGCCCGTTCCCGGGACGGCGGTGGCGCTCGGGGGTGTCGGGGCACGCGGACTACACCTCCGACCCCGAGTGGGACCGGGCGGTGGCGGTCGCGGCGGGGCTGCTGCGGGTGGACGCGCCGGAGTCGCCTGCGCTGCCGTTCGCGCGCAAGCCGGAAACGCGGTCGCGCGATCCGCTGGGCGGCTCCTAGTCTGCGGACCATGCTGACCGGGGATCTCGTCCGACTGCGGCCCGTCGAGCCGGAGGACGCCGATGCGTTCAACCGCTGGCACAACGACGAAGAAGTGATGCGCTGGCTGCAGAGCTACTTCCACTCGTCGCTCGCCTCGACGCGCAAGCGGTTCGCGGACCGCCAGGAGAACTCCTACGAGAAGGTCACCTTCTGCATCGAGACGCTGGAGGAGCGCAAGCTCATCGGTGTCGTCGTGCTGCGGGACGCGGACCCGATCAACGCACGGGCCGAGGTCGACATCTACATCGGCGAGAAGGACCACTGGGGCGGCGGCTACGGCACGGACGCCCTGCGCACGATGTGCCGCTACGGCTTCGACACCCTGCGGCTGCACTCGATCGAGCTCGGCGTCGTCGAGGCGAACGAGCGGGCGATCAAGTCGTACAAGAAGGTCGGCTTCCAGGTCGACGGCCGGTTCCGGCAGTCGTTCTTCCGCGACGGCGAGTGGCACGACGCGCTGCTGATGTGCGTCCTGGCGGACGAGCTCACCTGAGAGCGGGCTCCAGGTGGCCGATCGCCTCGCGGAGCAGGTCCTCGACCGAGGCGGCCGGCACCACCACGAGTCCCGACGGGCGCACGTCCACCCACCGCTGCAGGGCGATCCGGGCCGCCGTGGACACCGCGGCGGCGAGCACCGAGGCGCCCAGCTCGTCCTTGCCCAGGCGTTCGGCGATGACCGAGGTGATCGGCGGTTCCACCGAGGACACCGAGTCGAGGTAGGCCTCGCGCAGCGCGGGCGTCGAGGTGACCAGCGCCAGCGCCTCGGACGGCGGTTCGCGGTACTGCGCGGCGAACGCGGCGATGATCGACTCGACGAGCGGTTCGCCCGCGGGCCGCGCACGCAGCTCCTCGGCCACCTGAAGAGCGCGCGAGGCCGTGATGCCGGCGACGATCGCGTGCTCGCGGCTCGGGAAGTAGTTGTTGTAGGTGCGCGGTGAGACGTCCGCGGCCTCGGCGATCTCGTCGACCCGGACGTTGTCGGCGCCCTTGTCCAGGGCGAGGCGCAGTGCGGCGGCGGCCAGGGCGGCCCGGGTCTCGGTCTTCTTGCGCTCACGCAGTCCCACGGCGATCACTGTAGAGACCTGTTGCGACACGATCACTACCGATTGACTTTCGATAGATGACTACCGATACTCGATGCATGATTGCTGAGCGTTGGGCAGTGACCGCCCTGCGGGTCTTCCTGGTGGTCCTGTTCGGGATCCTGGTCGTGTTCGAGACGATGTCGCTGCCGGGGCAGTTCGCGCACATGGCGCAGGAGAACCCGGACGACGCCCACCTGAGGTGGCCCGCGACGATCATCACGGTGTTCTGGGTCGTGTGCGCGCAGGTCGTGGTCGTGGCCACGTGGAAGCTGCTCACGCTCGTGCGCAAAGATCTGATCTTCACCGAGGGCGCGCTGAAGTGGGTCGACGTGATGGTGTGGGCGATCGCGGCCGGGTGGGTCGTGCTCGTCGGCGTGTTCCTGTGGGTCGGCTTCAACGCGGACGACCCCGGACTGCCGATGCTGTTGTTCCTGCTGACGACGGGGGTCACCGTGGTGGGCCTGGTGATGGTCGTGATGCGGGCGCTGCTGCGGCGGGCGACCGACCTGCGTTCGGACATGGAAGCGGTGATCTGATGGCCATCGTCGTGCGCATCGACGTCGAGCTGGCCAAGCGCAAGATGAGCGTCGGCGAGTTCGCGGAGAAGGTGGGGCTGACGCCGGCCAACGTCGCGGTGCTGAAGAACGGCCGCGCGAAGGCCGTCCGGTTCAGCACCCTGGAAGCCATGTGCCGCGTGCTGGAGTGCCAGCCCGGTGATCTCCTGGAGTTCGTGGACGACGAAGAGGCGTCCTAACCCAGCCGCTTCGCCAGTCGGTCGGCGGCCTCGAGCCGCCCCGACTCGGCGAGCAGCCCGACCGGTGCCAGCACGTAGTCGCGGTCGACGGTGATCTCCGCGGTGCGCAGCACCGGCCGCAGCACCGGGTCCGCCCGCAGCGCCTCGACGACCGGCGAGAGGTCCGGCGTGTGCCGGAAGACCCCGCCCGACAGCACCAGCAGTCCCGCGCCGTGCGGCCCGAGCCGACCGTCGACCTGCCTGAGGTGCCGGCGCACGGCCAGGATCGCCGCGAACGAGGCCAGTCGCACGTCCACGGCGGGGTCGTCCGCGAGCCAGCCGACGTTCTCGGCGCGGAACCGCGCCTCGGCGGTGAGGTCCTCGGTCGTCAGCCGTTCGGCGAGAGCCTCCCGCACCACCCCCGGCGCCGACCAGCGCATGCCCAGGTCGCCCTCCACGGTGCGGCGGTCCGGCGGCAGCGCGACCGTCCTCTCCAGACCCTCACCGTCCACAGCCGACACCGCCGAGTAGACGTCCGTCGTCGCGCCGCCGACGTCCACCACCAGCACCGCGCCCTCGCGGTCCTGCGCCGCGAGCCGGGAGACCCCGGCCAGCACGGCGTCCGGCGTCACGGCCCGCACCAGCCGCCGGAACCGCGGCCCGCGCGACAGCCCCTTGCCGCCGATCACGTGCTGGAGGAACGCCTCGCGGATCGCCCTGCGAGCCGGTTCCGGCGCGAGGCGACCGACGTCCGGCAACACGTTCGGGCAGGCGACCACGGTCCGCTTCCCCAGCAGTGCCAACGCTTCCGGCTGCGCCTCGACGTTGCCCGCCAGCACGATCGGCACCGCGACACGGGCGAGCTTCGCGGCGTTGTGCAGCAGCACCGACTGGTCGCCGCCGTCCGTGCCGCCGACCAGCAGGACCAGATCCGGCACCGACGCACGGAGCGCTCGAACGTCGACCGGGCCCGCGCTGACGTGCACGACCTTGGCGCCCGCGCTGAGGGCGACCCGGTAGCCCGCCTCGGCGCTCACGACCCGTTCCTGGCCGACGACCGCGAGCCGCAGCCCACCACCGGCCGACGAGCAGGCGAGGACCTCGCCGTCACCGACCTCCGCGCGCAGGGCGTCGATGCCGCGCAGGACCTCGGGAGGAGTGGTCGGGTGCTGCCCTGTCCTGACCAGTTCGCCCTCCGGGGTCACCAGAGCGGCCTTGGTCCAGGTGGAACCGACGTCGAGACACAGGATCACAGGGCAAGCTAACCACCATGAAGCTCACGCCCAAGGTGATCCTCGAAGGCACGCGCCTGACCGGCAAGACGGACCTGGCCTACGCGCTCAACGAGCACCCGCGACTCGTCGGTCACCGCAAGTACCGCTACCACTCGCCGCTGATCTCGGCGGAGTGGAGCGGGTTCACCAACGAACCGTGGGGCCGCGGGCTGATCGACTTCGCCCCGGACGAGACAGCGCAGGCGATCGAGACCTACGAGACGTGGGTGCGGATGTTCGAGCTGCAGCGCTACTACTCGTGGATCGTCGACCGCTTCCACCTGTCCACGCTGGCCTACCAGGCGCGGCAGGGGCGGACGTTCGACTTCGGCTGGCTGGAGGAACGGCTGAAGCCGCTGAACTTCGCGATCGTGCTGTGCACACGCCCCGACGACACCTTCGAGGAGGCGCGGGAGGAAAGGTTGAAGATCAGCGCGAACCCGAAGCAGTACGTGTCGCTGGAGCCGTTCATCGCCGAACAGCAGCAGCTCCGGGCGCTCGCGGCGAAGTCAGTCCTGCCGGTGTTCGAGTTCGACGTGACCCGGCACGGCCCCGGCGACGTGGCGGAGTGGCTCGATGAACGGGGACTGCTGGCACTCCCCTAGTCGTCCGCCTTCTCGTGCACGACCTGCATGAACGCCCCGAGCTGCGCGAGCTGCTCCGGCGTGAAGAGGTCGATCAGGTACTCGCGGACCGTGGTGACGTGACCGGGCGCGGTGGTCCGCAGCAGCTCCTTGCCCGCGTCGGTCAGCACGGCGAGAATGCCGCGCTCGTCGGACTCGTGCGGTTCGCGCCGCACGAGTCCCGACTTCTCCAGCTTGCCGATCTGGTAGGTCAACGAGCTCTTCGACACCACGACCCTGCGCGCCAGCTCGGTCATCCGCATGCGGTTCCCCGGCTGCTCGGACAGCACGATCAGCACGTTGTACTGCGCGTGCGAGAGGCCCGCGTCGCGCTGCAGCTGCTGTTCGATCTGTCTTTCGAGGAGGTGGTACGCCTGGACGAAGTGGTGCCAGGCGTTCGCCTCCTCCTCGGAGAGCCACGGCGGGTTTTCCATGGTGCGCAGGGTAGTTGGTGACGAGCTAGTGGCCCGGCTCTTCGCCGCGCCGCACGACCGGTTCGGGCTCGACCCTGCCCTGACCCGTCTTGCCCAGCACCGAGTTGCGCCGGCTGTAGACGAAGTAGACGACGACGCCGAGAGCCATCCAGATGAGGAACCGGACCCACGTGAGCGCGGTCAGGTTCAGCATCAGCCACACGCAGGCGAGGATCGCGAGGACCGGCACCAGCGGCACGAGCGGCACGCGGAAGCCGCGCGACAGGTCGGGCCGGGTCTTGCGCAGCACCAGCACACCCGCGGACACGAGGATGAACGCGAACAGCGTGCCGACGTTCACCATCTCCTCGAGTTTGCCCGCCGGGAAGAAACCGGCGGCGACCGCGACCAGCACACCGATGATGATCGTGATGCGCGTCGGGGTGCCGTGGCTGCCGGTCTTCGCGAGACCGCGCGGCAGCAGGCCGTCCCGGGACATCGCGAACAGCACGCGGCTCTGGCCGAGCATCAGCACCATGACGACCGTGGTGAGACCGGCGAGCGCGCCGACCGAGATCACCGTCGCCGCCCAGTCGACCCCGTTGTCCGCGAACGCGCTGGCGAGCGTCGCGCGCGTGCCGTCCGGCTGCGTCGCGAGCTTCGTGTACGGGACCATGCCGGTGATCACCAGCGTGACGGCCACGTACAGCACCGTGACGATCGCGAGCGAACCGAGGATGCCCCTCGGCACCGCCTTCTGCGGGTTCTTGGTCTCCTCCGCCGTGGTGGCCACGACGTCGAAGCCGATGAACGCGAAGAACACGATCGACGCCGCCGCCAGCATGCCGAGCACGCCGTAGGTGCTGCCCGAGTAACCGGTGATCAGCGAGAACAGCGACTGCTCGATGCCGGTGTGCGCGGCGGGACCGCTCTCCGCGGCCGGCGGGATGAACGGCGAGTAGTTCTCCGCCTTGATGTAGCTGATGCCGAGCACGATCACGAGCAGCACCACCGCGACCTTGATGGCCGTGATGACCGCGCTGACCCGGGAGCTCAGCTTCGTGCCCACGACGAGCAACGCCGTGAGCACCGCGACCAGGAGCACGGCGCCCCAGTCGAACTTGATGCCGTCGCCGACCTCGGTCTTCACGTCGAGCCCCATGAGCCCCAACGTCGTCTGCAGGTAGGCCGACCAGCCCTTCGCGACCGCGGCCGACCCGACCGCGAACTCCAGCACCAGGTCCCACCCGATGATCCACGCGGCGAACTCGCCGAACGTGGCGTAGGAGAACGTGTACGCGCTACCCGCGACGGGCACCGTCGAGGCGAACTCGGCGTAGCACAGCGCGGCCAGCGCACACGCTATCGCCGCCAGCACGAACGACAGCGAGACCGACGGCCCCGCGATGTTGCCCGCCGTGCTCGCCGTCAGCGTGAAGATGCCGGCGCCGATCACGACCGCGACGCCGAAGACCGTGAGGTCCCACGCCGTCAGGTCCTTGCGGAGCTTGGTGCCCGGCTCGTCCGTGTCCGCGATCGACTGCTCGATCGACTTCGTGCGCCACAACCCGTTCCCCGGCACGGTGCATACCTCCTCGATGGATCCCCGATCGGCCCACCCTAGAGGTATCCACCAGCTGAGATGCCCAAGCTCCCCTCCGAACGCACACGGGGACCTCCCGCTCGCGTGGTGCGAACGAAAGGTCCCCGTGTGCGGACAGCGTCAGGAGCTGGTGACCGTCGAGCGGTCGAGGTCCGGCTCCAGGTAGATCAGCCGGGCGTGCGGCACCTTGTTGCGCACCCGCTGCTCGGCGTCGTTGATCGCCTGCGCCACCTCGTCGAGCGACAGCTGCGGCTCCAGCGCGATCTTCGCCGCGACCAGCAGCTCCTCCGGCCCGATGTACTGGGTCTTGATGTGGATGACGCGCTGCACCTTGCCGGCGGCGAGCTCGTCGCAGATCACGTCGAGGTCTTTGTCCGCCGCGCCCTCACCGATCAGCAGCGACTTCATCTCGATGATCAGGATGATCGCGATGACGCCGAGCAGCACACCGATGCAGACGGTGCCGAGGGCGTCGAACACCGGGTTGCCGGTGATCATCGTGAGTCCGACGCCGCAGAGCGCGAGCACCAGGCCGACGAGCGCGCCGAGGTCCTCCAGCAGCACGACCGGCAGCTCCGGCGTGCGGGAGTTGCGGATGAAGCCCCACCACGAGGCGTCGCCCTTGATCTTCTTCGACTCGTTGATCGCGGTGATGAAGCTGTAGGTCTCGAGGCCGATCGCGACGACGAGGATGCCGACCGCGACCAGCGGGCTGGTGAGGCCCTCGGGGTGCTGCAGCTTGTGGATGCCCTCGTACAGCGCGAAGACCGAGCCGAGGCTGAAGAGCAGCAACGCCACCACGAACGACCAGAAGTAGCGGTCGCGGCCGTAGCCGAACGGGTGGAGCCTGGTCGCCCTGCGCTGAGCCGTCTTCTGGCCGAGCAGCAGCAGGCCCTGGTTCGACGTGTCGGCGACCGAGTGCACCGACTCGGCGAGCATCGACGACGAACCGGTGATCAAGAATCCGACGAACTTGGCCGTCGCGATACCGGCATTCGCCACCAACGCCGCGACGATGGCCTTGGTCCCGCCCCCTGCTGACACGCCTGTCTCCTTGCTGAAAGCCAGTCCCGTTTGTCCGGTGGTGAACCTTAGTCCGTTCCCGCGGTCGCGCGGAAAAGTTCAGCGGATTCGACACCATCCGGTCGGACCAGCACCGCCGGGTCCGACGCGGGCAGCCACACGGACTCACCTCGCGCCAGCCGCAGTTCTTCACCGCGCGAGTTCGTGAGTACCACGGCGCCCCTCGTGCAAATCATGATCTGCGGACCTTCGTGGTCGACGCGCGTCTCGGCGGCCGCGTCCAACCGGGACAGTTCGAACTCCGGCGCGGGCGTGCGGTAGACCCGGACGCCCGGCTGGACCTCCTCGCCCGTCAGCACCTCCATGTCGCCGCACGTGAAGTCGAGCACGCGCAGCAGCTCGGGCACGTCGACGTGCTTCGGCGTGAGGCCGCAGCGCAGGACGTTGTCCGAGTTCGCCAGGATCTCGATGCCCGTGCCGCGCAGGTACGCGTGCAGGTTGCCGGCGGGCAGGTGGATGGCCTCGCCCGGCTGCAGGACGATCCGGTTGAGCAGCAACGCCGCGAGCACGCCCGCGTCGCCGGGGTAGGACTCGCCCAGCTCCAGGATCGTGCGGCACTCCAGGTCGAACTCGCCGTGCTCCTTGACGTGCAGCACGCACGCGTCGAGGACCTGCGGGAGCAGCACCGACAGCGACGTCTGCGGCAGCGTGATCAGCATCGTGAACAACGCCCGCAGGCCCGACGAGTCCGGCTGCGCGACCAGCATCTCGGTGTACGGCGCGAGCGCGGGGGCGTCGAGCGAGCGCAGCAGCGCGACGGTCCGGGCCGGCTCGCGGAAGCCCGCGAGGGCGTGGAACTCGGTCAGCGCGCAGACCAGCTCCGGCTTGGCCGCCGGGTCCTTGTAGTTGCGCACCGGGGAGTCGAGCGGCACGCCGCGCGCCTCCTCGAGCGCGAAGCCGTCGGCGGCCTGCGCCGGGGACGGGTGCGCCTGCAGGCTCAGCGCCTCCTCGGCGGCGAGCACCTTGAGCAGGAACGGGAGCCTGCTGCCCCAGCGCTGCGCGAGGCGAGGCCCGAGCTGGCCCTCGGGGTCCGCGGTCAGCAGGTCCAGCAGCGAGCGCTGGACGCCGTCCGGGCCGAGCACGCGGGACGGGTCGCCGGGGTGGGCGCCCATCCACAGCTCTGCCTCGGGATGGGGTGCGGGCACCTCCTTCCCGAGCAGCTCTGCGATGGCCGTGCGCGAACCCCACGCGTACGGCCTGACCGCGTTGTGCAGCAGGTCCACTTCTGAGTCAGCTCCCCAACCAGTACGGGTTGCCGCCGAGCGTTCCGGCGGCGAGCCCGAGGTACAGCGCGGCCAGTTCGAAGCGGAGCGCGAGGAGCGCGGCGCTGACCGCGTCGCCTCCCGCCACCTCGACGGCCGGCTCCAGCACGTCCGCTCCCGGCAGGGCGTCCTCGGCGGCACGCCGCAGGGCCTCGGCCTCCGGGCCCTGGCGCACGGCCAGCAGCAGCACGCGCACGAGTCCGCTGCCCGGCTCGTCGTCCGGGTCCGCGAAGAGGTCCGCACCAGAGGTTCCCTGCACCGCGCGGCGGTGCAGCACCGGGCGGGTCAGCGCCTGCGGGTACCCGGCGACGTCGCACGCGACCCCGGCGAACGCCGCCAGCACGCCCGCGCCGTGCACGCCCACCGACGTGGCGACCTCGTCGAGGCCCCACAGCAGCGGCGTGCGGTCGGCGACGCGCAGCGCCAGCGACTTCGCCGGGTTCACGAACGACTCGTGCATCGGGTGGTCGCGCTCGGCCTCGCGGTCGAGTTCGTCGGCGATGAGGTCGACGTCGACCTTGAGCAGGCCGAGCGCGTTCAGCACGATGAGCCACGCGGCGAGCGCGCGGTGGAAGCTGAAGCCGGGCGGCACGTCGATGCGCGACGGCAGCAGCACGGCCCGGCCGGCGGCGGCCGCGGCGATCGGACCGGAGTCCGGCGCCGTCAGCAGCGTCCTGGCGCCCCGGCGGACGGCCCGGTCGATCGACTCGGCGAGCACCCGGTCACCGGGGTCCTCGGTGTGGGCGAGCACGACGTCGAGGGCACCGACCCACGGCGGCACCTCGTCGGACACCACGACCGGCACCGGGCAGCCGGAACCGAGCAACGCCATGACGACGCCCGAGACCGCGACCGCGTGACCGGGCCGGGTGACCAGCACGACCGCGCGCGGCCGTTCGTCGAAGATCCGCTCCACGCCCGCCTCGGCCGCGGCCTCGGCGGTGGCGCGGACCTGCGCCCCCGCCCGTGCGGCGGCGCGCAGCCAGCCACCCGTGTCGGCGTCGGCGAGGCGGCGCGCGTCGTCGAGCAGCGTGTCGTCGAGCACTGGTTCACCCAGCCGACGGCGGCTCGACCGCCTCGTCCAGCAGCAGCACCGGAATGCCGTCGCGCACGGGGAACGAACGACCGCACGCGGTGCACGTGAGGAAATCGGCCTCCGGGTCGGCGGGCGTGCCGACCTGCAGCGGCGCGTGCTCCGGGCACGGGCAGGCGAGGATCTCCAGCAATTGCTCTTCGAGCTTGACGGCCACTTCTGTTCTCTCCTCAGGCCCGCACGATCGCGAGGACCTCGTCGCTGAGCGCGGCGACGGCCTCGGGGGTGGCGGCTTCGACGTTCAGGCGCAGCAGCGGCTCGGTGTTCGAGGCGCGCAGGTTGAACCACGACCCGTCCGCGAGCTGCACGGTGAGACCGTCCAGCTCGTCGACCGTGACGCCGTCCTTGGAGCCGTACGCGTCCTTGATGGCGGCGATGCGCCCGGCCTGGTCCTGCACCGTGGAGTTGATCTCACCGGAGGCCGCGTAGCGGTTGTAGTCCGAGGTCAGCGCGGACAGCGGGCCGTCCTGCTCCCCCAGCGCGGCCAGCACGTGCAGCGCGGCCAGCATGCCGGTGTCGGCACGCCAGAAGTCGCGGAAGTAGTAGTGCGCCGAGTGCTCGCCACCGAAGATGGCGCCGGTCTTGGCCATCTCCTCCTTGATGAACGAGTGGCCGACGCGCGTGCGCACGGGCTTGCCGCCGTGCTCGCGCACGATCTCCGGCACCGCGTGCGACGTGATCAGGTTGTGGATGACCGTGCCGCCGGGGTCCTTGGCGAGCTCGCGCACCGCGACCAGCGCCGTGATGGCCGACGGGCTCACCGGGTCGCCGTTCTCGTCGACGACGAAGCAGCGGTCCGCGTCACCGTCGAACGCCACGCCGGCGTCCGCGCCCTCGGCCTTGGTGCGGGCCTGGAGGTCGACGATGTTCTTCGGGTCGAGCGGGTTCGCCTCGTGGTTCGGGAAGCTGCCGTCGAGCTCGAAGTACATCGGGACGACCTCGACGGGCAGGCCCTCGAAGACCTTGGGCACCGTGTAGCCGCCCATGCCGTTGCCCGCGTCGACCACGATCTTGAGCGGGCGGATGCCCTTGAGGTCGACCAGCTGGTTCAGGTACTCGGCGTAGTCCGCGAGCATGTTCCGCTCCTCGAACCTGCCCGGCTCGACGCCCTCGGCGTCCGGCACCTGGTTCTCGGCGTCCTCGCGGATCTGCGCGAGACCGGAGTCCTGGCCGACCGGCGAGGCGCCCGCGCGGCACAGCTTGATGCCGTTGTACTGCGCCGGGTTGTGGCTCGCGGTGAACATGGCACCCGGCAGGTCGAGCTTGCCGGACGCGAAGTAGAGCATGTCGGTGCTGGCCAGACCGATGCTGATGACGTCGACGCCCTGCGCCTGCGCCCCTTCTGCGAAGGCACGCGACAGCTCGGGCGACGAGTCGCGCATGTCGTGACCGATCACGATCGCGGGTCCACCGACCAGGCGCGCGAACGCCGCGCCGAAGTCGCGAACCACGCCGGCGTCCAGCTGTTCGCCGACCACCCCGCGGATGTCGTACGCCTTGACGATGCCGGACAGGTCACGCACGCAGCACACTCCCAGGAAACTCGCTCTTGACGGCCACTGGTTGGGCAGCCTACCGGCGAGAAGATTAGTGGTGCGTGTGGTCGCTCAGTCCTCGTGCGGATCGGGCAGCACCCGCAGGTGCCCACGCCGATGAGACCCCGCGGGCACGTCGGGGAGCTTCGGGCTGACATCAGCCCGCCCAGCTTCCCGCACCGCCTCGGCCAGGGCCGTCAGGTCGTCCACACTCGGCTCGGGCGCCGCGAACTCACCCTGGTGCCTCACGACCTCCCAGCCACGCGGCGCCGTGAGCCGCAAGGCGTGCTCCTCGCACAGGTCGTAGCTGTGCGGTTCGGAGTACGTGGCGAGCGGTCCGACGACTGCGGTGGAGTCCGCATAGGCGTAGGTGAGCGTGGCGACAGCCGGGTTAGCACACCCGGTTCGCGAGCACCGTCTCACGCTCCGCACGATCGGGGACGATAGCGCGTCCACGCGAGGCTGTGTGTGAGGCACGCTGTGTTTGGTCGTCAGGGGGAGCAACTAGGCTGCTGGGTTGTGGTGATGGCAAGGGGTTCACGGCGACAGGATTCGCCACGTCGGCGCAACCGCGACCGGCACGGCAGAGGCCTGCGCGGTCCGCTCTACCCGGCCACCCTCCCCGCGGCGCGCTCGCGGGCGGAACGCTTCGACGCCCTGGTCATCGAGGCCCTCGAACCCATCGAGGCCCGCTGGCGAACCGAGCTGACGCAGCTGGACGTGGCAGTCGACGACGTGCCGGAAGTGCAGGTCGAGGGCGAGGACGGCGTGGTGGAGGACGGCAGCGTCCCCCTGGCCCGCCTGCTCCCTGCGGTCTCCGACAACCGTGCCCGGATCGTTCTCTACCGCCGCCCGCTGGAGGCGCGCGCGAAGGACGGCGCGGACCTGGCGGACCTGGTGCACGAAGTCCTCGTGGAACAGGTGGCGAACTACCTGGGCCTCGACCCGGACGTGATCGACGAGGGCTGAGACGCCTCTCACACCCGACCGGGTGCCCAGGCACCCGCTCGACCACGACGGCACGCTCGCGCAGGGGTCCCCTCGGTTTCGGGATCCCCCGCGACCCAACGTACCGAGCAGGTCCGACACTCCCGGCGACGCCGAAGGCGAGCCGTCAGACCCAGCGCGCCGCACGCAGACCACCCGCGAGGCCGAAGGCGAGCCGTCAACCCCAGCGCGGCTCCGCACACAGATCACCGCGATGCCGAAGGCGAGCCATCAGCCCCAGCGCGCCCCGAACACAGATCACCCCGAGGCCGAAGGCGAGCAGTCACGCCAGACGCCCAGCCGCACCCAAATCCGCACGCGACGCCGAAGGCGAGCCGTCAGACCCAGCGTCCAGCCGCACCCAGACCACCCCGCGATGCCGAAGGCGAGCCGTCTTTCCAAGACACCTCGGGTGGGGTGGCTTCGTCACGAGTCGTGCCCCAGCTCTGGCCGCGCCCGAGGAGGGGTGTCAAACCGCCACGCTGGAGTTGTCCCCGGTTCCCGGACACGGGGTGTTCACGCAGCGTAGGTGATGCGTGTTTCGGTTGGGGTTCGGTAGCCGATTGTCGAATGTAGACGGTCGTGGTTGTAGTAGTGGATGTAGCGGAAGATGTCGGATCGTGCCTGGTGGCGGGTGGTCCAGGTGGTGGTGCCGATCTCGGTTTTGAGGGTGGCGAAGAAGGCTTCGGCGACGGCGTTGTCGTAGCAGGAGCCTTTGCGTCCGACCGAGGAGCGGATCCGGTGGCGGGTGAGGGTGTCGCGGAAGTCGCGGGAGGTGTACTGGGTGCCGCGGTCGGAGTGGAACACGGCGTCACCGCTGATCAGGCCGCGTGCGGCGGCGAGATCGACGGCGTCGCTGACCAGGTCTGCGCGCATCTGCGCGGACATGGCGTGGCCGATGACCTCGCGGCTGTGCAGGTCGATCACGGTCGCGAGATAGAGCGTGCCTTCGGCGGTGGGCAGATAGGTGATGTCTCCGACCAGTCGTTTCCCGGGCGCGGCGGCGGTGAAGTCGCGGCCGATCAAGTCCGGCACCGGTGTCACCGTCACGGGGTCTGCCGGGACGGTGGTCAGCAGCCGGCGCCGCCGCCGGTTGATCCCCGCCACCGCGTGCTCGCGCATGAGCCGGCCGACCCGCTTGTGATTCACCACCAGACCACGTCGCCGCAGTTCCGCGGTGATACGCGGCCGGCCGTAACCACGGTGGTGGGCCCGATGGATCTCGGTGATCACCGCAGCCAGGTCCCGGTCCCGCCCAGCCCGCTCGAGGCGAGCCGGTCCGGCGGCCTCCCACTCGTAGAAGCCCTGTCGCCGCAGCTTCAGGACCTGGCACAACCGCTGCACGCCGAACTCGGCGCGGTGCTCGGAGATGAACCGGTAGCGGTGGATCATCGATCCATCTCGCGAGCAAAATAGGCGGCCGCTTTGCGGAGAATCTCGTTCTCCTTCTCCAGCTCCGCCAGCCGCTTGCGCAGCATCCGCGTCTCACCGGCCTGCTCCGCTGCCGCGACCTGCTGCGGATCGGCCTGCTTACGGGCCGTCCGCACCCAGCCCCGCAATGTCTCGTGCGAGACACCCAACTCCTGCGCGATCTGCCGCAACGACCGATCAGGAGACGACAACACCAACTCCACAGCGTCCCTGCGGAACGACTCCGGATAACTCGACACACCAGGCACAACGACATCCTCTCCCCCGACAACCCAGCTGTCAGGGATCAAGATGTCCGGACCTCAGGGACAACTCCA
>NZ_JAJCXE010000056.1:802388-802937 GCF_021056325.1 Lentzea sp. CC55 | reverse complement strand
CGGCGACGCGACTACGAACACCCCACCCGCCGACGCAGCCACCGACACGCCGCCCCGCGACACCACCAGCACCGCAGCGGGCGTGAGCCAGAAGCCGCTGCCCCCGCTGCCCGCGGAGTCGTCCGTGGCGGAGGGCAGCCGTAGCGGCGCGGAGACGAGCTCGCCCAGTCCTGCTCCGGAAACCACCAAGGCGCCGAAGAAGGTCCGCGGCGGTGGCGCGCCGCCGGCGATGACGCCGCCGACCCCGGAATCACACCGGGGCAAGGACGTCCTGAGCGACGAGTCGTGGCGTCACGACCCCGCCAGGACCGCGGACTGGTCCAACCCGGACAACCCAGCCGACCGCAGCACCTGGGCCGACCGACGCAACGACACCGACGTCCGCACCGTCGACCTCGACGTGCGCGACGTGCGCACCGACAGCACGCCGTCGAAGATCGAGGCCTACAAGGGCCTCATCAACTACGACCTGCGCCGCATCGAGACCAGTCCCGGCAAGTTCGTGCAGGAATACACCGTCAAGGTCCACCTCGAACCCACCGGCAAGAC
>NZ_JAJCXE010000056.1:791166-802378 GCF_021056325.1 Lentzea sp. CC55 | reverse complement strand
CGGCGCCGCCGCCTCCCGGTTCGCCCTCGGCCACCCCCGCCCCGGCGCCGAACACCACCGCCGACCCGAACCTGGTCGCGGTGCCGCCGGCCGTCCCGCCCTCGCGGAACCCGGCGAACAACCAGGGCCCGCGGTCCGGCAACAACACCGACAGCGACAGCGACAGCGAGTCGGCGTACGAGGACGCCGTCGACTTCCAGACGACCGAGCAGCGGGTGGACAGCTACCGCGCCGAAAACCCGGCGAACGACTCCGGCTGGCAGCAGGACGAGAACGGCGGGCTCGCGTTCGGGCCGAACAAGCCGTCGGAGTTCGTCGGCATCAGGGTCGACGAGAACACCACGGTCGGCCTGACGCCGTACATGGTCAGGAAGTGGCTGGCGGACAACGGGATCAGGGTTCCGAAGGGGACCACCGTCGAATCCGCGATCCACCCCCTGCTCTACGACGCGAACCTGGGCGGCGGCAACCGCAAGCCCGAGATCTACGGCATCGACAACGCCGCCGACTTCCACAGCGAAATGATGGGCATCGCTGCGGAGCAGGACATCCAAGAGCAGCAGCACGTGCTCGACGCGGTGAACGACCTCGCCACGGACATCACGGGCAAGTACCCGCCGGACCAGTTCTCCTACGTCGGGCTGGGCCGCAGTCCCGCCGCCGTGGTCGCCGCGTTGCAGAACCAGGGCCACGACGCGGTGTCCATCCCGCTGTCGAACTTCCGGCCGTTGCCCTCGGACCCGAACTCGATCCTCATCCCCGCCTACCACGGCCCCGACGGCAAGCCCAAGACCGAGCCGCTGACCGACCAGCAGCAGGACATGCTGGACCAGCACTTCGACGAGTTCCTGGGTGACCTGCCGCCCGGCAAGAACGTGCTGCTGATCGACTACACGCAGGGCGGGCTGTCGCTCGTGTCCGCGCAGTACCAGTTGCAGCAGCACCTGAACCACAACGCCACGCCCGACGCTCCGCCTCCCCGCGTGCAGGCGTTCGCCATCCACGAGGCGACGAACCGCAACGACATCAACAAGACGATCAACGCCGCGGCGCTGCCGGGGTCGAGGTTCCAAGGCCTTTACGAGAGTTTCCTGGACGGCAGCGGCCGCCGGAACTCCCGCCAGGACTTCAGGAACAACATCGAGACCCACGAGATCCCGTTCCGGCACCCGCTCGGCGACGCGTTCCGCAAGGAAGCGTTCGACGAGTTCTCCGAGCACGGGTCTTACAAGATCCTCGAGCAGAACCCCGACACGTTCCAGCAGGACCGCCCGCACAGGAACAGCTCCGTCGTGTCCAATGCCACTTCCGCCTACGAGGTGCTGAGGGACGCCGTCGGGGAGGGCAGGCCCAAGCCGACGCCGGACACCGCGGACAACGCCAGGGACAGCGGTTCTCGCGACAACGACGCGAAGGGTGGCACTCGCGGCGCGCCCCCGTCGTCGTCGACCGGCACCCCCGACGCGAACACCGACGGGAAGTCCGACACCGACACGGCCTCGGACACCAACGCCCCCAACCAGAACTCGCCCCGGAACACCGACGGCGACAACCGCCCGACGCCCACCACCAGGGACGCGCCGGCGACCTCGCCCGCTCCCCCGGCGTCGGTGCCGCCGCCTCCCGCTCCCCCGGCACCGCCTGCTCCCAGCTCGAACACGAAGCCGGACGGCACTCGCAAGGACGTGCCGAAGGTCGGTGCGCCGCCGGCGATGACGCCGCCGACGCCGGAGTCGCACCGGGGCAAGGACGTCCTGAGCGACGAGTCGTGGCGTCACGACCCCGCCAGGACCGCGGAGTGGTCGAACCCGGACAACCCGGCCGACCGCAGCACCTGGGCCGACCGACGCAACGACACCGACGTCCGCACCGTCGACCTCGACGTGCGTGACGTGCGCACCGACAGCACGCCGTCGAAGATCGAGGCCTACAAGGGCCTCATCAACTACGACCTGCGCCGCATCGAGACCAGTCCCGGCAAGTTCGTGCAGGAATACACCGTCAAGGTCCACCTCGAACCTAACGGCAAGGTCACCGCCGACCAGCTCGCGCAGATCAGGGACAACGCCAGCAACGGCGTCAACAACTTGCTCAACCAGGGCTTCCGGCTGCCCAGCGGCGACCAGTTCCACGTCAACCTGGAGTTCACCGAC
The DNA here is from genome assembly GCF_021056325.1 of Lentzea sp. CC55. Classification (NCBI taxonomy): domain Bacteria; kingdom Bacillati; phylum Actinomycetota; class Actinomycetes; order Pseudonocardiales; family Pseudonocardiaceae; genus Lentzea; species Lentzea sp. CC55. Next base: position 800,225 of record NZ_JAJCXE010000056.1, on the reverse strand, counting down.
AACAAGGCCGACGCCCACACCACGGTCAAGGTCGACCCGAAGAACCCCAACGTCGACCAGGACCACTGGAACCCCGACACCAGCCCCGAAGTCCTCGCCCACGAAACCCTGCACTACCTCGGCGTCCCCGACGAATACAAGGACACGACCCGAGTCCTGCAACAACACGACACGAACTCCGGCGTCCACCAGAACGACGGCGGTCTGATGGGCTCCGCCGCCCACCTGCCCGACCCCGGCATCCGGCCCCGCCATCTCTGGCTGATCGAACGCACTGCCAACAGCCAGGTCATGGTCCCCGACACGACCATCGACCCGCCCGGGCCCGCCACCGTGCCGCCACCCGCGGGCTGGACGCCCCAGCCACCGTCGAACGACGCCCCGGTGTCCACGCCCGGCACCGACGGCATCGACTCCGACCCGAACCCCGACGCCGACCTCCCGACCAGGCCGGCGACCATGCCCGGCAGGTTCTTCGACTCGGATTCCGACTCGAACAGCAACATCGACGTCGACGTCCGTCCGAACCAGACTCATCTGCCGAACCTGGACCGGGTGGGTCTGGTCGAGTCGGTGCTGCGCAGTGCGGCGTTCCAGAACGCGCCGGTCCCGAACGCCTCGCCGCTGGTCGGTTCCGCCGACGTGCGATCCACTGTGGACACCGTGCTGAACGACGTCCGGCAGAACCCGCAGAACCACAACCACCCCGGCCTGACCCCGCCCGCCCTGGCGAACTGGGTGGCGAACCAGGTCAGCCCGGACACCCTGGCGAAGTTCCACCCCGACCTGGAACCGAACACGCCAGGGCTCACCCCCGACGCCAAGACCCAGCAGTGGCGGGCGAACCTCGCCGACGACCTGGCGAACGGGTCGTCGAGGCGCTGGGACGTCGTGAACGCCGGCCCCAAGATCGCCGGCACGAACCCCGGCAACGTCGAGGTCATCAACCACCTGACCCAGCAGCTGAACGCGAACGGCGCGTTGCCGTCGCCCGCCGACCTGGTGGCGAAGGCGCTGGAAACGCCGTCGTGGGCCGACTCCCACGTCGGCTCGCACCTGCCCGATTCGATCGGGCAGGCGTTGGACGTGCAGCTCGTCGTCGACAACAACGGCGTGCAGACCGTGCACGGCCCGGACGGCGCGACGCAGGTGCAGATCAGCTCGCAGAACGGCACCTTCGGCGCACTCGGCGCCCCGTCGGTCCAAGAGGTCCGCGCCGGCATGGAGGCCTGGCTCGCGGGCAAGTCCTCGGCGGAGGTCAACCAGACCATCGCCGACCTCTACAAGGGCCGTCAGGACGAGGGCCTCTACCAGGCCGCGCAGAAGGTCCAGCTCGTCAAGCGCGCGGCCGCGCACCCCGGCGGCCCGCAGGCGTTCGTCAACGCCCTGCGGGAACGCGCCTCGACCCTCGAGAACCGCATCGCCGAGGTCAGGTCCCAGGCACCCCGCCGCAGGTCCAGCTTGTGGAGGAACCCGGAGCACGACGCGAAGCGGGCCCAGGTCGACGCGCAGGTCAAAACCCTCACCGACCTCCTCGACAGCACCAACAGCCAGATCGAGACCCTGGTCGCCCAGGGCCCGGGGCTCGGCACCACCCACCTCATCGACAAGTTCGTCGCGGGACCGAACGCGGACAAGCTCGAGCACCTCCCGGCGGACGTGCTGCCCCGCCTCGACGACCAGCTGACCGCGCAGATCACGGCGGCCGAGAACGCCGGGTTCGACGCCTCGGACCTGAAGCAGCTGCAGCAGCGGGTGCGCAACGAGGCCGACATCCGCACCGTGCTCAACCACGCTTCGACGCGTGGTCTGGACGGACTGACCTCCCAGGTGGACGACGCCAGGGAGGCGTTGCAGAACTACCGCGCCGGCAAAGCGTCGAACACGGGTTTCCAGGGCTTCCTGAACCAGATGCTCGGCCAGGAGGTCGACACCTCCGTCGACTTCGACCAGAAGATCGCCCAGGCCGAAGCCCTGGTGCAGCAGGCAGAGCGCAACCTGTCGTTCGTGAGCGATCCCGACTACAGCAACCGCTTCGAGAAGTCCGCGGAGAAGTACGCGAAGCTGCAGGCGGCGATGCAGCGCCTGGAGCAGCTCAACGCCGAGATCGACGCGCGTGGAGAGCGCCTGCGCGATCTCGACGCCAGGACCCGGGAGTTCAACGCACGCCAGCTGGCCCGCGCTCTCGAAGAGCACCGCACGCAGCGGGACACCGCAAGCATCTACAGCACTCCCGGCTTCGACACGCAGTCGGATGTCGACGCACAATCCGACGCTGACGCACGGTCCGACGCCGACGCTCAGTCGGACGTGGATGCTCAGTCGGACGTGGATGCGCAGCCGGACAACCGCGTGCTGACCCCGCGGCACGAGCACGCGGCGTTCCGGGCATCGCTGTACGGCAAGTCGCAGGCCGAACTCGCCGAGCTGGCCGAGCAGCACAGCACCCACCCGGACCGCTCGTTCGAGATCGAGCAGATGGCCCGCTACCAGGAGATCGCCCGCAAGCAAGGCGGCCTCCAGCAGCACCTGCAGGACCTGCAGAGCGAGATCCGCCAGACCCGCGAGGACGTCCGCGACCTCAGGCGGACCACCGACGCCCTGCCGGACGTGTTCAAGACCGAGCTGATGCGCACGGACCAGGCGCAGCGCTGGGCGGAGCAGCAACGGCTCATCGACCACGCGCGCCAGCTCGACCAGGAGCTCATGCGGCTGCAGTACGACCGCACCGACGCGCTGACCACCTACGCGCTCAACCTGCCCGCCGACACCACGGCACCCGAGTGGCAGACGGTGACGCCGGTCGACGCCGAGATCATCGAGAACCGCGTCACGGACCTGATCCGCGACGCGCGCATCGGCGGTCTCCCGACGCCGGAACTCGACCGCCTCTACGACCAGATCCGGGAAATCCGGATGATGGAGACGCCGTCACCGTCCCGGCCCGACACGCCCGTGCCGTCCCGGCCCGACACGCCGACGGTCGAGGTGGACGACTCGGCATCGATCCAATCCGACGACAGCACGTCCACCGAGTCGGACACCGACGCGCCGGACCACGACACCACCCCGCCGGCCGAGGTCCGCCAGGAGCAGGCCGCCCCGGCGGCCGAGCCGCGGCCGTTCATGCAGGACCCGTCGTCCCGCTCCGCGGGCCCGGACATGGACCTCGTCGTCCCCGGTGGCTTCGGTCCCGTCCACGAGGGCACGCCGCAGCGGTCGTTCGAGGCGTCGCTGTACGGCCTGGACACCGCGGCGCTGCGGGACCTGCAGCAGACGTACGGCCGTGACGCCGCACGCTCGGCGGCGATCGAGCACATGATCGAGGTCTCCCGGCAGGCGGGCCCGCCTGCCATCCACGACCAGCGCACGCGGATCGCCGAGCAGCGCCTCGACGAGATGAAGACGGCCCGTGACCGGTGGAACGCCTCGGACATCGTGCCCGACCGCTTCAAGACCCAGACGATGCTCGACGAGCAGGCGAACCGGCGGGCTGCCGCGGACCGCCAGGTCGAGTACTACCAGCAGCGGGTCGACCAGCTCACGAACAACCGCGACGCGGCTCTCACCACGCACGCGCTGCAGCTGCCGGCCGACGTGAACGCGCCCGCCTGGCGGCAGTTCGGCGACGCCGACCTCGCGGCCGTGCGCGGTCACGTCGACCAGCAGATCCGGGACGCGCAGGCGGGTGGGCACAACACCGCCCACCTCGAGGCTTTCCTCGACTTCACCAACGAGCTCCAGGAGACGCGTCAGAACGAGGACGCGGACACCCGTCCCGCGCCGGAACCGGAGACCCGTCCCGCGCCGCCCAGGCCGACGCCCAACCCCGTCATCCCGATGACGACGATGGCGCCGCAGCCGGTCGGCCAGCTCCCGGACACGAACCTGCCGAGCTTCTTCCAGGACAACAAGGCGCTCGGCTCGATCGTGCCGACCGACGTGCGCGGCGCGGACGCGGTGGTGCGGGGGATCAACGGGCTGCGGCCCGACGACGCCGCCCGCATTAAGAACGCGATCGAGACCGACTTCGAGACGTTCCTCGGTGACGGGCGCAACTTCCAGGTGAAGATCGGCAACGCCTGGTTCGAGGCGAACGTCCGCGCGGAGATGCACGCGGACGGGAGCAGCACCACCGACGCCGCGAACACGAAGGTCGACAAGAACTACCAGGCCGCCGCCGCGTCCACGACGACGAACAGCATCTCGACGTCCAACGACGTCGGCGGTGCGGTGACGGCCGGCGTGGCGATGGGCCCGTACGGCTCGCTGGGCGGCAAGGCCGCGCTCGCGACGCCCGCGGTGTCGCAGGCCACCAGCACCTCCATCACCGAGCAGCGTGCGATCAAGGGATCGGACTCCGGGTCCAAGAAGATCACCGTGCCGGTCTCGTACGAGATCACGCTGTACGACGCGTCGGGCAACCCCTCGCTGTTCTCGACGCTGAGCACCGGTCCCGACGTGACGCTGCAGGTCCCGACGGACCTCAGCACGATCGTCGACTCCGGCAAGTCCTCCGCGGCGGTCACGCCGGCCGACGCGGCGTGGGGTCTCAAGGCCGAGAACGCCGTGCCGGAAGCCGTGGTGGTCAAGGACTCCGGGAAGCTGTTCAACGACGTCGCGGAGAACCTGCACCCGTCGATCACCAAGATCGGTTCGCCGGGGCGTGAGGCGCTGCAGAACTTCCTGAGCCCGACCTCGATCCGCAACAACCTGCCCGCGATGCTCGGCGGCTTCGTCACCTCGCCGGACCTGATCAGCCCGCACGCCGGCAAGGGTGCCGCGGTGCAGATGAAGGCGACGCTGAAGGACGCGAAGCTCGTCGGCACGCACGCCGACGCGGCGCTGGACCTCAAGGACACCTTCTCCTGGGGCAGCAGTGTGTCCGCGTCCACCAAGACCGGGTTCGACGTCACCGCGGGCTTCGGGGGCAACATCGGTGTCCCCGGCAAGGTCGGCGGCACCGTCGGCGCGACCGGCGGGTACTCCGCGCGCACCGCGGAGGGCGTCAACGCCGGGACGAGCTCCAGCCGCAAGTCCGGCATCGGGGTCAAGGCCGAGATCGGCATGTACGAGGTCACCGCCGAGGTCGAGGTCCAGGGACCCGCGGGCAAGCCCGTGACCATGGAGATCACGACCCACATGCGCATGGGTCTGGGCGAGGCCGGTGCGGTGGGCCTGCCGACCCCGGCCGGCACCCGCAACTCCACGACCGACCCGGCGACCGCGAACACCAGGTTCCTGCCGCCCTACGTCGCCGACACGCTCGCCGCGGGCAACGCCAAGGTGGGCGAGTTCGTGCCCGCGACGCAGGTGCAGAACCAGGTCGAGACGAAGCTGCGCGAGCTGCCCGGGTTCGAGAAGTTCCTGCCGAAGTGGACCAACCCGGACGCGAACCCCCGCTCCAGCAAGGGCCAGGGCTTCGGTGACGTGGCCGTGCAGCTCGCGAACCAGCGCAAGCTGGACGCGAACCTGTCCCCGGCCGCGCTGAAGGCGAACATGGACAGCCTGCTCGGTCCGGGCGTGCAGGTGCAGCTGAAGAACTCCGGCAAGACGACGAACACCTACGTCAACGTCACGGTCAAGGCGAAGCTGACCGACCCGAAGCACCTCGGCAAGGCCGAGGGGCGCCCGGTCAGCGACTCCACCACGAGCGGCCCGAAGCTCGACGCCAACACCAGCACCACCAAGGGCTGGACCGGTGGCATCACCGGCAGGGCCAACATCCCGGTGAAGACCGGCGTCGCCTCGCTGACCCCGATGCCGCAGGCCGGTGCGTCCTACAGCCACTCGTGGACGGACAAGACCTCGGCCGGACCGGCCGTGAGCACCACCTCGTCCAACCCCGGCAGTCCGGACGCCCAGGTGTTCCAGGGCGACGTGGAGTTCGAGGTGGAGATCACCACGTTCACGCGGCCCCGGAAGTGGGTCCGCACCATCGTGCCCGGTGCGCCCGGCCGGCACGCACCGGACGTGAAGACCGTCGCCAAGACCGGCGCCGGCCTGGACAAGATCGACGGCAAGGTCAACCTGTGGGTGTCGGACTCCTCGACGCTCAAGGACGACCCCGGTGACGGTTTCAAGCCGGGTGACCCGTCGGCCACGCCGATCGAGAACTCCCCGACCGTCAAGGACCTGCTGAACCCGGCACAGGCCCGTCCGAAGTCGCCGGAGTTCCTCCACGTGGAGGCCGTCGCCAACACGACGGAGCTGCGGGACCAGGCGATCGACGCGCTCAACCGCGCGGCCAAGGGCGACTCGGCGCTCACCACGCCGGGCACGGAGTCACGGGCGCAGATCGACAAGATGTTCGCCCCGGAGAACATCAAGGCGAACCTGCAGCGGCTCATCGAGACCGGCGTGCAGGAGCAGGGCCTCAAGTACGACCGCCGCGTCGCCGACCGCTCCGGCGCGCTCGGCATGTCGGTCAAGCTCGGTCAGGCGAAGCTGGTGTCCATCTCGGACGCCACCGGCACCGACAACGCGTTCAGCGGTGGCTACAAGGCCGGTGGGTCGTCCACGACCAGCAGGTCGGTCGACCTCGTCGCCGGCATCAACGTCCCGGTGCGGCCCAACGTCACCCCGCCGCCCGCCGGCCAGCCGTCGAACCCCAGCGGGTCCGGCGGTGTCGCGGTCACCGGCAAGTGGACGCCGTGGTCGGACAACAAGACCACGGCGAACGAGATCGGCGGCAACGTCGACCGCGGCCGGACCACACCGGACGACGCCCGGACCGTGCTGGTCCAGGTCGACGCCGAGTTCACCATCGTCGGTGAGAGCCGCGCCGAGAACTTCGTGCACGGCGGCGCGCCGAACGCCGAGGGCGTGAAGGTGAGCCTGCCGAAGTCCGTCTTCGTGCGGGTGTCCGAGGACGTCGCGCGGGAGATGGGTGTGCTGCCGAGGGTGGCGCCGAACGTCCCCAAGCCCGACTTCCCGAAGATGGCGCCGCCGTCGACGGTGGCACCGGGCGAGCCCGGCGCGCTCGGGCTGTCCAACGTGGAGAAGGTCCCGGACCTCTCGGCGGCGGTCAACGAGCTCACGACGAAGCTGTCCACGAACACCAAGAAGTTCGGCAGCGACGCGCTGATCCCGGACTCCGTGCTCAAGGACTCGATGAGCAACCTGCAGCGCATCGTCGACCTCAACTCGCCGTCCAGCGTGAAGGCGATGATCGACAGCGCCCTGGACGGCGGCGTGCCGCTGCTGGTCCACCAGCCCGGCACGTTCGGCAAGGACTCCTACCAGGTCACGCTGCGGGCGAAGACGGGCGAGCCGAAGTTCGACCAGGTCGTCAACGACGGCGTCGACATGTCCCACAACGACGGCGGCTCCCGCAAGGAGAGTGACGGCAAGGGCCGCGGCACCGGCTGGGGCTTCGGCCTGCGGGCACCGGGCCTCGCCTCGCCGGGGAGCGCGAACCCGAACGTCTCCGGCACCGCGGGTCTCAGCGTGATCGCGAACGTCGGCTCCGCCCAGAGCAGCTCGGTGACGGCCTCGACCAGCACGGCGTTCGGCCACAACCGCACGGCGAGCGGTCCGGCGGCGCGCTACAACGTGCCGGTCGAGTTCGAGCTCGTCGTGGAGAAGGGCGACAAGGAGGTCGCGAAGGTCCGCAGCGCCGAGCAGGACATGGTCGTCCGCACGCACGCGGACAACCAGAAGGTCTCGGAGCCGACGACCGGTCGCGGCACCCCGCAGCCCTACATGTCGGCGGCGAGCAGGCGCGGCAGCGAGTTCGGCACGCCGGAGGCGACCTACGCCTTCCAGCAGGACAGCCGGGCCACCCAGCTGCCGGCGACCGCGTCGGTGGAGAACCTGCGCGGCGCGGGCGACCTGCGCGACGCCGCCGTGAAGGCGATGACGGAGGCCGGCGCGGGCAAGGGCCTCACCGGCAAGGGCACGGGCTCGCTCAACAGCCTGCTCTCGACGCTCAGCCCGGAGAACCTGCAGCCGCACCTGCCCGCGATGCTGTCCGGCCCGCTCGACGTGCCGGGTCTCAAGGAGGCGGCGCTGACGTTCGGCCAGGACGCCGACGTCAAGGTCTACGCGAAGCTCGTGAACCCGCAGCTGGGCTCGCTCAGCGACGGCGTCAAGATCGATACCCCGCTGACCACGAAGACGACCGACGTCTCCAGCGAGGCCAAGGTCGCCGACACCTCCGACGTGGCCGTGGGCGTCGCCCAGGGCAGCGCGGCGGTCAAGCAGGGCGACCCGAGGGACACCGTCAACGTCGGCACCGGCGGCGTCGAGCTGAAGCACGCCAACGAGGACTCGTCCGCGGTCTCCGGCGGCCCGGCGCAGGCCCAGGGCGGGAGCGTCAAGCCCAAGGACCCGTCGCGCACCGGTCTCGTGCAGTTCGACGTCGAGTACCGCGTGGTCGCGACGATCGGCGGCAAGACCGGCGTCGTCGACCTGACGGTGCCCGGCTCGGCCGGCGTGCGCATGCCCGCCACCGAGGTCGAGTCGATGCTGAACCAGACCTTCAGCGACTCGTTGAAGGACGCCCAGACCGAGGTCAAGAAGACGGCCGACGACTGGCGCGAGGCGGAGAAGAAGGTCGACGAGGCCCGGCACGAAGCCCAGGAGGTCATCAACTCCGCGGCCGCCGTGCTGGCGAGGACCGACCAGCCGCTGGGTGACGCCGCGACGAAGCTGAACACGGCGATCGAGAACCACGTCAACGCCGAGGCCGAGCTCCGGACGCGGCAGACGGCGTTCGACACCGCCGTGGCGGACGTCGCGCGGACCCGCGCGGCGATCCAGGACCTGACGCCGCGGATCTCGTCGCTCAGCCAGGACGCGCTCGCGACCAAGGACGCCCTGGACGACGCCCAGATCGGCGGAGCGCCGAAGGCCGAGCTGGACCGGCTCGGGCGGGAGGCCGACGCGGCGCACACCGCGTTGACCAACGCCCAGCAGCAGCTCACCGACGCCCACACGCAGCTCGACGCGCAACGCAAGACCGCCGTCGACGCCCGCGCGGAGCTCCAGGCGCAGCAGAAGGCCGTCACCGACGCCGAAAAGGCCCGCACCGACGCCGAGGAAGCCCACAAGGCGCC
>NZ_JAJCXE010000056.1:697212-791156 GCF_021056325.1 Lentzea sp. CC55 | reverse complement strand
CCAACGTCGACCAGGACCACTGGAACCCCGACACCAGCCCCGAAGTCCTCGCCCACGAAACCCTGCACTACCTCGGCGTCCCCGACGAGTACAAGGACACGACCCGCGTCCTGCAACAACACGACACGAACTCCGGCGTCCACCAGAACGACGGCGGCCTCATGGACACCACCGCCCACCTGCCCGACCCCGGCATCCGGCCCCGCCACCTCTGGCTGATCGAACGCACCGCCAACAGCCAGGTCATGGTCCCCGACACCACGATCGACCCGCCCGGCCCGGCCACCGTGCCGCCACCCGCGGTGACCTCTCCCTCGTCCGGCACTGCGCCGCACGGCGTTCCCGCACCCAGCCCGAACGCCGCTCCCGGCACCGGTGCCGTCCCGCCGTCGTCGCCGGAACCGGCCGCGGTGACGCCCTCCACCCGGCTCCGCTCGGCCTCCTGGCCGCTGCCGCGTACGCACCAGGCCGCCCAGCAGTTCCAGGCACGGCCTGCGCCCGAGGGACACAGGCGGGAGTCCACCAAGAGCAACAGGCGGGAGTCCGTCCAGGACACCAGGCGCGAGTCCACCAAGAGCAGGCGCGAGTCCATCAAGAAGCTGTTCACCGTCGACGTTCCGGGGATGTTCAGGCGGGAGTCGCAGGCGTCGGTGCCGTTCACGGCTCCTGCCGCGGCCGTGACGCTCACCTCGTCCGACCCGTGGGTCGGCTTGCTGCACGCCCAGGCCGATCCGTCCACTGTGGATGTCGACGTCCTGAAGGACCACGTCGCCCAGGCGGTCGCCGAGGGCAAGCCCGGCAAGGCCCGCGTCCTGATCAACCGCCTGCGGGGATCGGACAAGCACGCCGAAGTGCAGCAGCACTACGACGACGCCGTCGCCGCGCGGGGCGACGAGGGTGCCGTCGAGATCCCGAAGGAGTTGCACTTCGCCTGGTTCGGCACCACGCCGAACGAGGCCGCCGTGCAGACCCTGCTGCGGTGGGCCGCGAAGGTTCGCGAGAACAACGAGAACTCGACCAGTCCCGGCCAGGACTGGAAGGCGACGTTCTGGACCGACGCGTCGTCGGCCGGTTGGGACCCTGAGGTCAAGCAGCAACTCGCGGACGCGGGCATCGACATCCAGACGGACGTCGACTCCCTGGTGCACGACCTCTCGACCGACGTGCAGAGCCGCACGGACACCCGGACGACGATCGACGACGTCTACTCCGCCGCCAAGGACCCGAATGCCAAGGCGTACAACCTGCAGTCCGACATCGCGCGGTACGCGGTGCTGGCCAAGCGCGGCGGTGTGTACGTCGACATCGACATCCGTCCCGGCGCGGTGTCGTTGATCGAGGTCGGCGACCTCAAGATGCAACCGACCGATGTACCGCTGTTCGCGCCGCGACTGCGGGACCAGCACAGCGTCGACACCGCGTTGGCGGGCCTGGAGAACGTCGCGCCGGGCGCCGCTCTCAGCACGGCCGCCGAGATCCAGTACGACAAGGGCGAGCTGAACAACAACTTCATCGTCGCGCCGCCGGGCAACGACTTCATCCACGCCTTCACCGACGTCATCCCGCAGAAGTTTGAAAGCCTGCAGAGCTACGGCATGTCGCAGGAGGCTTTCAGCAAGGCGCTCAAGAAGCAGGCGCCGGACATCTCCGGGCCGAACGTCCTGGTGGACGGTGGTCTCACGCCGGCGACCGGCCTCATCGGCCAGTTCACGATGCAGCCGGAGAACCACGGCCTGCGGGTCGAGATGAACTACTTGCCGGAGCCGGTGCCCCTCGTCGACAAGCGGGACTACAGCGCCCTGTTCGACCCGAAGGTCAAGAACAGCTGGTCGGGGCTCGACTGGGTGACGGCCGAGAGCGAGGCCCAGATCGACACCGGGTCGTCGCAAGCGTCGCTGCGGACCGCGAACGTCCCGAACGCCGACGTGACCGCTCCCGCCACCGCTCGCGCGGAAACGCCCCCGGACGTGCCCGTCCGGTCACGGAGTCCCCTCGTCCCGAACGATGTGGCGACGCCGGTCACGAGTTCCGCCGACGTAGCAGCCGACGTCCCTGCCGACGTTTCAGCTGACGTCCCAGCCGACGTCCCTGCCGACACGGACCCGGCCCACGGCACGACAGCACGAGGACAGCACGACAATCCCACGCGGCACGAGCTCACCGAGCAGATCGCGGCGATGGGACTCGACGCACGGCACGCCGCGTCGACGTTCGACGGCCTCAGCGCCCTGGGACCGGTGGAGAACCACGTCACGGACGTGCTGTCCTCCCCCGGTGTGCAGGGCCCGGTGAACCGGATCCTGTCGGCCTCGGGCTCGTTGGACCCGGAGCACGCCGGGCGGGTACGTGACCTGGTCACCGACCTGCTCGTGACCACGAGTGCCGTACCCGTGCGGCACCGCCGCGTCGGCGACATCACGAAGCTGAACCTCGGTCACGTCCACGACTGGCAGACCGCGCGACCGATGCCGCCGGCGACGCTGGAGCACGTTCTGGCCGAGATCGCCGCCGACGTCGAGGCCGGCCGTGTGCCACTGGCGGACCTGCCGCACCACGCGGCGGACCCGCTGCCCCGCCGGCTGGCCGTGCTGGGGACCCTCAACCTCGCACCGCACGCACGAGCCGGACTGCTGGCGCACCCGCCCTTCACGGCGCTGCTCGACTCACCCCACCTCGCCGACGCGCTGTTCGCCGGCAAGGGACTGGACGAGCAGCGGTTCCTGAACACGTGCGAGTCGGCCGCGGTCCACACAGGACTGCGCACTGTGTTGCCCACGGTCATCGCACAGGTGCACGCGGGCCGCGCGGTCGCGGACAGCGCGGAGCGGGCACTCCTGCGCGCCCTGGAGGACAGCCCCGAGCTGATGGCGCGCAAGGACCGTGCCGGCGGGCGCACCGTCGAACAGCTCGTGCGGGACCGGATCGCCGAGGCGCGCGAGACGTTCGACCGGCTGGAGCAGCAGTCGAGCACCGACGCACCGGACTGGGCCGCCATGAGCGACGAGTGGGGGCGGGTGATGCAGAAGCTCGCCGCCGTCTCCGACCCGAGCGAGGGCGTCGACTCCATCCCGGTGCTCAGCCGCAAGGCCATCCGCGGAGCGTGGACGGCCAGCGCGGTCCTGTCGCTGCCGATGGGGGTCGACCGGCCGGGCCGGCGGGCCACCGGTGTGAACGAGGACTACCGGCTGCTCGCCGAACAGGTCCTCGCGGATCCCACTCCGTCAGGCAGGACCAGGCCGCTCGCGGACCTCGTGGACGACAGGTTCTGGTCGCGGGTGCACCATGCCGGCGTGCTGCCCGTCGCACTGGAAGGGCGGTTCACCGCGCACGCGCTGTCCGTGCAGGCGGTTCGCCACGAGGGTGTGGAGGTCTACCTCGTCGGCGATCCGAAGAAGAAGCACTTCGACATGCTCACGCAGTCCGAGTTCGCCGCATGGGCCGCCCGCAGCAATGCGGAGGCGGCACTTCCGCTCCAGACCACGGTGATCACGAGTCCCGTGAACGTCCAGCCCGCTGCGCCCGCTGGGCCGGCGCACCCGCCGACGGGGCCCACCCCTCCCGAGCCACCGACGGAGCCCACTCCTCCCGAGCCACCGACCGGGTCCGGCCCTCCCGTGCAGTCGACGGCGAACTGGACACCACCGGAGACGTCGGCTCCCCACATCACCGCCGCGATCCGGCACGACAGCGCGATCGAACAGCGGCACCACGGCATGACCGAACAGCGGCACGACAGCACGACCGAACAGCGGCACGACAGCACCACAGCCGCCGCGGGCGACGGAGCCCGCCCGAACCGGGGTCGTCCGGCGGACGTCCTCGACTGGGCGCGACGGATGCCGCTGGTCGACCTGGCCATGACCGATCCCGGCGCCCAGATCCGCCAGGGTCAGAGCACGCGCGAGCACACGCAGCGGGTGCTGGAGGTCCTCGGACGGCCTGCTCCGCGGTCGTTCCCCGGCATCGGCCGGATCCTGCCCAAGATCACCGCGGTGCCCGCGCAGGGTCCCGAGGCCGCGACGAGGAACGACGCCGTCGCGCTGGCGTCCGTCGTGGACAACGTGGCCAGGGACATGGCCGACGCGTTCAACGACCCGCTGTTGAAACCGGTGTTCGCGCGCAAGATCATCGAGTCGCAGGCCGACCGGCTCCACTGGGACGGCGACGCGTCGTCCCCGTCGATGTCCCCGGAAGCCGTCCGCCTGGCCGGTGCGCTGGTCTCCGACGACCCGCTCACCTCGTTCATGCGGGGAGACGTCGAGCTCCCCGCCGTGGCCGCCAGGGTCGAGAGCCTCGCCCAGCGGGCCGGTCTGGACGCGCAGACGACCTTCGACCTCCTGCGCAGGCGCTACGAGGCGGAGATGCTCTCGTACACGATGTCCGAGATCGAGGCGGGGAGGCTCCGGCCGGACGCGCACGCCAACGGGTCGTTCGAGCTGGAGAAGCTGCCCGGTGAGATTGCGCCGAGCTACTTCCTCGACGTCGTCGAACTCCGCAAGACCGCCACTTTGCAGCGCTTCTTCGGCGGTCCCGAACGGGACAAGCCGGAAGGGCGCGAGTGGAACAACAAAGACCTGGCCCTCTCCAAAACGGCGGTCCAACGCCTCGACGACCTGCGAGCCGTGCTGGCACCCGCCCCGGCGGCGGTTGCCGCGGAGGCTCCCGCGGCCGATGCCACCACACCGGCGGCGGGGCCCTGGACCCCACCGGCCGCGCTGCCATTCACGGCGACCGACCTCGCGGCGGGCAGGGATGGGCTGGCCTCGTCCGCGGCCACCACCTCGGTACCGCCGCCGGGCTCCGCTCAGGCGGGGTCGCTGACCCTGCGCCAGTACGAACACCTGCGCGACATCCGGACCAACCGGTCCGAGGGCGACCAGGCGCTCGCCGCGGCAGCGGCACGCCGGGAGTCGGTCAAGCAGAACCTCGTCGAGAAGCTCTCGGTGCCGGACCTCGCCGCCGCGGAACAGGTGCTCGCGAAGGCCGAGGCCTGGTTCGCCACCGCGCCGATCACCATCTCGCTGAAGGGCGAGACCGTCTTCGGCTCCGACCAGGGAGCGGCGTCGCTCACCCAGCCCCAAGCGCGCTACCTGCCGGCCGCGGAGATCGGTCTGCGCGTCGTCGACTCGGCCGCGCTCGAAGCGCTGCGGTCCAAGAAGAACGACGTGGACGCGCACCGTGCCGAGGCCGACCGGCTGGTGGCCGAACTGGTGCAGAAGGCTCAGACGGAGGACATGTTCCGGCCGAGCCCGGAGTTCAAAGCACTGCAGGCCGAGCACCACCACGCCATGGCCATCCTGACGGCCAGCGAGGTCGACGGGGCCAGGACGCCGCGGCAGGTCCGCTACCTGGAGGGGTTGCTCGCCGAGGACCCGGACTTCGCCTTCTGGACGCTGTCCAACGAGGTCAACGTCACTCGTGGTGACAACTACACGCGGTGGCGCCGGGAGAAGGACGACGCCGAGTCGGGCAGGCGCGGGTTCGGCCCGCACGAGGCCGCGGTGTTCGGCGCGGTGAACGTGAACTACGACCGGACGAAGGGCTTCGAGGGAACGGCCGGCTACGGCGAGACCCACCTGCTGCTCGAACCGCACGTGCGCCAGCGGTCGTACTACACCTTCGGCACGAGGGGTCCTGCGCGCAGCAACGTCGTGGACCTGATGCACGACATGTTCGAGCAGAACCACACGGACTACGTCAAGGGCATCGTGCACAACGCCTTGGGGCTGGAAGGGATGGTCCCGCAGCGGAACCTGCTGCTGGAGACGCACGTGTACGGCGATGTTGTGTTCGGTCGTGACGTGGCGGAGGTCTCGGTCCCGCGCGCAGGGCTCGACCCGGCCGTGCGGGCGCGGATCGAGGCGTTCGCCGAGGCCCACGGCATCGGTTTGGCCGAGTGGGACCCGGCCGCGTGGCCGGAGCGGAAGGCCGAGGTCGACGCCGCGGCGGTGAGCGGCGCGCTCGCCGCCCCACCGGCGAACCAGGACGCAACCGACGCCAGCCGTGCCGGTGGCGCGGGTGAGCGGACGGCCCCGGGTCAGCCGGTCGCCGCGCCGCAGCTGCCGAAACCGGACCTCGGCAAGCCGTTCGTCGAGGACCTCTTCGACGAGATCGACGCCAAGACGTCCGCCGCGCCACGTCCGGCAGTTCTGCGGGACGCCGTGCAGTGGCGGGTTCCGGAGGACGCCGCGTCACTCACCCCGGACCGGCTCGAACACGAGTTCGGCATCCCGAAGGTCAACCAGGAGCGGTTCCAGAACTTCGTCGACCGCTTCAACATCGTGCTGGACGTCCGTCCGACGAACCCGGACTCCGTTCGCTGGCTCTACGACGGCGCGATACCGAAACCGAAGGACATCAAGGCGAAGACCATCAACCAGGCCGACGTGCTGCTCGGTGCCGACGCGGAGCACGTCGGGCTGGTCGGGTTCTTCCAGCCGAACCCCGACCCGGACCTCTCCGGCGTCGACCCGGCGATGCGGGAGAAGGTCGCCAAGCGCTTCAACGAACGCGCCGCCGAGTTCGCCGAACTGATCGGCACGATGGAGAAGTACGAGCAGGAGGGCAAGTTCAAGGTCATCGACGGTGTCGTCCACGGGTCGAACTCGCGAGGCGACCTCGTCTGGGTGACCGGTGACGCCGACATGTACGGCATGTACGACGCGGAAGGCAACCGGCTCGGCGAGGAAGACTACGAGGGCATGGTCTTCCTGCTGGTCAACCGCAACGTGGGGGTCCAGCACGGAGCACACCTGTACTGGGACCCGGTCACCGACTTCGACCGGAAGATCTTCGACAAGATCGTCGACAAGCACGTGACCGAGGAACCGCTGGTGCGGTTCAACCCGGGTCAGCCGGCGTCCCTCGTGCTCGCCGACCCGGTGCCACCGCGGGTCGACCCGGACAACCAGGCCGAGCCGGTCGAGTCCGGAGGTTCCGAACGGCACGAGGTGGCGGAGGCCGCCCCGCCGAGCCGGCTCAGCCAGTACGAGGAACACGTCAGCAGCACGCGGCGGCACCTGCGGCACCTGGCGTTCGACGTGCTCAACCGGCCCACTCCCCCGCCCGTCACCTCGGACGGCCTGTACGCGGCGGTCGGCGAAGTGGTGCGGCAGGACCCGGCGGCCCTGCGCGCACAGGTGCTGAACCACGCCGCCACGACCGCGGCGGTGAGCCAGGCGACGGCGGACTTCACCGCGGCCAGGCCGGTCCACACAGGACACCTGACCGGTGCGCTCGTCGAGAACGCCAACTGGAGGATGCACGCCGACGTGAACGAGAACGCCGGTGCCGCGAACGCGCGCGACCTGCTCGGCCACCTGATCGCGACCCGGCTGGGCACGACGGTGGTGGTCCACCGGGGCACGGGCGCGGCACCGCTGGTGCTGGCACCGATGGGTGACCACGCCGGAGTTCCCGTGGAGGTCGACATGGTGGTGGTCGACGGCCGCGTGACCTACCGGCCTCACCAGCCACTACAGCGGGGCGTGTGAATGCATTAGCGTGACCTGCGTGGACGAGTTCGCGCAGGCGCTCCGGACGGCGATCACCAATCGCGGTCTCGGTCTGGAGCGCCTGCGCGAGCACCTCTCGCAGAACGGCGTCTCCGTCTCGATGGCGACGCTGAGCTGCTGGCAGACCGGCCGCAGCCGGCCAGAGCGGCAGAAGTCGCTGCAGGCCGTCGTCCACCTCGAGCACATCCTGCGGGTGCCTCCCGGCCACCTGTCGGAGCTGCTCGGTCCGCCGCGCCCACGCGGCCGCCGGCTGCGCACGGCACCGGCGCCGGTGTCCGCGTTCTGGCCGGTCCCCGCGCCCGTCGAGCACGCCCTGCACGACCTGGACACGCAGTGGGACGACCAGCTGCTGCGCGTGAGCCAGCAGGACTTCGTGACGATCGGGGCGGACCGCACCGAACGGGTGTTCCGCTCCCGGCAGGTGCTGTCGGCGTCGATGAACGGGCCCGACCGGTGGGTCGTGATCCTGCACGCCGACGACCACGACCGCCCGTCGCCGCTGGTCAAGGCCCTGAAGAACTGCACGGTCGGACGGGTCGTCCAGGAGCCCGCCGAGGGGCTGCTGGTCGCGGAGCTGCTGTTCGAACGGCCGCTGCGCAAGGGTGAGAGCGTCGTGATCGAGCACGAGCTCGTGAACCAGGCGCCCTGTCCTCCCGCGACGAACTACGAGCGCAAGTTCCGCCTGCCGACGCGGGAGTACGTGCTCGAGGTGACGTTCCAGGGTGCCCCTCCCACCTCCGTCGTCCAGCTCGCGGACGGGTCCGAGGTGGCTCCGGGGCGCACGCTGCTGGACGTGGCGTTGAACGTGCAGCCCGGTGTGCGCGGGTTCAGCTGGTCGTGGTCCTAGCGCGGAAGCCGCGCGACGACGGGATCAGCGCGGCGGTCGCGGGAGCGGCGAAGCAGAGCACCGCGCAGACTCCGAGCACCGCGCTCACACCGAACTCCTCGATCGCGGGCGCGATGAGCGCGAGGCCGGCGGGCGCCAGCCCGTACGACAGCAGGAAGTCGAGCGACGAGACGCGGGCCAGCCTGGTGGGCTCGACCTCGCGCTGGATCGCGGTGAACCAGGGGACGTTGAACAGCTCGATGCCGACACCCGCCACGACGTAGACGCCGATCAGCGCGAACGGGTGCACCGGCAGCAGCAGGCCCAGCGGGATGAGGCCGTAGCAGGCGAGCCCGGCCAGCGCGACCCATCCCGCCGCCCGCGGCCGCCAGCGGGCGATCAGCACCGCGCCCACGAGCGCGCCCACGGTGTACGCGGTCGTGGCGGCGGCCAGCACCGCCTCGGTGCCGTAGCGGTCCCTGCTGACCAGCGGCAGGACGACGGCCGTCGCGGAGTAGCCGGTGGCGATCATCACCGTCAGCGCGGCCAGGCCGCCGAGCATCCACGGGTGGCGGCGTGCCTCCCCGAGGCCGTCGGCGAAGTCGGTGACGAAGCCTTTCGCGAAGCTCCGGTGCTGTGCAGGGGCCTTAACCGCCGTGCTCCCCTTCGGAGGTACGAGTGCGGCGCCCAGCCACAGGACCGCGGTCACCGCGAGCAGGGCACGGGCGTCGACGAGCAGGGCGGCGAGAGCGGTGAGGCCGGGGGCGACCAGCGTGGTGACCCTGATGGCGAAGGTGGTGGCGGCGTTGGCCTGCTGGCGTCCGGATTCCGGCACCACCTCGGCGACGAGCGCCTGGAACGCCGGGCGGCAGGCGCCCTGACCCGCGCCGACGACGGTGGCCGCCGTGGCCATCAGCAGCAGGGAGTGGCCCATCCCCAAGGCGATCACGGGGGTGGTGAGCCCGGCCGTGAGGCAGGACCAGAAGACGACGCCGCGCCGGGAGTGCCGGTCGGCGAGGACACCGGCGACGGGCACCGCGGCGAGGAAGCCCACCGTTCTGGTGGCGAGGACGACGCCGAGCTCCACGGCCGTGATCGAGCGTTCGAGCACCGCGAGGCCCAGGACGAACGGCAGGGCCCACATCGCGAGGCCCGACGCGGTCGTGCCGGTCCACAGGCGCAGGAACGCCGTGTTCCGGAAGACGGACGGTGCCGCGGCTTTCTCGGTCACGTGGCGTTCTCCGCGATCGGGGTTCGGGACCCTTCCAAGGTCTCACCCCGACCGCGGTCCTGACCACAGGGAGATCGAATGCCGGTCGGAATTCCTCGGTCGCGCGGAATCGACGGACGCGCAGGACGGCTGCTCCCCCGCGCCTCGGGGGGGAACAGCCGTCCTGCGCCGGAAGTCCGATGTGGACTGTCAGCCGATCTTCTCGATCAGCGCCCGGCGGATCAGGAACTTGCCGGGCTCCCGCACCTGTTCGAAGGCGGCGTTGTTCAGCAGCGCGCAGCTGCCGGACACCGACGCGACCTTCACGGTGGTGGACTTGTTGTTGTCCAGGTTCGTCACCTTGAGCGTCGTGCCGACCGGGAACTCACCGCTCGACGCGGCGGGCGCGCCGCCCTCGCCGGACAGCGTGACGGTCGAGCCGGCGCAGACCTGCTGCCCGGACGCGCCACCGTTGCCCTGGCCGGCCTCCGGCTGCTGGGGAGCGGGCGGGGCCGTCGCCTGGTTGCCGTTGCCCGCGTTGTTGTTGCCCGCGTTGTTGTTGCCCGCGTTGTTGTTGCCCGCGTTGGCGTTGCCCGCGCCACCGTCACCCGCGCAGCCCGCCGCCTTGCGCCGCTGCTGGATGAGGTCGACCACGGCCTGCCGGTTCGCGATGCGCGCTTCGGACTGCGCGTCCGGGTTCGCCTTCTGGCCCGCGATGAAGGTGAGGTTGTTCTGCAACGCCTTGTCGAGCCCGCCGCAGTCCTCACCGGACGTGGCGGCCTGGCCCTTCTCGGGCTGCGCCTGGACGTTGCCGCCACAGCCAGCGGCCGCACGCCGCTGGTTGATGAGGTTCACGACCGCCTGGCGGTTCGCGATGCGGGCGTCCGACTGGGCGTCGGGGTTCGCCTGCTGACCGGCGATGAAGGTGAGGTTGTTCCGCAGCGCCTGGTCCAGCCCGCCGCAGTCCTCGGCCGCGTTCGAGTTGGTGCCGCTGAAGGCGAAGATGCCACCGGCGACAGCGGCGACCGCCAGCACGGCACCCGCGCCGATCATGGCGGGCTTGCGGTGTCGAGCGCCCATTCTGTGTCTCCTCGGGGTGGATCGGTGTTGTACCGATGACTACGGGGAGGTCACGGAGCGGGTTCAATGTTCGGCTGGGGACAAAGGGTTTTAAATCGGTTTAAGGTTCGTGGACGTCCACGGGGCCGGCTTGTGCCGGCGGGTTCCCTTGAGGCACAGAGGTTTACGCCTTGGCTTCGCCGACCGTCACATGCGTTCCGGCAAGCGGACGCGCGCGATTCACGCTGTGCGGTCACCGCTTCGCTGGACGCCGCTCCCCCGCGGGCGACGCGGTCAGCCCGACTCCGCGGCCCTCTTCAACCGCTCCAGCGTCGCCTCGATGTTCCGCTGGTTCGTCACCGCGCGGTCCCTCACCCCGGTGGCCAGCCGCGTGATCGGCACGTACCACCCGGGCCGGCGGTCCCAGGTCGACTCCGTCACCCGGCACCCGCCCGCGGTCGGCTCGATGTCGTACTGCCAGCGCGACACCGCGAGCCCCAGAGACCTCACCTCGAACGCGAACCGGGTCGCGGAGCAGTCGGTCACCGTGGAGGTCGTCGGCCACACGCGCCAGCCGCGCCGGTTCACGCCGCGGAACCGCGCGCCGACCGACGGGCCGGAGCCACCCAGCCACCTGCCGCCCGCGTACTCCTCGGCGACGCCGCTCATGCCTCGCAGGTCGCTGACCAGGTCGAACACTCGCTGCGGCGAGGCGGCGACGTCGATGTGCGCGGTGGCGTCCGGAGTCATGCGGGCGAACTTACTACGGGTAGGTTCGCTGCACCAGCCACTCGCGCACGGTCCGAGCGGACGGCACGACCGCCCTCGTGGCGGCGACGTCGAACGGCACCGGGTGCGTCCTCAGCCAGCGCCACATGCGGGTCAGGTCGTCGCCCGCGAAGCGGTGGAACAGCCACTCCGGCATCGGGAAGCGCCGCGGCGGTCGCCCGCGGATCTCCCGCCAGAGCGCGCGGCACTCGTCGATGCTCCGCACGTCGGCGCACAACGGCAGGTCGGCGCCGATGAAGCGGTCCGGTTCGGCGAACGCGCGGGCCGCCACAGCACCCACGTCGCCGGCCGAGAACCACAGCAGCGGCCGGTCGGCGCCGATCAGCCGGGGCATCAGGTGCCACATCGACACCGCCGGGTAGAAGTCCTTGTCGGTCATCAGTTCCATGAACGCCATCGGCCGCAGGACGGTCAGCGGCAGGTCGAGCGACCGCAGGTGTGCGCGCACGACGAGCTTGTTCTCCCACTGGCGCACCCCCGTGCCCGGCAGTCCCGGCCCGGCCGAGGCGTACACGACGTGCCGCACCCCCGCCGCGGCCGCGGCGTCGCCGACCGCGCGTCCCTGCAGGACCTCCTCGTTCAAGCCGCCGGTCATCGGGTTCTGGACGCTGAACACGCCGTGGGCGCCGGCGAACGCGGCCCGCAGCGACTCGGCGGACGCCATGTCCGCGCGCACCACCTCGGCGCCGGCCGAGGTGAGCCGCCGGGCCGCGGGCGAGGAGGGGTCGCGGGTCAGCGCCCGCACCCTCCTGCCCCCGGCGAGCAGGTGCCGGGCGACCGAACCGCCCTGCCGTCCGGTCGCACCCGTGACCACCACCAGCTCAGCGTCCACAGCGGGCCTCCTGACCGGTCCATCGCCGGGAGGCCGCTCCTGTTACGCGAGCCGGCGAATCGGCCGGCCCCCGGCGAACGCGCGGATGTCCTCGACCGCCTCCCGGAAGTACGTGCGGTAGTTCGACTCCGTGACGTAGCCGAGGTGCGGGGTCGCGAGGACGTTGGGCAGCGTGCGCAGCTCGTCGGTCAGCGGCAGCGGCTCGACCTCGAACACGTCGAGGCCCGCACCGGCGATCTTGTTCTCCCGCAACGCCTCCAGCAGCGCCGCCGCGTCCACGACGGGTGCACGAGAGGTGTTCACCAGGAACGCCGACGGCTTCATGCACGCCAGCGCGGCCGCGTCGACCAGGCCGCGGGTCCGGTCGCCCAGCACCAGGTGGACGGACGCGAAGTCGCTCTGCGCCAGCAGGTCGTGCAGGCCGGCCGCGAGCCGGACGCCCTCCGGTTCCACCCGTTCGGCGGTCAGGTTCGGGCTCCACGCCACGACGTCCATGCCGAACGCCCTGCCGACGCGGGCGACCGCCTGGCCGAGGTGGCCGAAGCCGAGCAGGCCGAGGGTGCGGCCGGCCAGGTCGACGCCGACGGTGCTCTGCCACGGCCCGCCTTGGTGGAAGGCCGCGTTCTCGGTGACCAGGTGCCGGGCGAGGCCGAGGATCAACGCCCACGTCAGCTCGGTCGGCGGGGTCTTGAGGCTCCCGGTGCCGCAGACGGTGACGCCGTGCTCCCGCGCCGCCGCCAGGTCGATCGAGGCGTTGCGCATGCCGCTCGTGACGAGCAGCCGGAGCTTCGGCAGACGGGCGAACAACTCCGCGGTGAACGGTGTCCGCTCGCGCATGACCACGACGCACTCGGCGTCGGCGAGCTCGGGGGCCGGGTCGTCCAGGTGCTCGCGCAGGACCTCCACGTCGAGACCCGACCAGTCGGCGTTCGCGAGAGCCACGCCCTGGTAGTCGTCCAGCACCACACACCTCATGCGCCCGATCATGTCAGAGTGGACGCATGGGGGAATTTCAACTGGCGCAGGCGAACATCTCGACCGGCCGGTGGCCGTTCGACCACTGGCGGATGCGCGGCTTCGCGAGCCGGCTCGACGTGATCGACGGCCTGGCGCGCGAGGCGCCCGGCTTCGTGTGGCGGCCCAGTCCCGAGGCGGTGATGTCCGATCTGGTCCGGCTCGGCTTGGACCCGATGCGCGAGGCGTACAACCTCAGCGTCTGGGAGTCGGTCGAGTCGTTGTGGGCGTTCACCTTCGGCGGCGTGCACCTCGAGGCGGTGAAGCGCAGCGCGCGGTGGTTCGAGCCGGACAGCGCGTTCGACGTGATGTGGTGGGTTCCCGCGGGCCACCGGCCGACGACGGAGGAGGGGCTCGCCAAGCTCGCGCTGGTGAAGGAGGCGGGACCGACGCCGGAGGGGTTCACGTTCCGCAAGCGGTTCCCGCCGCCGGGCCTTTCCTGACGACGCCCACCGCGCCCGCGGTGATCAGCAGTCAGGACTCGTGGCCCGTCCGGCGAACCGGCCGCCGAGCCAGTCCACCGCGTTCGTGCCCCAGGCGCTGACCGCGGCGACGTGCCCGAGCAGCGGCAGCGGCGTCCACTGCACGTCGGCGCCGAGCGAGCACCACTGCGAACGGAGCTTCTGCCCGACGCTGAACGGGATCAGCTCGTCGAGCGTGCCGTGGTAGAGGTACACGGGTGCCGCGGGCTTGACCGCGCCGAGCGCGTTCTCGTTCAACCTCCGCTGCCACAACGGGTCCAAGATCACGTCCGGCGTGGTCGTCAGCGAGTTGAGGCGCGTGAACGGTGCCACCAAAGCGATTTCGGCCACGCACGACTCGCGGATCTTGCCGATCACCTGCTGACCGCGGGCGTTGAGCACGGACGAGAGAGGCAGTTCGGGGTAGGCGGCGGCATAGCCCGCGGCCGCCGCGAACACGAGCCCGGACCCGGCGTTGCCGTCGTTGTACTTCGCGACCGCGTTGAGGTCGGCCGGCACGCCACCGGCGGCGACACCGACGACGTTCAGCGAAGGCGCGTAGGACTTCCACTGCTCGGCGGCGGACGACGCGGCCTGCCCGCCCTGCGAGTAGCCGAACACGCCGACCGGCGCGTCCGCGGACAGGCCGGGGATGCCGCTCGCCGCCCGCGCCACGTCGAGCAGGGCGCGGCCCTCCGACCGTGCGACCGCGTAGGTGTGGTCTCCCGGCGTGCCCAGGCCTTCGTAGTCGGTCACGGCAACCGCCCAGCCGTGGAGCATGGCCCGGGAGAGGAAGGCGATCTCGACCTCGGTGCCGTTCTGCAGCTGCCGCGAGGGCGCGCACTGGTCGCCCAGCCCCTGCGTGCCCATCGCGTACGCCACGATCGGGCGCGGGCCGTTGTTCCACGGCAACGGCGAGACGAGCACCATGCCGGACACGACGGTGCTCGTTCCGGTCGCGGACGTCGAGCTGTACCGGATGTCGTAGGCCTTCACCGGCGCGGGCAGCAGCCGCAGCGGCTCCGGGTGCCACGCCACCTCCCGGCTGCTGAGGAGCTCACCCGGAGCCGCCGCCGCGGCAGGCGTCATCAGGGCGAACAACAGGAGAACGGCGGTGAGCACGGCTCGGAGCTGCATCGGTGGACCCCTTTGTGGTAACCGGCGTTACCGCAACTTAGGGCCGAACGTCGCAACGCGGCAATAGCCCGAACGGCTTGAGGGCTTCACACGACACCCTGGGTGGCGTACGGCGACGTGCGGGTCGGGCCGCGGAACCTGTCGACTGGTACAGCCGCAGAACGTCATACCGGCATTGCGGTAACCCGATGGGATGGTCGCCCTCGTCGAATCGTCACCAGAAGGCCATGCGCGCTGCGTGAGACGGTCTGATCGCGACTCCAGCACGTCACCGGAAATCGATCCCAGCCGCACTACTCCCACCTCACCTACACCCCTTCGCCGCGCGAAAAGCACAACCAACGCAGCTCTCCAAATCACGACGGTTGCACACGGCGGTCGGGCGACAAGCGTCACACAGACCAGGAATAAACAACGTTCCGGCAGCCGGAACGGCAGTTCCACGCCGACCTGACAACTGTATAACGTACGCCATAACCGCTGTTCGCAGCCACCAGCGCGCCGCCGAAAGGATACTCGTCCTCGTTCGATCGAGCATTCTTCCGCCACCGAACCAACCGCTGCCCGAAGGGCGGCGCGGGGGATTCACCCCGGTGAACGGAATCCTTCTGCCGCAGCGCAAAGCGACCCGCTCACCCCCAACAGCCAACACGAAACCGGATCGCAGGACAGCGCAACGCCTTCCAGGACGGAAGCCATCCGCAGCGAATCTGCTTTCTCCACGAGCAAGGCAAAACGGTGGCACACGCCAAAATTCCAGAGGATGTAGAGTGAGTTCCGCAGCGCAGCCGACCAACTACTTCACCACGCCTGAGCACGAGGCGCTTCGCAGCAGGGTCCGGGAGTTCGCAGATGCCGAGGTCGCACCTCGCGTGGCAGACATGGAAGCGTCCCGGTCGATCCACCACGAGTTGTCCCGGCTGATCGCTCGACAAGGCTGGCTCGCCGTCACGGTCGATCCGGAGTACGGCGGCATGGGCATGGGCCACCTGGCCAAGACGATCATCATCGAGGAGTTGTCCCGCGTCAGCGGCGCCATGGGCGCCATGGTCCAGGCATCCCAGCGCGGCGTCGCCAAGATCGTGCACTTCGGCAACGAGCAGCAGAAGCGGCGCTGGCTGCCGGCCGTGAGCGACGGTCGTTGCATGCCCACCATCGCCGTGACGGAACCGGAGTCCGGCGGACATGTTCTCGGCATGACCGCGACCGCCGAACGCGTCGGGGACGACTACGTCCTGAACGGCCGGAAGGTGTTCGTCGGGAACAGTCATGTCGGTGACCTGCACGGTGTCGTCGTCAGGACAGGCCCGGGTTCGAAAGGGCTGTCCGCGTTCCTCGTGGAGTCCACCGCGCCCGGCTTTTCGCTCGGCCGGTACGAACCGGCGATGGGCCTGCACGGCTTCAGCTTCGGCGAGCTGATCTTCCAGAACTGCCGTGTGCCGGCGGAAAACCTGCTCGGTGTCGAGGGCGACGGCCTTGCGGTCGCGTATTCGTCGAGCACCCTGTACGGCCGCCCCAACCTGACGGCCGTCTCACTGGGAATCCACCAGGCGATCGTCGAGCGGACCGTGCGGTTCACAATGGAACAACGCCGTTACGGCGCTCCCCTGAGCGAGGTTCCCACCGTCAAGCAGAAGCTCGGGCAGATGCAATCCCAGCTGATGACGGCCCGCCTCACGGCTTACCACGCGGCGCACATGCTCGACCAGGGCATGCCATGCGACCCGGAACTGATGAGCGCGAAACTGATCAACGTCGAGTCCTCGTTGGACAGTGCGCGCACGGCCATGGAGATCCACGCCGCGTACGGCCTCGATCCGGCTCGCCACATCGAGCGGCTCTTCCGCGACGCCAACCACATCTACGCGCCGGCGGGCACGTCGGACGTTCAGCGGCTGCGCCTCGCCGAGGTCGCACTGGGCACCTATCGCGACCAATGGTCAGCCCGGTTCGCCGACCAGCTCCGTTCCGGCGGGAACTCCGTCCGGGTCGTCGCCAGCTGACCGGACCGTGGGCGACAGGCTGCAGCGTCAGCCTTGCTCCTGTCGCTCCACCGCGGTTCAGGTGGCGTCGTCGACACCAACACGACCAGGTTTGGACGTGCTCGGCGTCGGCGTAGCCGGACTCGTGCGTCGACGGGATGCCCTTCTGGACGTGAGTACCGAAGGCCACCTTCCGCGACACGGCGATCTCGTGCTCCGCGCGTACTCGCTCGTCGGGAGCCAGTTCACGCGGCCCGAGGGCGGGAAGTGGTGTCGCAGGAACTGGTCGCAGCAGGCGAGGATCCGGCCTTCGACGACGTCGTCATCGACGGCAGGTCGCCGCGAGTGCCGTACTGGATCGCAGAGCCACGACTCGCGAGCCAATGCAGCCGCGGACAGGGCAGAGTCAGCGCACCACCCAGTTAATTGTTAGCGCTCACCTGGAGCATGCGCCGTCGAATTGGCGTCGAACCATCTGACCTTGGAATCACATAAGAGCAGGTTAAAGCAGCTTTTCGGCCGCAGTCGAACATCCCATCTCGAATGAAGGCTTCATCCAGGCCGACGAACATCCCTGCTTATCGGAACCATCTTGTGAACGTGAACAACCGGTGCGACACTGGCTCCGTCGAAGTCGGGCGTCACTGGCGGAAGCCGCCCCGTCACAGCCCGTCGGCGGACCTGTCCAACCCCGGAATCCGGAGCATCGGGCAACGCTTCGCCCGACCGTGTGGCAGCACGGATGGCAGCCGGAACGTCGTACGCACCGAGGAGTGAAACCAGGTGACAGCAACACGACTTCCCCGTCCCCGCAGGGCGGCGACGCTGTTGGCGGCAGGCACGCTGCTGCTGTCCGCGGTGACGGCGGTACTGCACACGTCGTCCGCGCAGGCGTTGGAGAACGGTGTGGCGCGCACCCCGCCGATGGGGTGGAACTCGTGGAACACGTTCGGCTGCAACATCAACGAGGCGTTGATCCGGCAGATGGCCGACGCGATGGTCAGCTCCGGCATGCGCGACGCGGGCTACCAGTACGTGGTCGTCGACGACTGCTGGATGAACCCCAACCGCGACTCGTCGGGCAACCTCCAGGGCGACCCGAGCCGGTTCCCCAGCGGCATGAAGGCGCTCGGCGACTACATCCACGGCAAGGGCCTCAAATTCGGCATCTACCAGGCGCCGCTGGCCGAGACGTGCGCGCAGTACTTCGACTCCTACCCCGGCGCCACCGGCAGCCTGAACCACGAAGCGCAGGACGCCCGCCAGTTCGCCGCCTGGGGTGTCGACTTCCTCAAGTACGACTGGTGCTCGCCCAGCGGCACGATCGACGACCAGGTGCGCACGTTCGCCAAGATGCGCGACGCCCTCGCGGCCACCGGGCGTCCGATCGTCTACAGCATCAACTCCAACAGCATCCACGACAAGACCGGGCCGCGTCGCGACTGGGGCGACGTGGCGAACATGTGGCGCACCACCGAGGACATCACCAACAAGTGGGACACCGGGCAGACCAACGGCTACCCGATGGGCATCCAGAACATCGTCAACGTCACCGTGCCGCTCGCCTCCTACGCCAGGCCGGGGGCGTTCAACGACCCCGACATGATGGAGGTCGGCCGCGGCGGCATGACCGACACCGAGATGCGCAGCCACTTCGCCCTGTGGGCGATCATGGCCTCACCTCTGATCGCAGGCAACGACCTGCGCAACATGAACGCCGCCACTTCCACGATCCTGAAGAACGCGAACCTCATCGCGATCAACCAGGACAGCCTCGGCCTGCAAGCCCGGCAGATCTCCCACGACGGAACCCGCCGCGTCCTGGCCAAGCGGCTGGCCAACGGCAACGTCGCGGTCGCCCTGTTCAACCAGGGCGGCGGCACGACCACCGTCTCGACCACGGCGAGCGCGATCGGTCTGCCGGGCAGCTCGTTCACGCTGCGCGACGCCTGGACCAACGGCACGACCACCACCTCCGGCGCCATCTCGGCCAGCGTCCCGGCGCACGGCACGGCGGTGTACGTCGTCAGCGGCGGCGGAGGCCCCGCGCCCACGTCGTTCTCCTTGGTGAGCCAGAACTCCGGCCGTTGCCTGGACATCCCCGGCAGCACGCCGGCCAACGGCGCCCTGGCCCAGATCTGGGACTGCAACAGCCAGACCAACCAGCGTTTCACCACGACCACGGCCGGTGAGCTGCGCGCCTACGACGGCGCGAAGTGCCTGGACGTCTACAACCAGGGCACGGCCAACGGCACCGCCGTGACGTTGTGGGACTGCAACGGCCAGGGCAACCAGCAGTTCCGCGTCAACTCCGACGGCAGCGTGACCGCGGTGGCGTCGGGCAAGTGCCTGGACGTCAACGGCGGCGCCACCGCCAACGGGACGAAGGTCATCATCTGGGACTGCCACGGCGGCACCAACCAGAGGTGGACCCGCACCTGATCTTCGAGCGCGACCCCGCGGGCTTCGGGTTCACCGCCGACCGGAACGACACCAACGCCTCACCCACCCCGTCCACCCTCAACGGCTCGGCCCGCACGGCGCCCTGATCCGGCGGGCCGGTCGCGGCGGTGCGGTGGCGTCATGCTCCCGCACCGCCGCGACATCCGCACCGAGCACGTCCCCGGCAACACCGCACGAGAGACCTCGACCGGGAACACCCTGCCACCCGTTCGACGGCTTCGACGGCGGGCGACTCCCGTTCTCGTCGCGACCGCCGTCTTCATCGGCGCGACCACCTCGGCCCGTGCTCTTCGGCGAGGCCGATGGCGTGGTCCAGGTGTCCGACCGCGTCCTCGTACAGGCCCGCGGCTCGGCAACGGGCACGAGGACCGATCGGCCAGGTCGGCGACGCCGAACTCGCGGTAGCGGCCAACCCACCGCTGTGCTGTGCCGACCGACTTCTGAAACCGCTCGGCCGCCCGTCGAACGAGGGCCTCCTGGTCGTCGGTGCGGATGTCGCAATCCGCACCGAACCCGCAGGCCCACCGCACTCCTGGATCATCCGATCACATGTCGGGCTGTTCGCAACCTCGCTGCGCAGCACATCTAGACCTGGTTTCGTCCTCCGTCGACGAACAGGTCCGATCCGGTGATGTAGCTGGCGTCATCGGAGGCCAGGAAGAGCACCGCGGCGGCAACCTCCTCCGGCCGGCCCACGCGCGCCAGCGGGATGGTCGCCGCACCGGCCCGCACGAACTCGCGGACGTCCGGGTCGATGCTGGTGTCGATGTAGCCCGGGCTCACCGCGTTCACCCGCACACCCCGCCCGGCCAGTTCCACGGCGAGGGTGCGGGCCAGCGCGCGGGCACCCGCCTTCGCAGCGGAGTACACGCCGAGGCCCGGCAGGCCGGCGGTGGCGGCGATGGACGACATCAGCACGATCGACGCGTGCTCGTTCAGCGCCGGCGCCAGCGTCTGCACCGTCAGGTAGGGCGCGCTCAGGTTTCGGGTCAGCACGTCGTCCACCTCGTCCGGACTGACCTGACCGAACGGGGTGTGGGTGCCGCCTCCTGCGTTGGTGAAGAGCACGTCCAGCCCTCTCCCCCGCTCGCGCACCGCCGTCAGCAGAGCAGCGAGGTGGGCGGGATCGGCCGCGTCGCCGCGCACACCGGTGGCCGACGGACCGAGCTCGGCCACGGCCTCGTCCAGCGCACCGGCACGACGTCCGGTGATCAGCACGTGAGCTCCCTCCGCGACGAACCGGCGGGCCGTGGCCAAGCCGATTCCGGCCGTGCCACCGGTGATGACCGCAGTGCGGCCCTCGAGCGTGCCCACCTCAGGCCGCCAGCGGCGGGTAGTCGAGGAACCCCTTGTCGGTGCCACCGTAGAAGGTCGAGTTGTCCGGCTCGTTGTACGGGCCGCGCCGTGCGATGCGCTCGCCGAGGTCCGGGTTGGCGAGCCAAGGGGCACCCAGTCCGACCATGTCGGCGCCGGCGGCGAGACCGTCGGCGACCCGGTCGTGCGGAGCCTCCGGTTCGGCGGTCCGATGCGGGTTCAACAGCAGCACTCCCGGCCAGTACTTGCGCACCAGCGCGGTCAGGTCGCGGTGGCCGGGTGACTCCGAGACGTCCAGGAAGGCCAAGCCGTCGCCGGCCAGTTCCCCCAGCAAAGCTTCGTAGAGCTCCTCGGAGTTCCCCTCGTTGATGCCCTGGATCGTGCTGGCCGGCGAGATCCGCACCGACGTCCGGTCCGCACCGGCCGCACCGGCGATCGCCCGGACGGCCTCGACGACGAACCGGATGCGGTTCTCCGTGCTCCCGCCCCACTCGTCGGAGCGCAGGTTCGAGTCCCGGCACAGGAACTGCTGCGGCAGGTACCCGTTCGCCGCGTGCAGTTGAACACCGTCGAAGCCCGCGGAGACCGCCAGCGAGGAGGCCGTCGCGAAGTCCCGGAGCGTAGCCCGGATGTCGTCACCGGTCATGACCGCGGGCACCGGGTGGTCCTTCATGCCGTCGGGCGTGAAGGTCTGGCCGGGTGCCGCCACCGCCGAAGGTGCGTGGCCGTTCAGCCCGCCCCGCATGCTCGGGTGCCCGGTGCGTCCGCCGTGGAAGAGCTGCAGGTAGATGGCGCCCCCGGCGTCGTGCACGGCGTCGGTGACCTGCCGCCAGCTCTCGGCGTGCTCGGGCGTCGTGATGCCCGGTGTGTTCGGATATGCCTTGCCGCGCAGGCTGATCTGGGTGGCCTCGGTGACGATCAGACCGGCACCGGCGCGCTGCCGGTAGTACTCGGCGATCGAGGCGGTGGCCAGCCCCTCTTCGGTGCCCCGGCTGCGGGTCATCGGGGCCATGGCGAGGCGGTTGCGGACGGTGGTGGCACCGACCCGGAGGGGCGAGAAAGCGTTGGTATCACTCATGATCCCCAGCTTCGGCCGGAGCCGCTCGCTTGCCAACCGGCCGATAACCGGCTTACTCTGAGTAAGTGACCAGGTCAACCGCGGCAAACCCCCAGGTGATCGACTCGGCTGGCTGCGAGATCGCGGGCGAGATCATGAGCTTCGTGTCACGCCGCTGGACCTCGGCGATCATGCTGGCCGGCGGCAGGGGTGCGCGGCGGTTCAGCGAGTACCGGCACATGGTCGACGGCATCTCCGGACGCATGCTGTCGGTCCGACTGGCCGAACTCGAGCAGCACGGCTTGATGCGCCGCGAGGTGGTGCCGAGCATGCCGGTGCAGGTGCTGTACCACCTGACCGAACGGGGCCGGAGGCTGCTCAGCGCGGTGGACGCCATGACCCGCTGGGCGCACGACGCAGGCTGAGCCACTCGTCTGGTCGCCGGTGGCCGGGCGGCTCCGCTCCATCGTGGTGATCATGGCGGCATACCGCCCGTGAAGTGTCTCCGCTGCCGCCGGGCGGCCGCGAACGGGCTCTCGTGCGCGGCACGACGCATGGGCGTAGCCAACCGCAGGAGGTCACGCATGGAGAACAGGATGGGGAACCCGTCCTGTCCGCTGGGCTCGTAGCCGAAGTTCTGCGCGAAGGCCTCCGCCCACCACGCGCCGCGGTGTGGAGGCCGCGGGTGACGGCCGCCGAACAGCGGATTCGCCTCGGCTGGATCCCGTGTTGGATTCACACAGAACCGGGGGTGGCGGCGTGGCGGTTTCGCGGCGGGAAGTGTTGCGGTGGACGGGAGCGGCGGCGGCTGTAGCGGCCCTCGGCGATGCGGCAGTCGCGAACGCACGGCCTCCGCGCTGGGCTCGGCTGCGCGCTCACCTGGACGGTGAGCTGCTGTTGCCCGGTGATGACGGTTACGACACCGCGCGGCTGCCGTTCAACTCGCTGTTCGACCACCACCGACCGGCCGCGATCGCCCGGTGCGTGCGGCCGCAGGACGTCCAGCACTGCCTGGAGGAAGCACGTCGATCCGGTGTCAGGGTGGCCGCCCGCGGCGGTGGGCACAGCTATGCCGCCTACTCCACCCCGCACAACGGCTTGGTAGTCGACCTCGCGCCGATGGCCGGGGTCGAGGTACGGCTCGACGGCACCGCGGTGGTGGGCGCGGGAGCACGCCTCGGCCAGGTTTACTCGGCACTCACGGCCGCCGGCCGGTGCCTGCCACTGGGCAACTGCCAGTCTGTCGGTATCGCGGGGTTCACCCTCGGCGGCGGCCTCGGCTGGACGCAACGCACATACGGCCTCGTGTGCGACAGACTGCGTGCCGCCAAGATGGTCACGGTGGACAGCCGGGTGGTCACCGCGTCAGAGGACTGCGAATCCGAACTGTTCTGGGCGTTGCGCGGCGGTGGCGGCGGCAACTTCGGGGTTGTCACCTCGTTCGAGTTCGCCACCGCGCCGATGCCGGAGGTGCTGACCGTGTTCCGCGTCCGGTTCCCGGCCGGGTCGGCGGCGGACGTGCTCGGCGGCTGGCAGCCGTGGAGTGTGGTGCTGCCCGAGGAGATCTCCACCTCCTGTGTGGTCATGCCGAACGGTGCGGCGGACGTGTTCGGCTGCGGGGTCGGGCGCGAGGGTGTGGTGCTCGCGGAACTCGCCCGCCTGCTCGACGCGGTCGGCGTCAACGCGCCGATCGAGCACGGCGAGGTCGATTACCCGACTGCGACAGCGATCATGACCGGTGGTCAGCCGACCCGCAACGCGTTCCGTGCGTCGTCGCGGATCGTGAACAGGTGGCACGCCCCGGCGGCGGTGGCGGACACGGTGCGCGGCATGGACAGCGCGCTGCTCGTCCTGGGTGCGCTCGGTGGGGCGATCGACCGGCGGACGCCGACGGACACGGCTTATCCGCACCGCGGCGCACCGACCTCCGTCGAACCCTTCGGCTCTGTCGGCACCCTGCCGCCCGACCAGGTCACGCGTGAGGTGGACCAGGTGCAGAAGGCATTGGGCGACCTGATCGGCACCGGCACGTACATCAACTACCTGGACCCGTTGCAGCAGGACTGGGCGCAGACGTCATACCGGCACAACCTGCGCCGACTGCGTGCCGTAGCGCGCCGCTACGACCCGGACCACGTGTTGCGATTCCCCCAGTCGGTGCGCTGAGCCCGAGTCAGCTCCGACGCCACCGATCCTGCCGAGTTGCCGCACATCAGCAACGGCACACGATGGCCAAGCCGGACGCCGGGTCTCCACCTGTCCTCACAAGAGTCGTGCGATCCAGCCGCGAACTACGCGATCGACGAGTCACGTCTTCATCGACAGAACGCCATCTCCACGGCGGCATGGAGCAGGCACCCGCCATTGAGTGACCGGTTCGAAAAGAGCTGGCGTGTCAGCTTTGCCTACGGGACACGCCGAAGCAGTTCGGCGAGATCCACCAAACCCGGCTGGCCTCCGTCGGGCAGGCCGGTCCCAGGATCGCACCGGGAGGCCGGTTCTCCGGCTCGGTGTCGGTGCGGAGCCGCCGCGTCGTCGAGGCAGCCGTGACTCTAAGCGGCCAGTCGGCGTCGCCGCCGCACCTGCACACCGTTCCGTTGGCGCACAACAGGATCACACCGCCGTGGCTGCCCGGTGAAGAGACGGTCTCGCAACTGGTCGCTCCACGGTGGACGGCGTGGAGTTCTCGCCGGTCTGGTCGGGTGACGCCGAGCTGACGCTGCTCGACGATCTACCGGCCGACCTGGCCGACCTCCGCCTGTTGGCCCCATCAGCGTCGGGCAGGGGCACTACTTCTCGTACGCCGAAACACTCCACAGTGGATGTTTGCGCCTGAGAACCACTCGGCTCGTCAGGACTCACAGCTGCGCGGGACCGACGCCGAAGCTGTCGACCCGGACGCCGCCTCGGGCTCGTTGCCGCACAGCCACTTTCCGCGGGCCTGCGGCATCGAGCCCGAGGACAAGGCGGTGTGCCTGTACCTCGCCCGGACCTTCACCGCCCGCACGAGAGGAGCACGATGACCGTCGATCTCGCGGCGGATGCCGCCCTCACCTGCACCACCGACCCGGACCAGCAGCTCGTCGTGTGGACCGCCGAACCCGGCACCCCCCTCGCACGACGACCTGCGCATCCTCACGTCCGGGGCCGCGGCCGACCACCGGCACGAGGTCGGCTCGCGGGCTGAGCGCCCCGAGGAGGTGGTCGGCCCGGTCCGCCGAGGCGGGGCGATGGGTCGCCGGCGGGCGGGACGACCACCTCCGGGGCGTCCTCAGTTCAGGACGCGGTCGTGGAACTGCGGGAGCGGGTGCGGGACCTTGCCCTCGGGCACCGGCGCCTGGCCCGACGGGTCCGGCGAGAACGAGATGAGCTCGATGAGGTAGCCGTCGGGGTCCGGGACCAGCGTGATGGTGATGCCGCCGACCTTCAACGGCGGGTCGCACGCGAGGGCGTAGCCCGCGTCCGCGATCTCGGCGGCGGCTGCCGCGGCGTCGTCGACGGTGAGGACGAACGGCGTCCACGCGGGCGCGCCGGACTGGACCGGCATGCTGTCGCCGCACATCAGCACCACCCTGCCCTGACCGCTCGCGTCGGCGAGCACCACCTCGGTGACGTCCGGTGCGGTGAACTCGACCCGTTGCAGCACCGACAATCCGGTCGCTTTCGTGTAGAAGGCGATGGACCGTTCCAGATCGCTGACCACGATCTTGGCGTAGCTCAAGCGGGTTTCCATGGCGTTCGCACCTCCGTGCGTTCGATGTCGTCGCGGGGACGATCAAGCTCAATACAATGTGTTATGTATGATCTTGTCCACACTCGGCGAAGGAGCATGGCCGCAAGTGCACCCCTGGACGGGTCACTGTTCTCTCCTTGAACCTCGATGGGCCCCGCTGAATTACTTCGCGGGCTTGTTCAATCTCAGTCCCACCGACGAAGACTTCGAACAAGCGGCGGATGAGTGGCGCGAGAAACGCCTGGATCCGGTTCGCTTCTGGATCATTGAAGCTGTCGCGTCTGATGATCCCGTATCCGAAGAACGCCGTAGGGCACCACCCGCCTGTGCAGCGCAACAAACATTGAAGCCGAGCGTTGCTCTTTCCAACGATGTTTCTTTCTCGCCGCCGGTGTGTGACCGCGGGGGCGGCAAACACGAACGACCCCTCGCGGACAGCGTGGCCGCCCAGTTCAAGTCCTGAGCGGGCATCCGGCCCTGGAGGTAAATCACTGGATGCAGGCGCTCGGTCTCGTGCGTTCGTCCGGCACACCTCGGCATTTGACGACACGATCATCTTGGCTCAATCAAATCGGACTACGACGTCCAACTCTCCGGCAGAGATGCGGTCAAGTAGTTCACGGTCGCGAAGGCCGAAGGAGTCAGGTCCGCAGTCACACCGAACGCCTCGATGAGCTGGTGGAGGTGCGGCGCCAGTTCTTCGACGAGTTGCGTGTGGCGTTCCTCAAGCTCACGGACCTCAGCAGGCTCGACAGTCCCGTGAACGATGTGCCAAGACGCGGTCCGCAGCACTTCTCCGGTTCCGTACAGCTCGGCGACACGCTCCAGCAAGCTTTGAGCACCGGCGTGGTCCTGGCAGGTCGAGCGCAACTCATGAGCCGCCCACGCGGCCGCACTCGCTTCTGCGATCTCGATCGCCTGCTGCCCGCCTCGGGAGCCCCGCCTCTCGGCCAGGGCGCGGGCGCGCAGGTCCAGCAGTCGTTGCCAGGCCGGAACCTGACCGGCCGGCCGAGGGAGCAGGGCCGCCCGGTTGGCGGCCACGGCCAAGCCCGCGGCGACCTGGAGGACCTGGTTGTCCCCTTCCGCGGTGATGGCGCCTTGAGTGATCCCGATGTAGTCGACGATCATGTTGGCGCGGAACATGCCCTGCGCACCCATGCGTTCCCGGCATTCCTGGAGGACGTCCAGGGCCGTCCACGTCAGCATCGGTTTGGCCAGCATCGCCAGGAGGGAGCTGGCCCCGTCGGGTGAGGCGTTCTCCCCCGGTTCGATCGCCGCCCAGGCCGCGTTGCCCAGCGCGGAAGCGGCGTACACCCTCGCGACGGCCGCGGTGAGCGGCAGGCGGACGTTGTCCCGGTCGAGCATCCACTTGCCGCCGGCGGTTCGGCGGTGGGAGGCGTAGCGAGCGGTGAGCGACAGAGCCGCGCGGGCAGCGGCGACCGTCCCGGTGGCCAAGGCCACGCGTCCGGTCTGCAGCTGCCCGATGGTGTGGTGGAAGCGCTTCCGCCGCGATGGCACCGAACTGTGGAACTTGCCGGACTGGTCGAACGATGCGATACCTCCCGACAGCCAGCCGCCTTCCGGCACCACGGCGCCGTCGAAACGCGTGGCAGCGTTGTCCATCGGACAGAAGCCTTTATCCGGCAACCGGTGGGTCTCGACACCCGGAACGGTTCCCGAACGGTCGCGCAGCGAGAACAAGAAGGGGAAGACGCCTTCGTCCCGGCCCTCCACGATCAGACGAGCCGCCACAACCGCAACTTTGGGCACCTCGCCATCGGCCACGTTGGGCATGAACTTGACAGCTGCGGAATCCGGCGTGTGCAACGTGAACTGCCTCAGCAGCGGATCCCACCTGGCTTCGGTCTTCATCTCCAGCACGTTGCTGCCGTAGCCCAGTTCCGTGAGCAGGAACACCCCGACGTACTCCGCGTCGTCAAGCCGGGCCAGCGCGCTTCTCTGCTCGGAAGAGGCGGTGCCCAACCGCTGAATCGCGCCGGCGGTCAGGACGAAATGACCGCTCAACACGGCGAACAGGTCCGGCGTGACAACAGCCGACCACTCGAACAAGCTCCGCACGGAGGTCAGATCCATGGCGATCCGGCTCGACGCGCCGAGCTTGGCGACTACGGCTCGCAACTGCTCATAAGCTGCCCTGGCCCGCTCCTGGTGCGAGCTTCCCGGCTCCACCAGCCGTCGTGCGGAAACGATCGCGGCACGAGCCGGGTTGTCCAGGTCGGCGGAGAAGAGCACTGATCGCAGTGCTGCGACGGTGTGGTCATCCAGCGCGGTCGGGAGCATCGCACTTGCCCTCTCATAATGATGTGCCAGGGAGAATCAACACTGCTCAGCCAGGGCGTCGGCGATGCAGGCCCGCATTCCCGGCCCGGCTCGTCCGAGACCTTGAGGCCCGGTGGCTGGAGCGGTTCAAGACGCCGCGCGCCGACGCCTTTCAGGTCTGCTCGACGTCCACGCCCGCCGGCCCCACCATCCCCCCGGTCGGTGGCATCAGCGGCACAGCATGTGGTTATGCGGCGACCTTGCGGCTCATCAACGCGGCCACATCGGCGATCGTGACGACCGCCGCGATCTCTTCATCGGAGAGGACGGTGTTGTAGCGCTCTCCGATGACCACGCCGAACTCGACCACGTCGAGGGAGTCGGTCAGCACCTCTTCGAGCACGGTGTCCTCGGTGATCGCGTCCGCCGGAACGGCGAACCTGGTGGTGAGGATCGCGGCGATCGTGCCATGCAGAGTGGGCAAGGCCATTCCTCCTACGGCAAGCGGTGTGCACACAACGGGTGGGCCGTGGCGAGAACCACCATGCGTCAGGAGGAGCAACCGGAGCCTGCGGAGAACCGCAGCAACGGCAACGTGATCCCGCAGCGGCGTCACTCGGCGCCGTGGGGAGATCTCGCTGTTCGTGCCGCCTTCGGCGAACTGCAACACGATCCGCGCCCGCAACGCCAACACCTGCACGTCTTGTGCGACCGCGTCCAGCCGTGCAACACGCTCGCCCAGGCCTCGTCCGTCAGCTCACCACGTCCGAACGGCCGAGCTTCGCGTCCGCGCGGGCGGCGTCATCAGGCCTGATCGGCCGTACGTCCACTGTGGACCTGCCGACCGGAGCCGACAGCACTCCCAGTCCAGCTGACGACGCAGATGCCCTGTGACGCAGCGCGGTCGGACGCAGGAGCCGGGCACAACGGGTTCACCGACAAGTGCGGATCCCGTTACGGGTTCACGGCCAGGAACAGGAACGCCGCCAGCAGGACCAGGTGCACACCGCCCTGCAGGCGGGTCGCGCGGCCGGGCACGACGGTCAGCACGCTGACGAGGACCGTGAGCAGCAGCAGGATCATCTGCGTCGAGCCGAGGCCGAGCAGGAGCGGGCCGTCCAGCCAGATCGTCGCCAGCGCGATGGTCGGGATGGTGAGGCCGATGCTCGCGATGGCCGAGCCGTAGCCGAGGTTGATGCTGGTCTGGATGCGGTCGCGCAGGGCGGCGCGGGCGGCGGCGATGGTCTCCGGCAGCAGGACCAGCAGGGCGATGACGACGCCGACGAACGACTGGGGGAAGCCGGCGGCGCGCACGCCCGCCTCGATCGCGGGCGACTCGATCTTCGCGAGGCCGACCACCGCGACCAGTGCGACGAGCAGGAGGCCGAGCGAGGTGAGCGCGGCCTTGCCGCTCGGCGCTTCGGCGTGCTCGTCGACCTCGATCACGCCCGCCTCGTCGACGGGCAGGAAGAAGTCGCGGTGCCGGACGGTCTGGGTGAACACGAACATCGCGTACAGGCCGAGGGAGGCGAACGCGGCGAACGCGAGCTGCGGCCCGGAGAACTCCGGGCCGGGCGTGCTCGTCGTGAACGTCGGCAGCACGAGCGTGAGCGTGGCGAGCGTCATCACCGTGGCGAGCGCGCCGCCGCTGCCCTCCGCGTTGAACAGGATCGTGTGGTGCTTCAGCGCGCCGAGCAGCAACGCGATGCCGATGATGCCGTTCGTGGTGATCATGACCGCGGCGAACACCGTGTCCCGCGCGAGGGACGACGCCTCCGGCCCGCCGGACACCATCAGCGTGACGATCAGGGCCACCTCGATGATCGTCACCGCGACCGCGAGGACCAGTGACCCGAACGGCTCCCCCACCCTCAGCGCGACGACCTCCGCGTGGTGCACGGCCGCGAGCACGGTCGCGGCGAGCACCACGGCGACGAGCGCGACGAGCACGCCCCCGAGTTCGCGCCCCCACGTCAGGGCGAGCAGGAGCACGCCGAAAGCGGGGGTGATGGTCGTCCAGTGGAGCAGCGGGAAGCGCGGAGCGGCGGCCATGATCCAACCCTCGCACACCCGACGGGCCGCTCGCCATTCGGTGGAGCAGTGATTCCGGATGCGAGAAAATGTGGAGCGGGGCGCCCCTGCCGCGCCCCGCTCCACATTTATCTGGTGCCGTGTTCGATCCCTAGAAATCGAAGAGGGCACCGGTGTGCGCCAGCATGACGCACGAGTTCGGGTAGGTGTGCGCCTCGTTCACGGGCGCACCTCGCCAGAAACCGAACATCCTCACCTCGACGGGGGCGTAGTGGAACGTGCACGCCCTCCCGTCGGCCTGCATGGACTGCAGGTCGGCACCGGCGGACGCCAGCGTCGCGCAGGCGAGGGCCCCGCGCGGGTGCTGGTCACCTCGTCCGCAGGTCAGGACGGTTGCCTTGAAGGCATTGCCGTCGAAGTCCGAGTACTGCGCGGACAGGACCAGCGCCGTGCCCCGCTGTGCGGGCGGGGCGGACGGTGCGGCCTGCGCCGTGCCGGCGAAGGCGAACAGCGAAACGAGCAGAGCGACGAACGCACAAATGCGGCCGGACATGAAAGCGGTCCTCCTGAGACCTCATGAAAACGGGCCGGTTCTCGGCCGCCGAGAATGTTGCCACCCGGATCGGCGGCGGCGAAAGGGGCCAGAAATCGTTCACCGATCACATCTGCGCACCCCGGCGAAAACGAGACTGGTCCGAACGGATGTGTCGCTCGCCACGTTCGTCGGGACACAGCTGCCGAAGGACTGTTACGGGTTGCTGACAGACATCGCCGCCGTCCGACGTATTATCCGATCATGTCCAAGACCTCCAGACGCGTCGTGTCCGGCGTTCTCCTGATCGTCACACTCGTGGTTTCCACCGGCGGCGCGCTGGGTTACCTGGGCAGGCTGACGCTCGTGTTCGACCGGCACGCCGGAAAGCCGCTCGCGATAATCGAGGAAGTACCCGGACCGCCGGGAGGACCGCCCTGCCCGATCGACGCGCGGTACTACGACGAGGCCCCGGAAGGCCTTCGCCCCGAGGTGCTGCAGGCGTGGCTCGCGCTGCGTTCCCAGGCCTCTGAGCAGGGCGTCCAGCTCTGCCTGAACGACGGCAAGCGCAGCCGCGGACAGCAGCGGGCCGAGTTCGACGAGGCCGTGGAGAAGTTCGGCACCGAAGAACTCGCGTCGAGGTACGTCCTGAACCCGCCGGACCGTTCGATGCACGTGATCGGATTCGCGGTCGACATCCAGCCGGTCGAATCCGCGAAATGGGTCGAGAAGAACGGCGGCACCCTCGGCTGGTGCCGCCGTTACGAAAACGAGCAGTGGCATTTCGAGTACGACCCCGGCTATTCGACCGGAGGCTGCCCCGCCCTCATCCCCAGCGCGACGGGCAGTTGACCCGTGCACAAAGGTCCAGACGCGTGACATGCGCGGCAGGTTGCGCCGTCGTAATCTGACAACCCCAGTTACCAGATGGGAGCACCACCGGTGGCCCGTGCCTACGGCGGCATCTCACCCGAGCAGCGCAAGGCCGAGCGCCGGGCGAAGCTGCTCCAGGCGGGACTCGCGCTCTTCACCGGCACGGGCTTCGCGGCCACCCGGATCACCGGGCTCTGCACCGAGGCCGGGGTCTCCACGCGTAACTTCTACGAGGAGTTCGCCTCCAAGGAGGACCTGCTGCGCGAGCTGCACGACCTGATCAACGCCACCGCGTTCGAGCGGGTCCGCACGGCGCTCGCCGAGCTGGAGACCGACGACGTGGCCGTCCGGGTCTCGACGCTGCTGGACGTGTTCGTGCGCAGCGTGACAGCCGATCCGCGCGCGCCGCGCCTGAACTACGTCGAGGCCGTGGGCGTGACCGCCGAGATCGAGCAGCAACACGTCCGCTGGGTGACGACGTGGGCGGAGTTCATCGAGTCGGAGGCCCTGCGCGCGGCGGACGCGGGGACGGCACCGCGCCGGTCGTACCGGCTGACCGCGATCGCGCTGGTCGGGGCCATCACAGGGCTGCTGCGCGAGTGGCAGGCGCACGAGCCGCCGCTCGACGTGGACGAGATCGCCGAGGAGATCCGGGCGCTGGTGCTGGCGGCGATCACTCGGCCGTGAGTTCCTGTTCCCGAGCTTGAGCACGGCCCGCCCTCGTTGGTTCGCATCGAGTGGCGACATCACACGTTCTGAACCACCAGCTGACCGGCACAGAGGTAGCTGACGGCGGGAGGACGACGATGAGGCCGCAGTGGATGCGTACGTTGGCGGCAGCAGTGGGTGCGGTTTTCATCGGTGTCGCTCTGCTCGTGTGGCGGACTGCCGAGCAGGCGTTGCCGCCCACCCCCGAGGTGCGGTGGTCGTCTTGAGGTGGCATGAGCCAGTGCCTGGGCGACCGAAGCTGTGATCCTCCGGCACTGCCCGGTCAGACGATGACGACGATCGCGGTTCTGGCTGGATTCGGAGCGATTCTGACAGCGCTGGTCCTGATCGACGTGGCGCTGCGAGGGCGTGCTCGGCCTGCCGGAGCTGGATGAGCCGGCGTTCGATTCCGGATTCCAGCGCTCCCTCGCCCAGTTCGATGATCGACGGCGTACGGTCGGAGTGGGTCGCGGTGACGGACCGCGGCCGGACGGCGGACTGCGCGTCGCAGGTCGGATCCAGCACTTCGTTCCCACCGCCGGCGGCGATCGCCGGGCACCGCCCCAGAGCTCGAGGCCGTCCGGACGTCGCCCCCGGCGAGCACGACGGTTCCGCGCAGTGGACGTCGGCGGTCGTCGTGTTCGACGGGGACCGGAACCCGCACGTGGAAGCCGTGGGGCCGTTTCCCGGCGAGAAGAACAACATCGGCCCGCCGGTGTTCCACGTCGCCCGGGCGGTGTTCGCCGAAGCCGCGCTGCTCGTCCCCGCCGGGTTCCTGGCGGTGCACTTCCTGCGGTTCGTCTTCCTGTGGTGAGGCTCGCGCTGAACCGTCCCCCGGCCGCCATCCGTAAGCCCAGGCGTGAGCCGCTTCGCCGTCTTCGCCCTGCTCCTCGCCTGCCTCGGCGCCTGTTCGGCCGAGCCCCCGCAGGAGACGGCCTCGCCGGAGGCGCTGGAGGCCGGACCCGTCGCGGGCCCGACGGCCGTGCTGCCGGGCGACATCGCGGAGCTGCGGGTGGAGCAGTCGCCGGCGGTGGGTCCCGTCGTCGCCGACCGCCAGCACTACACGCTCTACTTCACCACCGACGACGGCACCGACCCGCCCGAGCCGACCTGCCTCGAACCCGAGTGCACGCTCGTGTGGGTGCCGCTGCTCGCGAAGGGCGGCCGGTTCGACGCCCCCTCGCTCGACCGGAGGCTCCTCGGCACCGTGCGGCGGCCGGACGGCACGGAGCAGGTCACGATCGGCGGCAAACCGGTGTACCGGCACGTCGACGACGAGCAGGCGGGCGACGCGGTGGGCCACGGCGTCGACGGCAAGTGGTTCGCCATCTCACCTGCCGGAACGCCGGCCGCTCGCTAGCGCGGCGAGATCTCGCCACGCCCGGCCGCGACAGCGCGTCACCCCCGCACGACACACCGGAACCGGCTGCTCCGCGGAGTAGCCGGTTCGTCGCGTTCGTGGTGCTGGAACGATTCGTTTGTACCGGAAATCAAAAAACGGTTTCGCCCGGAACCGGTTTCAGGTATCAACTGTGAGAGCGCTCCCATAGACGCTGCCGCCGCACGAGCCCTCTCGGAGACCACATGGATCGCGACGACGTGCCCTACCTCGACGCCACGCTGCCGACCGCGGAGCGGGTCGCGGACCTGCTCGGCCGCATGACACTGGCCGAGAAGGTCGGCCAGATGATGCAGCTGGACTCGAGGGAGGACCTGGACGACCACGTGCTGCGCAAGCACGTCGGCTCGATCCTGCACACCTCGCCCGAGCGGGTGTTGCGCGCCCAGGACCTCACCACCCGGACGCGGCTGCGCATCCCGCTGCTGATCGCCGAGGACTGCATCCACGGCCACTCGTTCTACGAGGGCGCCACGATCTTCCCGACGCAGCTCGGCATGGCGGCGAGCTGGGACCCCGCGCTCGTCGAGCAGGTCGCCCGCGTCACCGCCGTCGAGGCCGCCGCTACCGGCGTGCACTGGACGTTCTCGCCGGTGCTGTGCATCGCCCGCGACCTGCGCTGGGGCCGCGTGGACGAGACGTTCGGCGAGGACCCGGTGCTGATCGGCGAGCTCGCGGCGGCCATGGTCCGCGGCTACCAGGGCGACGGCCTCGCCGACGAGACGGCGATCCTCGCGACCGCCAAGCACTTCGCCGGGTACTCCGAGACCCAGGGCGGCCGGGACGCGAGCGAGGCGGACCTCTCGCGGCGCAAGCTGCGGTCGTGGTTCCTGCCGCCGTTCGAGCGGGTCGCCCGCGAGGGTTGCGCCACGTTCATGCTCGGCTACCAGTCCACCGACGGCGTGCCGATCACCGTCAACTCGTGGCTGCTCGACGAGGTGCTGCGCGGTGAGTGGGGGTACCAGGGCACCCTGATCACCGACTGGGACAACGTCGGCCGCATGGTCTGGGAGCAGAAGCTGCAGCCCGACTACATGCACGCCGCCGCGGCCGCCGTGAAGGCCGGCAACGACATGATCATGACGACGCCGCGGTTCTTCGAGGGCGCGCTGCAGGCCGTCGAGGAGGGTCTGCTGGCCGAGTCCGACCTCGACCGCGCCGTCACCCGCATCCTGACGCTGAAGTTCGACCTCGGCCTGTTCGAGAACCCGCGCAGGCCCGACGCCGAACGCCAGCGCACGATGATCAACCACGACGACCACGTGGCGCTGAACCTGCAGGTCGCACGGCGTTCGCTGGTGCTGCTGCGCAACGACGGTGTGCTGCCGTTCGCGAAGTCGAAGGGCAAGATCGCGGTCGTCGGCCCCCTCGCCGACGACGCGCAGACCCAGCTCGGCGACTGGGCGGGCTCGTCCGGCCAGGCCGACTGGCTGCCGAACGGCCACCCGCGCGAGATGATCACGACCGTCCTGGACGGCCTGCGCGAGCTGTCGGCGCAGGAGGTCACGTACGCACGCGGCGCCGACATCCTCACGCTGGAGCCGGACCCCGAGGGCGACACGTTCCCGGACGGGCAGCCGCGCCCGAAGGTCGTGCGGCCCTGCGCGCCCGACGCCGCGCTGATCGCGGAGGCCGTCGCGGCCGCGCGGGACGCGGACTACGTCGTGGCCGTCGTCGGCGACCAGATCGAGCTGGTCGGCGAGGGCCGCTCCACCGCCACGCTGGACCTGATCGGTGGCCAGATCGCGCTGCTCGACGCGCTCGCCGAGACCGGCACGCCG
Source organism: Lentzea sp. CC55 (assembly GCF_021056325.1). NCBI lineage: Bacteria > Bacillati > Actinomycetota > Actinomycetes > Pseudonocardiales > Pseudonocardiaceae > Lentzea > Lentzea sp. CC55. Next base: position 756,161 of record NZ_JAJCXE010000056.1, on the reverse strand, counting down.
CTCGTCGTGGTGCTGCTCGCGTCGAAGCCGCTGGTGCTGCCCGCGTCGGCGCGCAACGCCGCCGCGCTGCTGTGGGTCGCGAACCCCGGCATGCAGGGCGGCCGCGCGATCGCCGAGGTGCTGCACGGCCTGGTCGAGCCCAGCGGCCGCCTGCCGATCTCGTTCGCCGCGCACGCCGGTCAGCAGCCGACGTACTACAACCAGATCCGCGGCCAGCACGGCACGCGCTACGCCGACCTGACGCAGGAGCCGGCGTTCGCGTTCGGCGAGGGCCTGTCGTACACGACGGTCGAGTACGGCGACCTGCTGGTGGAGACGGCGGTGCTGCGCCCGGACGAGACCGTCAAGGCGTGCATCGAGCTCACGAACACCGGGTCCCGGCCGTCGCGGGAGACCGTGCAGGTCTACGTCAGCGACGCCGTCACATCGGTGAGCTGGGCGGACAAGGAGCTCAAGACGTTCGAGCAGGTCGACGTCGAGCCCGGTCAGACCGTGAAGGTGGACCTGGAGCTCCCCGTCGCCGCGTGCACGATCGTCGACGCGGCGGGCAACCGGGTGGTCGAGCCCGGCGAGTTCGTCCTGCTGGTGGGCCCGAACTCCAAGGACCTGCGCCGCGCCGAGTTCACCGTGAAGCCGCTGTGTTGAAGGGACCGGGAACGATCGTGAGGTAGCGGGGAGGGACCTCCACCGCCTTCGTGATCGCCTTCTTGACCGCCGGGACCAGGTCCGCGTCGACGAGTGCGACAGCGGGCCTGCCCGGCGGGTCGATCAGCGTGCTCGCGCCCCGCGCGCCGGCCCGGAGAGCGGCCCGCACCACGGCGTCCTGCTCCGGGTCCGGGTCCTGGGCCCGGTGGTACGCCGTCAGAGCGGCGCCCAGGTCGCCCAGGTCGGCGGTGAACGGCCGCTCCCGCTGATGTTCCCCGCGCCTGATCCTCGTGTCGACGACGAGCAGCCGCTGCCCCGGCAGGTCGAGCGCTGCCGCGCGAGGTTCCTCGAACGGTGCGCCCGCGAGGTCGCGCAGTGCCAGCCCCACCGCGGTCCTCAGTGCCTCGGCGGCGGACAGTCCACTGCCCTGCGGCAGGTCCACGCTGCACATCAGCGTGGCGCCGCCGGTGGCCTCCACCCCCGCCGCCCACGCCGGGACGTCGCCGGACGGCAGTAGAGCGCGCTCGACCGGCCGGTTCACCGACACGAGCTCGAGCAGGCCGTCGTCCCGCCCGTCCCCCGCCACGATCGCACCCCACTTGGCGGCCACCTTGACCGCGCCGCCGAGCAGGTTCAGCACGCCCGGCGCGTACCAGACGCCCCGGGCGGGCCTGCCGAACGTGCGCCGGAACGCGTGCGGCACCAGCCTGAGCTCCGGCGCCAGCTCGGGCCTGTCCGCGAGGTCCGTCATGCCCGCGGGGTCTTCCGCGCGAGCAGCCGGTAGGCGTTGCCGGTGCCGGTGCGGTGGGCCAGGAACCGGTTCACCGTCTGGTCCAGCAGCATCGCGGCGAAGAACGCCGGGATGCCGAACGTCCACACCAGGAAGCTGCGGGTCCGGCGCAGCCGCACCTTCTCCGGACGCCACGGCGCCGGCGTGCGCGGTGCCTTGTCGCCGAGCCACAGCAGCAGTGCGAGCGTGAAGTCGTTGCAGAGGTGGGCTTCCTCGCGCTCGGTGGCCACAGTGGTCAGTCCTCGTTCGGCGAGGGTCTTCTCGAGGTTGCCGATCGGCATCATGTGCTGGTGCTGCGGCTGGAACCACGGCATCCAGTACTGCCCGAAGAGCCTGCCCAGCCGCCATTCCGGGTCCGGCAGCTCGATCAGCAGGTAGCCGCCGTCGGGCAGCACGTCCGCCGCGATGTCGAGCTCCTCCCACGGATCGCGCACGTGCTCCAGGTAGTGGTGCATGCTGATCACGTCGTAGCGGCCCCGGAGCTCGCCCGCGAAGTCCTTGAAGCTGCCGCGGTAGGCGTTCTCGATCCGGCCGAGGCGGGCCGCGTCCTCGATGGCCGCGCCCTGGTCGAGCCCGTCGAACCTCGTGCCGGGCAGCACCTCTTTGGCCCCCAGGCAGAAGTGCGCGTGCCCGGAGCCGACGTCGAGCCACCGCCGGGGTCGCACGAACGGTTCCACCATGCGCGCCCGGCCGTAGTACGGCTCGGTCTTGCCGGAGAACACCGCCTCCGCCGACGTCTCGCCGAGGCCGTCGTAGAAGTCGCGGTAGTAGAAGCCCAGGCCCTCCTCGGTCAGCCGCGGGTTCTGCCAGACGTGTCCACATCGGACGCAGCGGTCCATGGTGAACGTGCCGGGCTTGCGCTGCACCAGGTCGTGCGCGGTCACCCAGCGGCGCAGCTCGGTGCCGCCGCACGAGGGGCAGTTCTCGCGCGGCGGCTCGTGGAAGTTCCGGTCGCGGTTCTGCTCGTACCAGGGCGCGGCCTGCTCCAGGTGCGCGGCCTGCCGCTTTTCCGCCGTGGACTTCCTGCCGCCCGCCGTCTTGAACCACAGGTGGGGCGTGCGCAGGACTCGCGGCACCCACAGGTCGCGTGGCCGCAGCGGCGTGCCGGCGAACACCAGCAGCGGGTGCGCCGAGTAGGCGGCCAGCGCGACGAGGCCCCACCGCCAGTCGGTGACCAGGGCGCCGAGCACGGCCGCGTAGCCGATGACCGAGCCCGCGATCCACAGCGACGGCCGCTTGCCGATCTGCCGCAACGTCGCCGCGCGGTAGCCGAGGTCGTACGGCCCGGCCTCCAGCCCCGGCGCGACCGCGATGTCGACCTCCGCGTGCACGTGGTCCTTGACCCGCCGCACGTACGCGACGAACTCCGTCGGGTCGTCGGGGTCCACGTCCTCCCGGTACTTCTCGCGCACCAGCACGGCCTGCGACGCGCTGATCCCGCGCGCCCACCGGTCCTCGCGGTACCGGCCGGGGTCGACGGCGCCGAGCAGGTCGAGCGCCGCGACCACCGGCAGGTCGCGGGGCACGAGGTCGACCAGGTCGTCGTCGGTCGCCCACGAGCCCTCCGGGTGCACCCCGGTGGCGGTGAGCAGGATGTGCTCGCCCGCTCCCCGGGACAGCACCCGCAGCTTGGACGCGCGGGCTCGCAGGCGCACCACGTCCAGCAGGACGACCAGCACCACCACCACGCTGAGGATCACCCGGCCACCACCTTCTCGAGTCGGTCGGCCGCGGCCGCCGCGCCGCCCGCCGCCAGGAACGATTCGCGCACCGACCCGGCGGCGGCCGCGTACTCCGGCTCGTCCAGCACGGACCGCAGTGCGCTGCGGATGTCCGCCGCCCGTGCCCGCGAGTAGGTCAGCCGGACGCCCGCTCCGGCCGCGACGACCTGAGCGGCGACGGTCGGCTGGTCGTCGCGGATCGGGGCCACGACGAGCGGGAGCCCGTGGGCGAGCGCTTCGCAGACCGTGTTGTGGCCGCCGTGGGTGACGACCGCGTCGAGGTGCGGCAGGAGAGCGAGCTGCGGGACGGACGGGACCACGAGGACGTTCTCCGGGGCGGGCCTCGGAGGCGCGACCACCACGGCCTGCACGTCCAGTCCCGCGACGGCGTCCAGCGCCTGGCCCACGAAGCGCTCGCCGGCGGGCCCGTTCAGCGTTCCCAGCGAGATCAGGACCCGCCGCCCACCGGCCAGCCGTTCCCACGGGAAGCCCACCCGTTCGACCCGGTGCGCCAGGGCGGGACCGACGAACGCCACCTCGTCGCCGAACTCCCCCGCCACCAACGCCTTCGAGCTGTAGACCAGCACCAGCTCCTCGGAGAACCGGACGTCCCCGCCCGCGAAGCCGTGCAGCAGGTCCCGCACCCAGGCGTCGACCTTCGGCATCGTCCTGAGCGGGTTGACCAGCTCGGCGGACGTGCTCGCCGACGTCGCCCACGGCAGCCCGGCGCCCCTCGCCACCACCGGCCCGGCCAGCGCCTGCTGGTCGGCCACGACGACGTCCGGCTGGAACGCGCGCACCGCCGTCTTCACGCCGGGCACCATCGAGTGCCCCAGCGGGATCAGGAACTCCTCCCAGAAGAACTTGAGCACCGCCATCCCGCGCAACGCGAGCCAGCGCTCCCGTTGCGCGCGGAGGCCGGCTTCCAGGACGTCGTCGATGGCCGGGAAGGTCCTCGCCCCGTCCGGGAGCAACGGCGCGAGCGTGCCGGGGTGTCCGACCCACGCGACCTCGTGCCCGCGGGCGAGCAGCTCACCGCCCACCGAGGCGGTCGGGTTGACGTGGCCGGTCAGCGGCGGCACCACGAAGAGGAACCGGCTCATGACGGCAGCCAGCCCAGCAGCACGTCGAGCAGCTCGGCGGTGGCCTCGCGCAGCACCGTGTGCCCCAGGCCGGGCACGACGTGCAGCCGGGCCGACGGGATCCGCTCGCACAGCTCCGCGGCGGCACCGACCAGCTCGGACTCGGCGCCGTAGACGCCGAGCACCGGGCACCGCACCCGCGTGAGGTCGAGCTTCGTGCCGCAGCCGAGGTCGTCGATCAGCGTGGTGCCGTTGAGCAGGGCGTCGGCGTTCACGGCGAGCTTCGCGATCTTGCGCTGCCCCAGCGCCATCAGCTGGTCCTGCGTGCGGTCGAACTCCAGGCCCAGCGCCGCGACGGTCAGCGTGTTCGTGATGTCCTCGAACCACGCGTCGCCGACCACTCCCCCGACCGCCGACTCGACGAGCACGACGCCGCCGACGCGTTCGGGCGCCCGGACGGCCGCGTGCATCGCGACGACGCCGCCGTAGCTGTTGCCCAGCAGGAAGACCGGCTCGGTCACGCCGATCCCGTCGAGCACCGCGACGAGGTCCAGCGCGCTCTCCTCCGGCGTGTACCCGGACGGCGGCCGCTCGGACAGGCCGTGCCCGCGCAGGTCGAACAGCACGGTGCCGAACCCGGCCCGGGCCAGCGGAGCGGCGAGCGTGTAGTAGAAGCTCGACAGGTTGTCCATCACCAGGCCGTGGACGAACACCACGGTCGGCGCGTCCTGGGGCCCGAGCCGTTGCACGTGGAAGCGCAGCCCTCGGGCGTGGACGTCAGACACGGGCCGTGATGTGGTCGACGAGGCGGCCGACGGACATCGCCATGATCTCGTCGATGTCCATGTCCGCCAGGAACGCCACGAGGTCGACGCCGTAGTGGGCGTTGAGCTTGTCCGCCAGCGCCACGAACTCGATCGACTCCAGGCCCAGGTCGTCGCTGAACGTGGTGTCGCGGGTGATCTCCACGCCCAGCAGGAAGTCCGGCCCGACCACCTCGGTGATCAGCTTGGCGACCTGCTGCAGCACCTCGTCCATCATGTCTCCGTTCGCACTCGGGCGGCGGCTCGCCCTGGTTCGGATGTCACGTCGGTGTGCGGGACGGCGAAGGCCCCGCGGACCCGCGTGTCCGCGCCGACGGTCAGCTCCGCCGGGTAGACCGGCCCGGCCCCGCGGTCCCAGAGCCAGGCGCGCACGGCGTCTTTCAGCGCGATGACGCGCAGCAGCCAGTCGCGCTGGGCCGGCACGTCCAGTCCGCCGTAGTGCAGCCGTTCGGCGGAGTTCAGGTAGCGGCGCATGATCAGGTCGCGCGTCGCGCTGTCGGACCAGTTCTCGGCGACCCGCAGCCATTCACCGTCCCGAGTGGACAGCATCTCGGTGCCGGGACGGAGCTTGACCTGCCAGATCCGGTCGTCGGTGGTGAACCGGCGGGTGGTCCAGCCGGTGATGCGGCACCACAGCTCCCCGTCCACCCGCAGCTCGGCGTCGGCGGTCATCGCCTGGGCCGTGACCTCGCGGATCCACGCGGTGCAGTGGACGTCGCCGGTCGGCACCGGGCCGCGGAAGACGACCTGCTCGATGCCGGTCGGCAGCACGGTCTGGTCCTCGGTGCGGCAGACCTGCATCCAATGACCGATCAGCTGCCCGGCGCTGTCGAGCAGCGCGCCGGGAGCGGGCAACGGCGTCAGCACCCCCGCGATCCCGTTGTCCGCCAGGCAGTCGATCTCCTTGACGCCCGCGAACGCCGGACCGTGGAACATCCAGTTGTCCCGGTACAGCTCGGCGGCGGTCACCGGGGCCTCGCGGACGCCTTCGAGCCGCTCGCCGACCGGCTGGGGTGTCCGCGGTGCGGTCAGCACGACACCTTCGGCGTAGTCGCCGACCTTCACCAGCACGCGGCCGGGTCCTTCCACCCCGGCCGAGATCTTCACCGTCGTCGCGGGCAGCGCCGTGAGCCAGCGCTTGGCCCTGACCTGCGCGAAGCCGTGCACGGTGCCGCCGGTGAGCCGGCGGGCGGCGTCGGCGAAGACCTCGAGCAGGCCGGTCGCGGGCACGATCGGGAACCCGTCGGCGAGGTCGGGCCAGCCGGGTGCCTGCGGGAACACCGAGTGGTCCACGAGCTCGGGCATGGTCCGCAGCGAGAACTCGCGGGTGAAGCCGGCCTCGTTCGGCCTGAGCGCGCTGACGACCTCGCGGGCGACGGCGGTGGTGTGGGCGAGGAGCTTGTTCACGGCCGCGGACATCGGGCTGTCGTCGGCCACGGGAACGGGTGCGGTGCCGAGCGGGTCGACGTGGATCTTCGGCGTGCCGAGCCGCAGCTTGACCCTGTGCGCGGTACCGCGCTTGAGCCCGAACGCCCACAGCGCTTCCGGCGCGATGTCGGCGTTCACGGCGAGGTGCGGCCTGTCGTGCAGCGTGTCGCCGACGAAGCCCGGCAGGCTGCCCTGTCCGATCTGGACGAACGCCCGGAAGCCACCGCCGTGCAACTCCTCCAGCAGCGGGCGGAAGCGGACCGGCTCGACGAGGTGCCGCAGGACCAGGTCGCGGACCTCCGCGGCGGCCATCGGTTCGAGGGAGTTCGCGGACCACACCGGGATGTCCGGGGTGCGGACCGGCAGGCTGTCGAGCATCTGCCTGGCGCGCCCCAGGTGCGGGGCCAGGGCCGGGGTGTGGAAGCCGGTGCGGAACGGCATCAGCTGCGCGATGACGCCGTGGGCCTTGAGCGTGGCGAGGACCTCTTCGAGCCGGTCGAGCGGCCCGCAGATCACCGACTGGTGCGGGCAGTTGTCGTGGCTGACCGTGACGCCGTCGACGAGGTGCCGCTCGGCGACGTCCGCGGAGCACCCCAGTGCGGCGTAGGCGATGTCGACGACCGCGACCGCGCCGGGCCCGAGCGCGGCGACGAACTCGTCGATCGTCGGGTAGATGCCGCCGACGACCATCGCGGTCCACTCGCCCATGCTGTGCCCGGCGAGCGCGCCGGGGGTGATGCCGAGCGCCATCAGCTCGCGAGCTTCGCGCCTGCCGTCGCGGAGGAGCCCGACGGCGTGGTCGACGACCTCGCCGGTGAACTCGCGCTCGAAGCCGGGGAACAGGAACGCGACCTGGTCGGTGCTCGTCAGCAGCGGCTCGGGCGAGAACCAGATGTCGTGCCTGCCGGGCCACGCCTTGCCCTGTGCCAGGACGCGTTCGGCCAGCTCGAGCTTGCGCTCGTCCGGGTTGCCGACGGCGAGCCGGAACGCCCTGTCGGCGTGGGAGGTGCGCCGGTCCCTGAGCGCTTCGGCCAGTGCCTCCGCGGTGTCGGCGGCGAAGGTCATGACCGGCTTGCGGGGCTTCGCGATCGTGTGGCCGTCCAGGACGGCGTGCGCGTTGATGCCGCCGAACCCGAAGGCGTTGACGACCGCGCGGTGCCGCCCGGTCCACTCGCGGGCCTCCCGGACCGGCGTGAACCTGGTGTCCCGCAACGCGGGGTGCGGGTTCTCGACGTGCAGGGTCGGCGGCAGGGTGTTGTGGTGCAGGGCGAGCGCGGCCTTGATCAGCCCGGCCATGCCGGCGGCGGGCATGGCGTGGCCGATCATCGACTTGACCGTGCCGATGCCGATCTCGTCGCCGTGCCCGCCGAACGCGGTGATCATCGTCCGCAGCTCGGCGGCGTCCCCGGCGGGCGTGGCGGTGCCGTGGGCCTCGATCAGCCCGGGCGGGTTCTCGCGGGGGTCGAGGCCCGCGTCGGCCCAGGCCCGTCGCACCGCGAGGAGCTGACCCTCGGGGTTGGGCGTCATCATGCTCGTCGCGCGGCCGTCGCTCGCGGTGCCGATGCCGCGGATCACCGCGTAGACGCGTTCGTCGCCGACGTCCTCCAGCCGCTTGAGCACGACCATGCCCACGCCCTCGGACAGCAGCGTGCCGTCCGCGCTCTCGTCGAACGGGCGGATGCGCTCGGTCGGGCTGAGCGCGCGGAGCTGGGTGAAGACGCTCCACAGCGTCGGGTGGTGGCAGACGTGGACGGCGCCGGCGAGCATGGCGTCCGCGCGACCCTCCTGGAGTGCGCGGACGGCGTGCTCGACGGCGACCAGCCCGGACGCGCACGCGGCGTCGACCGTGTACGCGGTGCCCTGGAGGTCGAAGCGGTTGGCGATCCTCGACGCCGCGAGGTTCGGCACGAGACCGATCGACGACTCGGGCTGCTCCGGCCCCATGCGGTCGCGGATGGCCCGGCGGACCGCGTCGAGCTCCGCGGCCGCCAGGTTAGGGAAGAGGTCCCCGACCACCGACACGACCTCGTCGGCGAGCCGCACCCGCTGGTCGAGCCGCGCACAGCCGGGCGTGAGGTAGCCGCCGCGCCCGACGACCACGCCGACGCGGTCGCGTGAGGGCAGCGCCGCCTCCCCACCGGCGTCCGCGATGGCCTCCGCGGCCGTGGCGAGGGCGAGCAGCTGGTCCGGCTCCGCTCCGTCCACAGTGGACGGCATGATGCCGAACCGCGTCGGGTCGAACTCCGCGAGGTCGTCGACGAACCCGCCCCTGCGGCAGTAGAACCGGTCACCGCCGGTGCTGCCCCGGTCGTAGTAGGTGGCCGGGTCCCAGCGCCCGGGCGGGATCTGCCCGACGGCGTCGACGCCACCCGCGATGTTGCGCCAGAACGCCGCCGCGTCGGGGGCGCCGGGGAAGACGGCGCCGATCCCGACGATCGCTACGCCTCCCATCGGTAGACCACCTGCACGTCCTCACCGCCGGCGATCTCGTTCAGCAGCGCGTCCACACCCCGCTCGGGCTCGATCAGCGGGATGCCGCGCCGCGCGTACTCCCCGGCCAGCCCGGCGGCCATGCCCGCACCGGCCCAGGGGCCCCAGTCGACGGCGACGACCCGGCGCTGCGCACCCCAGAACCGCGCCATCCGGTCGAGGGCGTCGTTCGCGGCCGAGTAGTCGGCCTGACCGCGGTTGCCGAACACGCCGCTGACGCTGCCGAACAACACGAGGAAACCGTCTTCGAACGTCTTGGCACCGTTGACCTTCGTGGCCCAGACGCGGTCGAACGACTCCTGGGTCTTGTCCTCGATCAGCCTGTCGTCGAGCACCCCGGCGCCGTGGACCACGCCGTCGAGGCGGCCGAACCGGGCCTTGACGTCGTCGACGACCCTGGCCACGGCGGCGGCGTCGGTGACGTCGCACTCGTGGTACCGGACGCTCGACGCGGTCGCCCTGAGGCGTTCGAGGGTGGCGCGGACCTCGCGTTCGGCCAGGACCCTGCGCGCCTTGGCGGGGACGTCGTCCTTCTCCCCCCGCTCGAACAGGGCCTTGACGAGCTCGGCCTCGGTGGTGGCGTGGCTGAGCCGGTGGTCCTCGGGCGCGATCGGGGTCCGGCCGATGAGCTCGACGTGGCACCCGGTGCGTTCGGCGAGTGCCCGCGCCGCGAGGGCGGTGATGCCGCGGGCACCGCCGGTCAGCAGCACCACGCTGTCGGCGTCGAGACCGAGGGGCTTCGCGTCGAGTTCCTGTTCGACCGCCTCGACGACCTGGCGCCTCCCGGCGTGGTACCCGACGACCGCCGGGCCGGGCCCGATCTCGGCGAGCAGCGCGGTGGCGATGTCGCGGTGGCTCTCCTTGGGGTTGACGTCGACCGAGCGCACGACGAGGTCCGGGTACTCGAGCGCGGCGGTGCGGACCAGCCCGTGCAGGCCGATGTCGGCCGGCAGTTCGTCGGGCTGGTGGTCGAAGCCGAACGTGCCACCGCCCGTGGTGACGACGAGGAGGTTCACGCCGTTCGTCACGCAGGCCTTGACCTCGCTGAAAGCCTCCGGCAGCCGCGCGCCGAGCCTCACCACGACGTCGACGTCCCGCAGGTCCGCCGGGAAGGCCGGTTCGACGCGGGGACGGGCGGTGTGGCGTTCGAGGAGGTCGGCGAGCTCGAGCCCGATGCCGTTGTCGTCGATGATCAGGACGGTGGTGCCGGTGAGGTCGGCGGGGGCGGCCGGGTCGGCGGGGACCACCCGGGGCACGAGCCGGACCAGGCGTCCTGAGGGCTGAGGGGGTGCGGCCTGTGCGGTGAGCGCCCGTGGCGAGGTGGCCTCTTCACCGGAGGCCTCGCCGAACCACGCGACGATCCCGTCGATGGTCTTGAGCTGCGCCAGCTCGTCCACCGCGCCGGTCGCCCCCAGCTCGGCCACCAGCTCCCCGACGATCTCGGTCCGCTTGATCGAGTCGATCGACAGGTCCGCTTCCAGGTCCAGCCCCGGCTGCAGCATCTCCACCGGATAGCCCGTGCGCGTGCTGATCGTCCGCAGCACGACCGTCGCCACGTCCTCCCGCGGCGCGGCACCGGCCTGCGGCACAGCACCGGTCGGAGTGACAACGCCGTCAGGCACCGCCTCGATCACCTGCCGCACCGCCGGCACGTTCCCCGGCACGGAAGCGGGCGCGGTGCCGAGGTAGCTCAGCAGCACGTCCCGCTGGGCGCTGACCGCGTCCCGCATCCCGTCCAGGAACTTCTCGACGATCTCGTCACGCCCCACCCCCGACCCGACCCTCACCACGGGCATCTCGGTCGCCGGTCGGAGACCGCCGGGCAGTGCGTCGCCGTTCGCGTCGCGCACGAGTCCTCCATCCACGTACCAGGACGCCCGTCGCGGCACGGTCGTCGCCGGCTCGGCCCTGTCCTCGAACAGCGGTGCGGTGTCCACCTCGACACCGGCGACCGCCAGTGCCGCCAGCGTGCGCAGGAAGGTCACGTGGCCGTCGCAGCGCAGGGCGGTGTGCGGGCGGTCGCCGAGGGTCTTGGCGACCAGCGAGCCGAGCACGCCGCCGGGGCCCGCCTCGACGAAGATCCGCGCGCCCGCGGCGTACATCGACTCGATCTGCTCGACGAAGCGCACGCGCCCGGAGAGCTGGGCGGACAGTCCGTCGAGCACGTCCACGTGCGGCGCGGCGGACACGTTCGACCACACCGGGAACCTCGGGGAGCCCCAGGACACGCGTCGGAGACGGGCGGCGAAGCGGTCGCGGGCGCCGGCCATCAGCGGGCTGTGGAACGCGGCGGCGACCGGGATGTCCTTCACGGCGAACCCGGCGCCCTCCATCACCTCGGCCGCACGACGCACAGCCTCCGTGGCACCGGAGATCACGACCTGCGCGGGCGCGTTGTGGTTGGCCACCACGACGTCCGCGGGCAGTAGGGCCTCGACCTCGTCCAGCGGGGCCGACACCGCCGCCATCGTGCCGGGGTCCTCCCCCGCGGCCGCCAGCATCGCCTCCGCGCGGGCGGCGCTGAGCTCCAGCAGTTCGGAGGCGTCGAACGCGCCCGCGGCCGACAGCGCGACCAGCTCGCCGTAGCTGTGGCCACCGGCCAGGTCCGGGCGCACGCCGACGGCGTCCAGCAGCGCGGTGACCATGAGCCCGGCGATGCCGAGCGCCGGCTGGGCGTTGCGGGTGTCGGTGATCTCGGCGCGCTGGCGGGCGACGTCCTCGGCGGTCAGCGCGGCCGGCGGGTACATGACCCGCTCGTAGCGCGCGTCGAGGAAGTCCTGCAGGCGCGGGAAGGCCGTGACGAGGTCGAGCAGCATGCCCGGTCGCTGGCTGCCCTGGCCGGGGTACAGGAACGCGATCTTCGGCCGCTCCCCCGTGCGCAACGACACCACGTCCGACGCGCGCCAGGCCTCGACGTCGGCCAAGGCGCGGCGGAGCGACGCATGATCGCCGGCCACGAACGCCGCCTGCACCGTGCCCGAGCCGCACGCCGCCGCCAGCGAACGCAACGGGGTGCGGTCGTCGGCCAGAGCCGAGAGGCGGGCGGCTTCCCGTCGTGCCGCGGCGGGATCGGCGCCGCGGATCAGGAACAGCTCGGCGGGCCACGCGGTCAGGCCGTGCCACGGCTCGTCGGCACCGGTGTAGCCGGCCAGGACGGTGTGGAAGTTCGTGCCGCCGAAACCGAACGCGCTGACGCCCGCGACCCGGTTGCCGCTCGCCCACGTGCGGTGGCCGAACGCGAACGGGCTGCTCTCGGCGTCCCAGAAGGCGTTGGGCTGCTTGACGTGCAGCGTTCCCGGGCGGACTCCGGTGTGCACGGCCAGCGCCGCCTTGATCACGCCGGCGAGCCCGGCAGCGCACTTGGTGTGGCCGATCTGCGACTTGACCGAGCCGATCGTGCACGTGCCGGGTTCGACGCCCGCGAACATCTCCGTCAGCGACCTGAGCTCGGTGCGGTCGCCCACCACGGTTCCGGTGCCGTGCGCCTCGACCAGGCCGACCTCGGTGACCGGCACCCCGGCGGAGGCGTAGGCGCGGCGCAGGGCCCGTTGCTGGCCTTCGGGACGGGGTGCGGTGAGGCCCATCGACCGGCCGTCGCTGGACGCGCCGATGCCCTTGACCACGGCGTAGATCCGGTCGCCGTCGCGTTCGGCGTCGGCGAGGCGCTTCAGCACGACCGCGGCCACGCCCTCCCCGAGCGCGATGCCGTCGGCCGCCGAGTCGAACGTGGCGCAGCGGCCCCGGGCGGACAACGCCTTCACGGAGGCGAACATCTGGTAGTCGTGCGCGCTGTTGTGCAGGTCCACCGCGCCGCACAGGACCATGTCGCTGGTGCCGCCGACGAGTTCCTTGCACGCCACGTCGAGCGCGGCGAGGCTGGACGCGCAGGCGGCGTCGACGGTGTAGTTCGCGCCGCCGAGGTCGAGGCGGTTCGCGACGCGGCCCGCGATCACGTTGCCGAGCACGCCGGGGAACGAGTCCTCGGTGAGCGCGGGCAGGTGGTCGTCCAGGCCGCGGATTCCCAGCGCGGGCAACGCGGTGCGCACGGTGTAGGCGTTCGCGAGGTCGGCTCCGGCCTCGGCGCCGAAGATCACCGACGTGCGCTCGCGGTCGAACACGCGGGTGGCGTAGCCGGCGTCCTCGAGCGCCTTGGCCGACACCTCCAGCGCGAGCAGCTGCGCGGGCTCGATGGACGTCAGCGAGGCGGGCGGGATGCCGTAGGCGAGCGGGTCGAACGCCGTGCGCGGCAGGAAACCGCCTTTGGTGAAGGTGCTCCCGTAGCGTTCGGGCGACCAGCGCTCCGGCGGGACCTCGGTGATGGAATCGGTGCCCGCCACGACGTTCGCCCAGAACTCGGCGACGTCGCGGGCGCCGGGCATGATCGCGGCCATGCCGACGATGGCGACGTCCAGCGGCGCCGAGCCGGTCGGCTCCTCGTCCGTCCCGGGGAGCACGCCGGAGACGATGTCCTCGTGCAGCCGGGCGATCGTGGTGCGCTCGGACCGCAGCGTCGCGACCTGGCCGATCATGAACATGCCCTCGCGGCGCTGCTCGTCCTCGCCGGCTTGCCGGAGACCGTCGTCGTCGCGGACGAGGCCGCGGCTCGCGAGGCGCAGCCGCCCGAGGTTGAGCTGTTCGAGCCGCTCCCAGCGCTCCTGCTTCGACAGGCCCGACACCTCGGCCCGCGCGCGTTCGAAAGTGTCCACATAGGACGTCTGCGCGCAGCGGACCGCGTGGCCGGGCGAGGTCTCCAGCAGCGCGGTGTCCTCGCACTCCAGTGCGACCTGCTGGAACACCGGCTGGATCGCGCCGTGCGCGACGGCTTCCTCGGTGAACAGGTAGGCCGTGCCGACCAGGACGCCCACGGCCGCACCCCGTGCCGCGATCGGCGCGGTCATGGCGGAGATCATCGCGGCCGAGCGGGCGTCGTGGATCCCACCGGCGAACAACGCGACGACGTCGGTCTCCCGGCCGCGCAGCACGTCGATCTGCTGCTGCCACAGGGTGAAGCTGGACCGCGGACCGGTGTGCCCGCCGCACTCCGAGCCCTCGAAGACGAACTTGCGCGCGCCCTCGTCGAGGAACCGGCGCAGCAGGGCGGGAGACGGCACGTGCAGGAACGCCTCGATGCCGGCGTCCTCCAGCTCACGGGCCTGCGTGGGCGTGCCACCGGCGACGATCGCGTACTTCGGCCGCACCGCCAGCACGGCCTCCATCTGCCGCGCCCGCAGTTCCGGCGGCGCGAAGCCGAGCAGGCCGACGCCCCACGGCCGGTCGCCGAGCCTCGCGGCGGTGTCCTCCAGCAGCATGCGGACGGCCGAACCCTCCATCAACGCGAGCGCGAGGAACGGCAGCGCACCGCCTTCGGCGACGGCGGCGACGAACGCCGGTTGGTCGCTGACGCGGGTCATCGGGCCCTGCGCGATCGGGTAGCGCAGGCCGGGGACGCGGTCGCAGAACGGTCCGGCGGGCCGGATCGGGCGGTGCTCACCCGCCAGGGTGAGATTCTCGCGAATCCCGCGCACAATCGCGCCCACGACACCACCGACGGTGCCGAACGAGCTACGGTAGAAATCAGCCAAGCACCCTTCTTGGCCGATTTCGAGCGTGTTTTGACGAACATGCACGCGCACCCCGTCGTTCACGACGGTGTCGGCGCCGTCCATCATCCGGATCGCGTTGACAAATTCGCCGGAAATGTGTTTTCGAGCTTCCGCGACGAGCGCGAGCTGTCCTTCCAGCACCACTCCGCGCGCACCGCCGGCGACGGCCGCGGCCGCCGTGTCGGGGCCGATCGACCCGGCCGCCCAGACCGGCAGATCGGTCAGCGCGAGCACCTGCTGGAGCAGCACGAAGACAGGAGAACCACCCACTCGGCCGCCGGACTCGGCACCCTTGGCGATCAGTCCGGTGGCCCCGTACTCGATCGCCGCAACGGCCTCCGCCACCGAGGTGACCACGACCAAGACGCGGCTTTCACCCAGCTCAGCGCGCTCGGGCCGGTGCCGGGCAAGATCAACCACCACCGTGTCGACGGCTTCGGGCAGCGGCACCGCCAGCGGTCCGCGCAGCCTGACGCCGAACGCGCGCGGGTGCCGCGCGCGGACGCGGGCGAGGTCGGCGGCGGCATGGGGCCCGAGGTCGAGCACACCGAGCCCGCCCGCTCGTTCGGCGGCGACCACGAGGGCCGGGTTGGGCGTGCCGAAAGGACTCAGGCACAGCACCCGTTCACGATCCGACAGCATGTTCACTGCGCTCACTTCCTCACCCGGCAGGGGTGGGGAGAAAGGAATTCAGCTAGGGTTACTACTGACCGGTACGGTGACAACGCGCTCACCGTACGCACAAACCCGAGGCGGCGTCGAGAGGGTGCTGAAACTTTCTCACATACGTAACCTGACGAATGGACCCGGATGGCGGGGCGGCTTACTCCGGTTCGCGGCTAGCGCGATGTGCTATGGCCGCGGGAGCACTTCCGCGATGTCCACCCGGACAGACATCACCCGTTCACCACGATCAGCGGGCATCTCCGCGCGATCGAAGTCGATACGCACCAACCGAGCGCTTGGCAGGGTGCGGACGACCGACTCGACGACCGGTTCGTCCTCCGCGCACCCGTCGAGTGCGATCAAGCCGTCCACAGTGGACTTCAGGACGAAGGCGCCGGTGGTTCGGCCCGGTTCCCTCGTGACACGAGGCCGCCTTCCCGAAAGCCGGGAAGGCGGCCTCGTCGGCGGGACGGGACGCATCCACTTCGTCCGCTACCGGCGCACGCTGCTCACGATGGCGCGCAAACCCTCCACCACCACGGTGTTGAAGTTGAAGAGGAGAACGCCGGCGCCCCGTTCCCGCCACTCCCCGACCTTGCCGGGATGATCCACCAGGACGCACAACGCGCACTGCGGTGCCGACACCACCGCCTCGACCACCCGGTCGACGGCCGCCCGGTAGCCCGCATGGCCGAAGTTCCCCGGCACGCCCAGGGAAAGCGACAGGTCGGTGGGGCCGATCCACACGGCGTCGACGCCGTCGGTCGCGGCGATCGCGTCGCAGTTCCGGACGGAGTCCCGGTCCTCGGCCTGGACCACGACCACCGTCTCGCGAGCGGCCTCGGCCAGGTGCTCTTCCAGGGTGCGGGTGCCGTGCCGTCCCGCCCGGGTGCTCACCGCGAGGCTGCGAATTCCTCGCGGTGGGTAGTGCGCGGCGCGGACCGCGGCTTCGGCGTCCGCGGCGTCCGACACGTGGGGCACGACGATTCCCGCCGCGCCGGCGTCGAGTGCGTGCAGCGCGGCGGCGGGATCGTTCCCGGCGAGACGCACCAGCACCGGGATGCCGGCGGCTTCGCCCGCCCTGACGTGGTGCTCCACCTCGACCGTCTCGGCGGGCGCGTGCTCGGTGTCGAGCAGCACGAAGTCGAAACCCAGGTGCCCGGCCAGTTCCACGGCGGAGTGGGCCGGCACCTTGAGGATCAGACCGAGCAGCGGGTCGCCGCCGGCCATGCGGGATCGCAAGCTCACCTGGCGCCGCCCGACAGCGGCCGGTTCCACCCGCGCGCCTCGTCTCCCGGTGCTTCCCACCCGTCCTCCGTGACGATCAGGGTGTCCTCCAGCTTGACGATGCCGACCTCGGGGTTGGACAGCGTCGTCTCCAGGGACAGGACCATGCCCACCTCGAGCGGGGCTTCCGCGTGGTCCGCGGGGTAGGGCACCGGACCGGTACCGGTCAGCCGGGGGACCTCGTGCGTGATGAGACCCATGCCGTGGGCGACGAAGAACATCTCGTCCGCGTGAGGACACGCTGCCAGCGCCTTGTCGGCCAGGTCGAAGACGTCCCCGCCGCGCCGGCCGGGCGTCACCGCGGCGCGCACGCCCTGCTGCACCGACTCGACCTCCGCCAGCAGGTCGTTCATCAAGCCGGTGGGCTCACCCGCCACCGCCATGCGGGCCAGGTCGCCGATGTACCCCTGGTACATCCCGCCGGAGTCGAGCGAGAGCGCTTCTCCTTCCCGCCACACCCTGGACGACGGCGCGCGGTTGAACTCGCTGCCGCACGACACCAGGCAGTAGTCGAAGACCAGTCCCCGATCGGTCTGCTCGCGACGGAACCGCTCGACCACGTCGATCTTGGTGTCGCCGGGCCGCGAGGCCGCGAAGGTGGCCGCCATGGAGTCGATGATCCCCACGGAGGCGGTGCGCACCAGCTCGAGCTCTTCGGGGGTCTTGATCGCCCGGATCGCTTCGAGGACCGGATGAGCTTCCACCAACGCCGCCCCCGGCAGCGCGGCGCGCAGCACCTCGGCCGCGTCGAACGGCAGGAAGGACTTCTCCACCGCGATGACCGCGTTGTCCAGACCGCGCTCCCGCAGCCCGCCGACGATCGAGTTCGCGGTGTCCACGCTCGACCACGACTGGTTGCGGACATCGGGGACCCACAGCGGGAAAACGGAGGTTCCCCACTCCTCGTTGCCGCACCCGATGTAGAACGAGTTCTCCGGCGAACCCTTGACGTACACGAGCGCCGGAAGATATCGGGACACGCCGATCGCGTCGAGGTTGGCGAAGAAGAAGTACCGGTATCCGCCGAGCAGGTGCTGGATGGAGAAACGGGTCGTCGCGATCACCACATCGGCGCCGGCCTTTTCCATCAACGCGTCCATGCGGTTCTGGTCGAACGGTAGGTCCATGACACTCCTCGAATCAATTCTGCCGCAACACGGCCAGGATCTGTATAGTGTCGATCGGCTAGTTCCCCATCGGCCCAGAAACGAGTGCAGACATGGACGAAATTTCCGGCGATGCCCAGTCTCCTGCCGCGACACGTTCAATCTTGGACCGGTTCCGGCTCACCGGCAGAACGGCTCTCGTGACCGGGGCGGGACAGGGCATCGGACGCGCGTTCGCGCACGCCCTGGGCGAAGCGGGCGCCCAGGTGGCGGTCGTCGACCTCAGCGCGGAGCGCGCGGAGGAGGTCGCCGGCGAATTGCTGGAAAAGGGCGTGAAAGCGATCTCGATCCAGGCTGACGCCGCCGACGAAAGTTCCATCGAGAGCTTCGTGCGCACGACGGTGGAGCAGTTCGGCCGACTCGACATCGCGGTGAACAATGCCGGAATCAACCTCAACTCCGCCGCCGAGGAAACAACGCTCGAAGAGTGGGACATGGTGCACAACCTCAACTTGAGGGGAGTGTTCCTCGCCTGCCAGCACGAGGCGAAGGCGATGTTCCCGCACGGGTACGGAAAAATCATCAACACCGCCTCGATGGCGTCGATGATCGTGCCTCACCCCCAGAAGCAGGTTTCGTACAACGTTTCCAAGGGGGCGGTGGTCAGCCTGACCCGGACGTTGGCCGCCGAGTGGGCCGACCGCGGGATCCGGGTGAACTGCATTTCGCCGGGAATCATCAGGACCGCCTTGATCGAGGAGTCCGAGGCGCTGGCGCCCCTGGTGGACGAGTGGGTGTCGAACATCCCGGCCGGACGGCTGGGTGAGGTCAGCGACCTGCAGGGCGCCGTCGTCTACCTGGCCGGCGAGGTCTCCGACTACATGACGGGCCACAACCTCGCGATCGAGGGAGGCCAGACCTTGTGGTAGGCCTCGCCCCGCCGGGTCTCACGCGACTTCCGCCGAACTGCCCGCGGCCATGTCCCGCTGGAGTTCGATCGCCGCGACCAGTTCCTCGTCCGAGACGTCGTTGACGAAGACGGTGTTCCCGATGCCGACGGGCAGCGGCAGTCGTTGCTGCCCGTCGCGCCGCCGGACTGTCGCGTGCAGCGCGTGCCCGAGGACCTCCGGCGTGTGCAACGGGCTCCAGGTGGGCAGCTCGAGGTCGGACATCACCGAGAACACCCGTCGGCACTCGTCCTCGCTCACGAGTCCGCGCCGGTGGGCGAGGACGGTGCTCAGTGCCATGTCGAGGCACACGGCTTCGCCGTGCAGCATCGCGGGAAGGCCGAGCATCTCGACGGCGGGGCTGAAGGTGTGCCCGTAGTCCATGCTGCGTTCGAGCGTTTCCTCCCACAGGTTCGGCTCGAGCTCTTCCAGCATGCCGGTGATCGCGGCTTCGAGGATGGCGGTGGCGGCGTCGGCCCCCTCCGGCGACCGTCCCTGGAAGTTCTCGTCCAGGACCAGCCGGCCGTGCCGCTCGAGAAGGCCGAAGAGTGCTTCGTCCTTGATCAGGCCGACCTTCAGGATCTCGGCGAGCCCGTTGCTGATGTGCCGGCGGCTCAGCGTCGCGAGGAAGCCGCGGTCGAGCAGCGTGAGCGTCGCCGCCGAATACGTGCCCAGCTGGTTCTTGTGACCGTTGAAGTTCACCCCTGTCTTCACGCCGACCCCGGCGTCGACCAGACCGACCAGGGTCGTCGGCACCCTGATGAACGGCGTTCCGCGCCGGTAGAGGCTGGCGGCGAGTCCCACGATGTCCATCACGACACCGCCGCCCACCACGATGACCGGCTCGCGCCTGCGATCGATTCCGAAGGCGTCGAGCCGCTCCACGAAGCGCAGCACGACGTCGATCTCCTTGCGCACCTCGCCCGCCTGGACCACCATGATCTCGCAAGTGACGCCGTGGTGCTCGAAGTACTGTCTCATCGCTGTGCCGTACAGCCTGTCGACGGTTTCGTCCACGACGACGAACCGCCGGTGTGTCCGGTTTCCGTCCGGGCTGCCCGCGTCGAGCAGATCTGTGCGGTTCGGGTCGAAGACGCCTTGGCACAGACGGACTTCGTAGTTGACCGGCTGCGAAGCCTTGACGTGCCAGGAGGGTTCTTCCGCCGCGGGCGCGACACTCGTTGGCGTGGAGGGCTTCCGCGGTGCGGGTGACACGACGACCTCCAGTGCACTGCCATCTTTCTCATGAACGGCGGGAATCAGCGAATCGCACATGTTCGCTCTCTTCTTGACGAGTACGATGAGATCAGCTCGACGTCAACCTGAAACACGCAGGATCGACGGCGAAGTGCCGTTGCGCTGTCGGTGCCGGTGAGCGGAGGTCTGTCGTGCCCCGGCTGACCTGGAAGCGGGTCTCGCGAGGTCATCACCGGGTCAAGACCGGATCAGGTCGCTCCCGGCCGCCACGGCGATCAAGGACCGGGCGTAGCGCGCCGCCGCCTCCGGGTGGAGGTGGAAGAACTTCACAGGTGCCACCGATTCGATCTCCAGCAGCAGCAGCCTGCCGGTGACGGGGTGGCGGAGGAAGTCGAGTCGTACCGACACCGGGTGGACCGGAACGGTCTTCAGGTAGGCGTCGTACGCGGTGTGGATGTCGGCGAGGTCGTCGCCGTGGTCGACGTGGCCGGCACGGGCGTTCGGGTGGAACTGCGTTCCGACCCGGCCCGGCGCGAGGATGGCGTCCTTGGTGATCGCGTGGGAGACCTCCCCGTCGATCATGATGATCCCGCTTTCCCCCAGCGAATCGATCGTGGAGACGTAGGGCTGGACGCACGCGGTCACGCCGGCTTCCCCGAAGGCCGCGAGCCTGTCGACCAGGTCCTGTTCTTCGGTGACCCGGGCGGCGCCGAGCGTGCCTCCCGACGAGACGGGCTTGACGACGACTGCGGCCTCTCCGAACTCACGTTCGGCGTTCGCGAGCGCTTCCACCGCCACAGCACCGATTCGCTCCCCCGGCCGGACCACCGTGGTCGGGATCGTCCTGGCACCGTGCCGCTCGACCTCGGGAAGGTATTCCTTGCTCATACCGCTCACGATGACGGCGTGCGGATTCGCCAACCGCACTCCCTGCCGGTGCAGGGAGTCCACCCAGTTCCGGAACTGCGCCAGCTTGAGCCACATGCTCCACGGCGACTGCACGGCGACCACGTCGAACGCGGTCCAGTCGACACCGTCGGAGTCGTCCCAGGCGAGGATCTGCGTCGTGCAGCCCTGTTCCTCCAGGCAGGCTCGCAGGACGGGGGTGTCGCGATCCGACCAGTCGCTGCCGGGAAAGGCGCTGGAGGTCACGAGTGCGATGTTCACGGGATGCCTCTCGGTAGTTCACAGAACAGCCGCGTGCACCACTCCACGAGTCGTCCGCCGACAATTCCCGGAGGTGCGGTCACGGTCCAACTGCGACACAGACGATTTCCTGCCGATCAGTCCGTGCCCCGGACGACGCCCGCTGCCGGGTTCTCCTCCTCGTCGTCGAACCAGTCCGGACGCAGTGGAACGCTGCACAGCGTGGGGAAGTCGTCGAGATCCGGTGCGCCACCGCGCAACTGCTCCTGAACGCTCATGGTCACTCCTGGTGAAGTCCCCCGCTGGCTTTCCTGAACGACAGCAGGAATCTAGTCCAAACCTGGTGTGACCCAGATCGCTGAGTTCCACGGTGCGGAACGCGGTCTCCCGGCCGGGGAAGGGACCTGAACGACCAGGCGGGGCCGTTTCCGGCCCCGCCGATCAGTCCGTCAAAGCGACCTGCCGCACGGGCACGAGGAAGCGCGACACGCTGCGCAGCTTCTCCCGGGTCTCCTCCAGTTCCCGTTCCGGAGTGGACTGGGCGACGATGCCCGCGCCTGCCCGCAACCAGGTGTCGCCGTCACGGCGGAACACGCTGCGGAGGACGAGAGCCGCGTCGATGGCGCCGTCCGGTTCGACGGTCAGCACGGCGCCGCTGTAGAGCCCGCGCGGCTGCGTCTCGGCGCGCCGGATCAGCTCGCAGGCGGGTGCCTTGGGGATGCCGGACGCCGTGACCGCCGGGAAGAGAGCGGCGAACGCGTCCCAGCCGGTGCGGTCCGGTGCGAGTGAACCCGAGAGCTGGGAGGCGAGGTGCTGCACGCTGCCGCGTTCCTTGACGCTCATGAACTCCTCGACGCGGACGGTCGACGGCGTGCACACGGTCGACAGTTCGGTCACCGCCAGCCGCACCGAGATCGCGTGTTCGAACACCTCCTTGGCGTCGCGGTAGAGCTCGTCACGCCGTTCCTGGTCGGCTTCGTGATCGCCGAGGAAGGCGCGCGTGCCGGCCAGCGGCTGCGTGACCACCTCACCCCCGGAGCTCACGCTGATCACGATCTCCGGGCTGAACCCGAGCACCTCCCAGCCCCGCAGGCGAAGGAGGAACGATCGCGCCGGGCTGTTGGCGAGCCGGCCGGTGAGGTACGTCGTGGGCATGTCGACGTCCTCCGGCACCGGCACCACACGGGAGAGGATCACCTTGTCCAGCACGCCGGAGCGGATCTCCGCGATGCCCGACGCGACCGCCGCCCGGTAGCCCTCCGCGTCGTGGTCGTCGACGTCGACCTCGACACGCGCCTCCGCCGGTTCGATCCCGCCGTTCAGCACGGCATCCGCGAGCCGCGACTCCAGCGCGTCCAGGTCCGCCGCGGTGAGCGCGCGCAGGAGGACCGTGCGGTTCTCGAAGCGCACTTCGCGCCGCGGGATCATCAAGGTGACCATGTCGGCCGCCGGCGCGTCGTCCAGTCCGTGCAACGCGTAGGACAGCTCGAAGGTGGCCCAGCCGTAAGCGCGCCAGTTCTCGACGTCGACCTCTGCGAGCCGGGTGGCGATCGCCGACAGCGGTTCGTCCGCCCGCGTGGTCACGGTCGCGTAGGCGCCCTCACCCCAGCAGATCGATCCCTGGTTCTCGTAGAGCACGTTGTCCTCGGCCGATCTCGCCGCGAGCGTGGCGGCCACGCGAAGAGGATCGGCCGGCGATGCGACGTGACGCTCCCAATACCTCAGTGCAGTTCTCCTTGATCGGGTTGGTTCCGGTTGCGGGGCGCGCGGATCCGGTCGTGCGCAGTGGTGGCTCAGGCGGGGAAAGCGTTGTCCACCCACAGCCGCACGGGGCCGCGGAAGCACGCGTTTTCGTGGTACCGCACGACTTCGTCGGCCGCGAGCCGGAGGTGGGGCAGGCGTGCCGTGAGTTCCTCCAGCATGACCCGCATCTCCAGCCGGGCCAGCGGAGCGCCGAAGCAGGCGTGGATTCCCCTGCCGAAGGTCAGGTGCTGCTGGGAGTTGGACCGGTGGACGTCGAACTGGTCCGGGTCGGCGAACCGCGCCGGGTCGTGGTTCGCGGAACCGATGAGGAGCAGCAGTTTGGCCCCCGCCGGGACGGTGACCCCGCCGATGTCGACCTCCCTGGTGGTGATCTTGCGCCAGGTGTGCAGGCTCGGGTCGAAGCGCAGCCCTTCCTCGACCGCGTTCGGGATCAGCGCGGGGTCGGCGCAGATCTCCTCCCACTGCTCCCGGTGCGTGAGCAGCCGTTGCAGCGTGCTCGACGACGCGTTGGTCGTGGTCTCGTGGCCGGCGAAGCTCACCGCGTGGATGACGTTGACGATCTCCTCGACCGACAGCGCGGCGGGATCCGCGAGGTGCGAGCGGAGCAGGTCGCTGGTGAAGTCGTCCCGCAGGTCCTCCTTGCGCGCGGCGACGAAGTCCGTGCAGTACCGCCAGTACTCGACCATCCTCCCCGCGATCCTGACCTGTTCGTCCTTCGTGGACCGGCCCCAGGTGAAGGCCATGCGGTTGAGGGCGAGCGCCTTGAGCGCTTCCGAGTCCGACTCGGGGAAGCCGATCAGGCTGAACACGATCTTGGCGGGCAGGGGTGCCGTCAACTCCCGCACCAGGTCGAACCGCGACCTCGAGGCGACACCGTCGAGCAGTTCGGTGGTGTAGGCGCGGATGACCGGTTCGAGCCCCGCGACCCTCCTGGCGGAGAACGCCTTGACGTTGAAGGCGCGGACCCTGGTGTGCTTGGGCGGGTCGCAGTTGGAGACGGTCGGGGTCGCGTGGAACCCGGCGTCGAGGATCTCCTTCGCCTCCTCCGCGAGCGGGTAGAACGGGGTCTGGGTGATCGCACCGGAGAAGCTCTCGTGATCGGTGAGGATCCGCTTGACGTCCTCGTGCCGGGTGACCGGCCACATGTCGAGCCGCGGCTCGTAGAAGACCGGGGCTTCCTCGCGCAGGGTGGCGAGCGCCGGGTACGGGTCGGCGATGTAGCCGGGAGCCAGCGGATCGAAT
Organism: Lentzea sp. CC55; assembly: GCF_021056325.1. Lineage (NCBI taxonomy): Bacteria > Bacillati > Actinomycetota > Actinomycetes > Pseudonocardiales > Pseudonocardiaceae > Lentzea > Lentzea sp. CC55. The sequence goes on along the minus strand of NZ_JAJCXE010000056.1, from coordinate 732,223 downwards.
CGCCCCTGCACGGGGCAACGGCCCGTGCTGCTGTTCAACATCTCATCTCCACGGATTTGACTGGGTGAACCGGAAGCTCAGGGGGAACGGCCGCTGAGGTGCCCTCACAGCCGCCTGCCGAGCATCTCGGCCTCCCGGATCGACGTGAGCATGGTTCCCGGCGCGTACGCGTCCCCGATGACGTGGACGGGCACTCCGCTCGCCGACAACGGACCCGACAGCTCGTCGACCGGCTGGCGGGGGGTCGACCAGGTGAACAGGGCCACGTCCTCGATCTCGGTGAGCCGCCCGGTGAAGACGTTCGCGCAGCGCAGCACGTGGTCCTCGTACAGCAGCGGTTCGGTCGACAACTCGATGCGCACGCCCGCCTCGTGCAGTCTCCGGTGGACGCCCAGGCGGCTCACGTACGGCACCGCGTCGCCCAGGGACGTCCTGGGCGTCATGAGCACCACCTGGCGGTAGCGCCGCGCCAGGAGGTCGGCGACCGCGTAGGTCCCGGCCGAGTGGTCGAAGTCGAACAGCACCGCTGTGCCGTCGCCCGCTCCGCTGTCGTCGCGGAGCAGGTAGTCCCGCACGCTGACGCCGTCCTCGCCGTGGACGTCCAGGGTGGGCGGTCGCATCATCTGCGCCCCGGTGGCCATGACGACGACGTCGGGACCGGTCGCGAGGACCATCTCCTCCGTCACGCGCGCACCCTGCTCGACGCGCACGCCGTTGCGCTCCACCATCCACCGCTGGTGCTCCAGGGTGGCGGCGACGTCGGCGCGTCCCGGCAACAGCGACTCCACCCTCGCCTTGCCGCCGAGGTGCGGGCCGGCCAGCAAGGTCACCCGGTGCCCGTGCCCGGCCGCCGCCGCGGCGGCCTGAAGGCCCGCCACCCCGGCGCCGACCACGGTGACCTCGCGTTTCCTGGACGCCCCGCGGACCCGGCGAGCGGCTTCACCACCGGTGCCGAGGTCGGGGTTGACCACGCAGGCGATCGTGCGGCCACTGGTGACCTCTCCCCAGCACACGTTGCAGTAGAGGCACGGCCGCACCTCTTGCTCGCGGCCCGCCCGCACCTTGGCCGGGAAGCCGGGATCGGCCACCAGGAGGCGTCCCAGGCCGACCAGGTCACCGATCCCGTCCCGGACGACGGCTTCCGCTTCGGCAGCGGAGGTGACGCGGCCGAACGCCAGGACCGGGAGGGTCACCGCCGCTCTGAGGTCGCGCTGGATCCCGAGGTACGGGCCGGGCGGGTAGTGCATGTCGGGCACGTGGTCGCCGAAGCTGAGCGAGGAGTTGCCCTGGCCGAACGCGAGGTAGTCCGGTGGAGTCTCCCGGCTCACCCGGTTCGCGATGCGGGCCGACTCCTCCGCGGTGATGCCTCCCCGCACCAGCTCGTCGCCCGGCATCTTCAAGCCCAGCAGGAAATCCGGCCCGCACACCGATCGGATGCCGGCCAGGACCTCGCGCAGGAACCTGGTCCGCCCGTCCAGGTCGCCGCCGTACTCGTCCTGCCTGGTGTTCGACCACGGCGACAGGAACTGCGTGATCAGGTGACCGTGCGCCGCGTGCACCTCGACGCCGGAGAACCCCGCGCGCTGCAGGACAGCGGCGGAAGCCACGAACGACTCGGCGATCATCCGGACCTCCGACGTGGACATCACGTGCGGAACCGTCCAGCTGTACGGGTCCGGCAGGGGCGACACCCCGATCGAGCTGTTCGACACCGGACCTCGCACCTGCTGCCTGCCCGAGTGCAGGAGCTGACCGACCATCCGGCAGTCGTGTTCCTCGACCGCGGCCGCGAGGCGCTCGAACCCCGCGGCGTTGGCGGGTTCGTACGCCGCGAGACCCGTCTGCGGGGGCACCGAGCTCGGGTGGACGAACAGCGCCTCGGAGACCACCATCGCCGCACCACCGGCGGCGCGCTCGGCGTAGAAGGTGACCGTGCGATCGGTCACCAGTCCCCGACGCGCGTAGTTGTTCATGATCGCCGGGAACACGATCCGGTTCTTCAAACGCGCGCCGCCCACCTCCAGCGGGGAGAACAGGTGCGGATACCGGTCCTGTTCCTCGGCGGTCACGCCGGGGTGCCTTCGCCCGCCGCGGAGACGATCTCGCGCAGTTCGCGGCCGATCTTGCCGATGTCCGGCTCCGCGCCGTCGAACAGCGCGCCGCCGTCGGCGTCCACGAAGATGGTGTTGATCTGGTCGCGGTGGATCGACCGCAGGGGTGCGGCGTAAGGCGACATCGCGTGGATCGCGGTCTCCTGCCGGCTGGCCTCGCCGACGGCGAGGATCGTGATGCTGCCGTCGAAGCCGGTCGGGGGGTCGTAGGTGAGCATCGCCGAGAGGTTCGCCTTGTAGATGGCCATCCGGTTGCGGAAGACGTCGAGGTCCATTCCGGACAGCAGATCGTGCTCGTCGACGTAGCGGACGACGAACTCGACCTGTGCTTCTTCGTCGAGCTCGTTCAACTCGTCCCACGGCAGGTCGATCCGCACGGCCAGCAGGCGTTCGATGATGTAGACGTAGTCCATGATCGCCCGCTGCTGCAACGAGGCGCTGTCGACCGGCAGCTCCTTCCAGGGGCGGTTGAAGTTCGGCATCAGGTGCAGGACGAGGCCGGTCCGCTCGCCCTGTTCGTGGAGCTGGCGGGCCGTCTCGTACGCGGGCAGTCCGCCCATGCAGTTCCCCGCGACGTAGTAAGGGCCCTCCGGCTGGACGCGGCGCATCTGGCGGATGCCGTGGGCGGCCAGCTCCTCGACCGTGCGGTAGGGCGACTGCTCACCGTCCATGCCGGGGGTCTGCAGGGCGTACACGCCCCACGCCTCGGGGATGTGCGGCAGGTAGTTGTTCATGTAGCTCACGCTGCCGTCCGTGGCCGGGTAGAGGAACAGGATCGGGGCGCCCTCCCGCAGCACCTTGACGTTCGACCCCTCCAGGGTGAGCAGCCGGTCGTTCCCGATGTTCTTGTTCTCCAGCAGCCGCAACAGCGCCAGTCGCTTGGTGTCGGACAGCTGCTGGAGCCGGTCGGTCGTGTTCACACTGTCTCCTGGTTCGGTGGTTCGTCAGTTGAGGTCGCCGAGCAGGCGGGCGACTTCCTCGTCCGACATCGACTCGAGCTGGTCGAGGGCGGCGCTGATGGCGAGGTCGTCCCCCACACCGCGGGTGAGGTCGTCGTCGATCCGTGCGGCGAGCGCCGACACCGTGGGGTGCGCGAAGCGGTTCTGCAGCTCCACGCGCACGCCGAAGCGCTCCTCGACCTGGAACAGCGCCCTCGTGGCCAGCAGGGAGTGCCCGCCCAGGTCGAAGAAGCCGTCGTGCCTGCCGACGCCGGTCCGGCCGAGGAGGTCGCCGTAGATCTCCGCGACGACGGTCTCGGTTTCGCCGACGGGCGGTTCGTACGCGGTGGCGGCCGGAGCCGACTCCGGGACCATCGACGAAAGCGCCGTGCGGTCGATCTTCCCGTTGGAAGTCATCGGAAGCGCCGTGTGCGCTACGAAGCGCTGCGGCACCATGTAAGCCGGGAGGACGGGAGCGAGCAGTTCTCTGAGCTGTTCCGCGGAGACGGTGTCGCCGTCGTGCGCGGCCAGGTGGGCGACGAGCACCCCGTCCGCTGTCAGGGTGACCGCGGCGTCGACGACGGCGGGGTGCCGGCGCAGCGCGTGTTCGACCTCGGCGGCCTCGACGCGGTGACCGCGCACCTTGAGCTGCTGGTCCGTCCTGCCCAGGAAGGTCAGGGTGCCGTCCGCCAGCTCGCGGACCAGGTCACCGGTGCGGTAGACGCGCTCGGGCACCTCCGCCAGGTCCGCGAATCGCCGTTCGGTCTCCTCCGGCCGGTTCAGGTAGCCGTTCGCGACGCCCTCGCCCGCGATGCACAGCTCGCCCGGCACTCCGGGTGGCACGAGCAGGCCGCGTCCGTTGACGACGTAGAACCGGGTGTTCTCGATCGGTTCTCCGATGCGCACCGGATCGGACGCGTCGACCTTCCAGCGGGCGGACCAGATCGTCGTCTCGGTGGGACCGTAGAGGTTCCACACCTCCTTGCACCCGGCCAGGAGCTGGTCGGCCAGGTCGCGGCTCATGGCCTCCCCGCCGCACAGCGCGGTGAGCCGGGACAGGCCCTTCCAACCGGAGTCGAACAGCATCCGCCACGTGGAGGGCGTCGCCTGCATGATGGTGGCACCGCTGGTGTCCAGCAGTTCGGCCAGGCGAGCCGGGTCCGACGCCTCCTCCGCGGTGGCGACGACGACCGCCGCACCGGTGACCAGCGGGAGCAGGAGCTCCAGCAGCGAGATGTCGAACGACAGGCTGGTCACCGCGAGGAACACGTCGTCCTGCCGGATCCCCGGCTTCACCGCCATCGCGTGCAGCAGGTTCAGCAGGTTGTCGTGCCGCACCTCGACACCCTTGGGCCGGCCCGTCGACCCGGACGTGTGCAGCACGTACGCGGGACTGCCGGAGGCGGGTGGCTCGAGCGGCCCGTCCGGCGTCGCGCCCGGTGACCCGTCGACGAGCAGCGGCCGGACCCGTTCAGGCAGGCGGGCGGCGACGTCCGATCGCGTGACCGCCAGGGACATGCCGGTGTCCTCGACGATCCAGGCCATCCGCTCCTCGGGCAGATCGGTGGCCAGCGGGACGAAGACCGCGCCCGCGCGGAGCGCCGCCAGCACCGCCACCACCATCTCGGGGCCGCGGTCCAGGAAGATCCCGAGTCGCCGGCCACGGCCTCCCGCGGCGTCGATGCGGCAGGCCAACGCCGACACCGCGCGGTCGAGCTCCGCGTAGCCGAGCTCACGGCCGTCGCAGAGGACGGCGACGCGCTCGGGGTCGGCCTCGGCCCACGCCGCCACGAGCCGGTCGACCGTCGTGTCCCGTGCGTGGTTCGACGCGGTGCTGTTGCGCCGGCGGAGGTTTCGGCGCTCCAGCTCGGTCATCGGGGAGACGTCACCGATCGGCAGGTCCGGGGAGCCGATCAGCGACGCGGCGAGGTGCTGCCAGCGACGGGCCATGGCCTCGATCGTCGACCGCTCGAACAGTGCCGTGTCGTAGTAGAAGCTCCCCAGCAGTTCCCGTTCGTCGGTGTCGGGGTGGAAGTGCAGTTCGAGGTCGAACTGGACGCTGCCGGTGTCGAACGGGCGCAGCTCGGCTGTGGCGCCGGGCAGCCTCAGCGGGTGGAACGCGTCCTGGAAGGCGAAGAACGCCTGGAACAGCGGGCTGCGGCTGAGGTCCCGGTTTCCGGCCACCTCGCTCACCAGCTTCTCGTACGAGTAGTTCTGGTGGTCCCAGGCGTCGGCGCACACGGCGGCGGTCCTGCGCACCAGCTCGCGGAAACTCAGCTCGGAGGACAGGCCGACGCGCAGCACCAGGGTGCTCACGAAGCACCCGGCGGTCCGCTCGAACCCGGGGTCCAGCCGGTTGGCGTACGGCGTGCCGATCGAGATGTCCTCGCGCTCGGTGGAGTGCCACAGCAGCACGAGGTACACGGCGAGCAGCGTGGCGAACCGGGTTGCCGCTTCGTCCCTGCCGAACTCCGTGAGCCGGGCGGTCAGCTCCGGCCGCAGGACGAAGTCGACCCGTGCGCCGGCGTGGCCGCGCCGGGGTGGGCGCGGGTGGTCCAGCGGCAGTTCCAGTGGAGTGCTTCCCGACAACGCCCCCACCCAGTGGTCCAGGTTCTCAGCCGAGGCGGGGCTGTCGGCGTGTGTGCGCTCCCACTCGGCGTAGTCGGTGTAGTCCAGGCTCGCGACCGCACCGCTCTCGCCGTTGAGGATCTCGGAGATCTCCCGCACGACGAGCCCGGTGGTCCACCCGTCGGCGACCAGGTGGTGCAGGGTCAGCCCCCACACGTGTTCCCGTTCCCCGGTGCGCACGAGCACCGAACGCGTCAACGGCCCACGAGCGAGGTCGAACGGCGCGATCAGGGCAGCTCGCAGCTCCCGGTCGACCTCCTCGTCGGTGGCGCCGAGGAGATCGGCGGTCCTCAGCACGGGTGTCGACTCCGGCTCGATGAACTGGACCGGCACTCCCCCGATCTCCTCGAAGGTCGCCCGCAGGCCGGGGTGGCGGCGCCAGACGGTCTCCAGCGCGGTGGCGAGCGCCGACGCGTCGACCGGCCCCTCGATCCGGTAGGTGACGGTGAACGTGTACGCCACTCCCGTCGGGTCGAGCCTGCCGAGGAACCAGATGCGGTCCTGCACACCGGTCAGCCGGCAGGCCGAGCGCCCGCCGAGCAGGTCCAGGAGCTCGGACTTGTGCTCCCTCACCGCATCCCGCTCGGCGGGATCGAGGGTTCCCGCGGCGGCCCGCAGCCGCAGCCGGTCTCCGGCCGGCGTCAGCTGCACGCCCCGCCCCAGCAGTTCCACCAGTGAGGTCATCGCGTTCACAGCTCCATCCAGTCCATCGATCCCACGACCGTCGCGGCGCCGGGAGCCGCCTGGCCGGCGCCGACCGACGTCTGCACCTCGGCCGCGAGCGCGGAGACCCCGTCCGCGCGCAGCACTCGTGAGACCGGGATCTCCACGGCCAGATCGCGCAGCACCAGGTTGCGAAGTTCCATTGCCATCAAGGAGGTCATGCCCAGCTTGCTCAGCTGGACGTCCCGCTGGACCTCGTCCTGCCGCAGGCGCAGCACCCAGGCCACCCGGTTCGCCAGCCGGTCCTCGAAGGCCGCACCGTCGTCGATGCTCCCCGCGGCCTCCTGCGGCACGACTTCTTCGGGCTCCGAGTGCGCACCGTCGTCGATCGCGCTCGTCCTGTCGCGCCGAGGGCCACGAACCCGGTCGAGCCAGTACGGTTCGCGCTGCCAGGGATAGGCGGGCAGCGGAACCGTGCGGCCACCGGCGGGCTGCACCCGGTCCCAATCGATCTCGCACCCCGCCGTGTACAGCGCCGCGACGGCTTCCAGCAGGCCCGTCCGCTCACCCCGCTTCCTGTGCGCCTTGGCGATCGTGGTGGCCGTCGCGCCGACCGAGTGCAGCGTCGCGTCGATCGCCGGGCCGAGCACGGAGTGCGGGCTGATCTCCAGGAACACCTGGTGTCCCTGCTCGGCGAGCAGGGCGACGGCCGGCCCGAGCATCACCGGTTCACGCAGGTTCCGCAGCCAGTACGACGTCCCCAGCTCTTCGCCCGCGCTCATCGCGCCGGTCACGCTGGAGCAGAACGGCACCGAGGTCGCGGCGGGCCAGACCCCGCGCAGCTCGGCGCGCAGTGCGCCGAGCAGCGGCTCCACCTGCCGGCTGTGCCCGGCCACGTCGACGACCATGCGCCGCCCGAACACGTTCGTGCGCTCGAGCTCTCCCAGCACCTCTTCGACCGCCTCGGGACTGCCGGCCAGCAGCGTCGAGGACGGACTGTTGCTCGCCGCGACCTCGACCTGGCCGTCCCACCGGCCGATGAGCGTCCGCGCCTCCTCGAGGCCGAGCTCGACCAGCGCCATCGCGCCCTGCCCGCGGATCGACGCCAAGAGTGCGCTCCGGCGGCAGATCACGAGTGCGGCGTCCTCGAGGGACAGTGCGCCGGCGGCGTGTGCCGCGGCGATCTCCCCCATGCTCTGCCCCACGACCGCGTCCGGTTCGACGCCCCAGGACTTCCACAGGGCCGTCAGCGCGACCTCCATCGCGAACAGGGCGGGCTGCACCTCCTCGATCAACGGGATGTCCGCTTCCCCGTTCTCCCGCCGCAGGTACTCGAGGACGGAGAACCCGCTGATGCGCCGGATGGCCGCGTCGCAGTCCTCGAGCGCGTCCCTGAACACCGGCTCCGTCGCGGCGAGGTCCAGGCCCATCCCCGGCCAGGCGGCGCCGTGCCCGGGGAAGACGAACACAATGGACGGTTTCTTCCACGTCGGGGCCAGCGGCCGTTCCGCGGCTCCTTCGAGCGCATCGGCCAGTTCGGTCCGCGAAGCACCCACGACGGCCAGTCGTCGCGCGTGTGGAGAGCGGCGGGCGGCCGTGTAACCGATGTCCCCGAGGTCCGCGGCGGTCCGCACGACCTCGGCGAGGGCGGTGGCCGCGTCGGCGAGCGCGGCCGGGGTGTGCGCGGACAGCGGCAGCACCACCGGCTCCCGCTCCTGCCCGTCCAGTGCGTGCGGGCGTTCCGCCGACTCGCGGCCGGTCCGGGCGTGCACGCGGGACCAGTTCACGTCCTGCCCCAGGCAGTACAGGCGGCCGAGGGAGTCGAGCAGCACGGAGCGGCTCGGCTCAGCGCGCCGGGAGGAGGGCAGCACGTGACCTTCACGCCCGGCCTCCGCCAGGCACTCGGTCACGTTGTGCACGAGGAGCGGGTGCGGGTTCACGTCGATGAAGTCGCGCCGCCCCTCGGCGACGAGCAGCCGCACCACCTCCGCGAAGAGGACCGGCTCGCGCAGGTTGTCGCACCAGTACTCGGCGTCCAGCTCGTCACCGGCCACGTCCTGGCCGACCACCGTGGAGTAGAAGGGGATGACACCGCGATGGGGACGCACGCCGCTCAGCGCCGATCGCAGCTCGGGCAGCAGCGGATCCATCTGCGGTGAGTGCGACGCGTAGTCCACCTGGATCGGCCGCAGTGTGATTCCCGACCGCGCGAGTTCGGACGAGAGGTCCCGCACGGCGTCGGCCGCTCCGGAGATCACCGTCGAGTTCGGGCCGCTGCTGACGGCGATCGAGATCTCGCCCGCGCGGCTCGCGATCACCCGGCGCGCCTCCTCGGCCGGCAGCTCGAGCACGGCCATCGCGCCCGAGCCGGACGCGGCGCCGTGCACGATCCTGCTGCGGACGCAGACGATCCGCACCGCGTCCTCCAGGCTCAGGCACCCCGCCACGTGGGCTGCCGCGATCTCGCCCAGGCTCTGTCCCACGACGGCACCGGGGTGCACTCCCCAGGAACGCCACAGAGCGGCGAGGGCGACCTGCACGGCGAAGATCGCCGGCTGCACCAGCCGCAGGTCCTCGAGCCAGGCCGGGTCGTCCGCGAGCACCACGTCCAGCACCGGCACGTCGAGGTGGGAGCGCATCGCGCGGTCGCAGCGCCGCAACGCGGCCAGGAAGGCCGGTTCGAGCACCAGGTCCTTCGCCATGCCGAGCCACTGCGATCCCTGACCGGCGAACAGGAACACCGGGTTGCCGCGATCCGCTTCCACGAGGCCCGTCGCCGTGCCGGGCAGGGGGCGGCCGTCGAGGTGCGCGGTGAGCCGCCTCGCCAGATCGGCGGGGTCCTCCGCGGTGATCGCCAGCCGCTGCCCCTCCCCGGTTTCCCGGGCCACGGCACCGGAACGCAGCGCCGGCATCGTCGCTCCGGGTTGCCCGCACGCCTCGAGGAGTTCTGCCGCCGCGGCGCGGAGCCCGTCCTCGTCCCGGGCCGACAGCGGCACCAGGTGCGACCCGCCCGTGCCCGCTTCCTCCAGGACCACGTGGCAGTTGGTGCCGCCGAAACCGAAGGCGCTCACCCCGGCGATCCCGGGACGGTCGCGCGGTGGCCACGGCGTGCGCCGCGCGGCGACCCGCAGCCGCAGGCCGTCGAAGTCGATGTGCGGGTTCGGGGTCTCGAAGTGCAGGCTCGGCGGGATGGAGCGGTGGCACAGCGCCAGAACGGTCTTGATGAAGCCCGCCATCCCCGCGGCCGCCTCGAGGTGGCCGATGTTGGTCTTCGCCGAGCCGAGCACCAGCGGGCGGTCGGCCGGGCGGCCCGCCCCGAGCACCGCGCCCAGCGCTCCCGCCTCGATCGGGTCGCCGAGCATCGTCCCGGTGCCGTGCGCCTCGACGTAGTCGACGAGCGCGGGGTCGATCCCTGCGTTGGCGTAGGCGTCTCGCAGGACCTCCACCTGAGCGGCCGGACTGGGTGCGGTCATGCCGTTGCTGAAGCCGTCGTTGTTGATCGCGCTGCCCCGGATGACGCAGTAGACGGGATTGCCGTCGGCCAGCGCGCGAGACAGCGGTTTGAGCACCACCACACCACCGCCCTCACCCCGCACGTACCCGTTCGCCCTGCTGTCGAACGCCTTGCACCGCCCGTCCGGCGCCATCGCGCCGAACCGGTCCATCGCGACCATGCTGTCCAGCGCGAGGATCAGGTTGACCCCGCCGACGAGGGCGAGCGACGACTCGCCGAGCAGGAGGCTCTGCCGTGCCTGGTGGAGGGCGACCAGCGCGGACGAACAGGCGGTGTTCAGCGTGATGGCGGGTCCGCGCAGCCCCAGGAAGTAGGAGATCCTGGCGGTGGATGATGCTGAGGTCCTGACCTGTCGCGGTGTGCTGCGTGGTCCCGGCGAGGTCACCCGCGGCCAGCTGGGCGTAGTCGTGCCACATGGCGCCGAAGAAGACGCCGGTCCGGGTGTCCCGGAGGCCGTGGGGCGCTATGCCCGCGTCGTCGAGAGCCTCCCACGACAGCTCCATCGCCAGCCGCTGCTGCGGATCCATCTCGGCCGCTTCGCGCGGTGAGATGCCGAAGAACTGCGGGTCGAAACCATCGACCTGGTCGAGAAAACCACCACGCCAGCTGTCGGCGCGGTCGTCCACCCCGGAGGCGTCGACCTGAGCTGTGCCGGCGTGCCAACGCCGCGCCGGCACGCCGCTGGTGGCGTCCACCCCGTTCGACAGCAGCGACCAGTACGCGTCGAGGTCGCCCGCGCCCGGGAACCGGCAGGACATGCCGACGACGGCGATGGGGTCGTCGGAGCGGGCGCCGCGCGTGGCCGGGGCGGGAGCCGGGCTCGGCTCCTCCGGCCGCGCGGAGGCGCTCACCGCCCGGGCGAGTGACCTGGCGGTGGGGTTCTCCCACATCATCGTGGGCCGCAGCGTCCTGCCCAGTTCGGTCCCGAGATCGGTCAGCAGGCGGACCATGTGCACCGAGTCGCGGAGGTAGCGGTTGATCCGCTCGTCCACGTCGACGAACTGAGCAGGTGTGCCGGTGAGTTCCGAAAGGCGTTCCACGAGCCACTTCTCGACCGCGGTGGCGGAAAGGTCCAAGTCGGAAGACATCACGTGGTTCCTCAGCTCTCGATGGGTCGCAGACACTTCCCCACGTGATCCACTCTGGAAGTGGATCATGAACTGGTCAACGAACCGTCCCGCGCACCGGAACACGGCAGCGGAATCGAGCCGGTCATTCCGCCTGATGCGGAAAGCATTGCCGTGCCTGGAAAATCGTGCTCCGGACCAGACCTTCCAGGCAGAACGGAGAGCAGCCGCACGCTCTGGCGGACGCGAAGTCCCTTCGGACGAGTGGGACTGCCGCCGCCGAACGTCTCGAACTCCCTGCGTTCCAACCCCTTCAAGGCCGCGCTGTGAGCTCCCGGAAGACGGCGAGTTGTGCTTCGGCGGCGTGCTCGCCGGTCACCGGAGAGGCGCGCCGCCGGTGACCGGCGGCGCGGAAAGGGCACGGGGCAGCCACGCGCCCGATCCCGTGACGACCGGAGGGCGGCCGTTCGGCACAACCGGCCGTTCCGCCGAGCGGAACAGCAACGTGACCGGAGCCGGCAGGATGATGTCCACATAGGACTTCGCCCGCGTCGTGCATCGGCTCGGGCACTTCGCTGATGCCGGAGCTGGTGGGTGGCAGCGTCCGGGGAAGGGCTCGCCGATCGGCGAGCTCGGTGCGTGGTGTCTCCGCGCAGGACCGTTGCAGGGCGTGCGAGTGCACGCCGGGGTCGATCGTCAGGCGTCGCGGATGTGGATCTGCTCCCCCTGAGGGCTGAACAGCGTCAGGATCTCGGACGCGGTGTCGCTGCTGCCGGTGATGCTGTGCGGCTGCCGTGTGTCGAACTCGGCGGCGTCGCCTTCGACGAGGGTCGTGACCTGTGTCCCGACGACGAGGTCGACCGAGCCGCTCAGCACGTAAAGCCACTCGTACCCGCCGTGGGTCGACTGCTTCGGGGGTTTTCCGTCCCGGCGGGGCGGGAGGACGACCTTGAAAGCCTGCACGGGGGCGCCGGATCGGGTCAGCGGCAGGTACACCCGCCCGTGCCGCCGGATCGGCTTCAGGTGGATGCGGGGGTCGCCCGTGGGTGGCGCGCCGACGACGTCGTCCAGGGCGACCCGGTAGACCTGGGCCAGGGGATCAGCACGTCCAGGGTGGGACGGCGGTGGCCGGACTCGAGCCGCGAGAGCGTGCTGGTCGAAAGGCCCGTCGCCTTCGCGACGTCGGACAGCTTCAGCTGCCGTCGCTGCCGCAAGTCGCGCAGCCGTGGTCCCACGGCTCCGAGCATGCTCTCGACGAGCTCTTTCGGCTGGTCCGCGGGCTCCGGTGGCGTTTGCACGTTTCGCAAGTCTAGTTGCCGTTCGCGGCAGCGGCCGCCGGAGGAGCCGACGACTTGCGAAAACCGCAAGAAAGTTTGCGGTTCCGCCGCGCGACTCCGAACCTGGGGACGAGGCGGCGCCGCTGCCGAGCACGAGAGGACGAGTACAGCGAATGACGAAGTACGACGCGGAGTTCTGGGAGCAGCACTACCGCACACTCGACCCCACGTGGGGCACCTCCCCCAACGAGGCGACGGTCGAGACGATCACCAAGCTCTTCACCGGCGTGGGCACGGCCTTGGAGCTCGGCGCCGGATACGGTGGGGACGCGCTCTGGCTCGCACGCCGCGGATGGACCGTGACGGCACTCGACGTGGCGCAAACAGCGCTCGACCGAATCGCCGCCCACGCCGCGGAACACGAAGTCTCGGACCGGGTGCGGACGATCCGCCGGGACGCCGCCACGCAGCCACTCCCGGACGGGCCGTTCGACCTGGTCTTCGGGAGTTTCTTCTACGCCCCGGGCCGTGACGACGTCTGGCGGCGGGCAGCCGCGACGGTCAAGCCCGGCGGAGCGCTGGTCGTCGTCGACCACGGCTCCAGCGCCCCGTGGTCCTGGAACCCCACACACGCGCACCCGACCCCCGAGCAGGTGGCGGGCGCGCTGGCCCTCGGCCCGGCGTGGGACGCCGAGATCCTCGGCAACCGCAGCCGCCTGGCCACCGGTCCGGGCGGACAGCGCGCGGAGGTCACCGACACGATCGTCGCCCTGCGGCGGAAGGCGGCATGACATGAGCACCCCGACCACCTCGCGACTGTGGCAGCCCCTCGGCCTCGGAGCCGTGAAGCTCGAGAACAGGCTCGTGCTGTCCCCGATGACACGCCGCCGCGCGGCTGCCGACGGCACACCGACGCCGCTCGTGGCCGAGTACTACGCGCAGCGGGCCGGGTTCGGCCTCGTCGTCACCGAAGGCGTCTACCCCAGCCGGGAGGGACGCGGCTACCCGAACCAGCCGGGACTCGTCGACGACGAACAGGAACACGGGTGGGCCGCCGTCACCGCCGCGGTGCACGCGCACGGGACACCGATCTTCGCCCAGCTCATGCACGCCGGCCGGGTCACCAGCCCCGAGGTCACGGGCACCGGCACCGTGCTCGCACCCTCCGCGATCCCCTTCGAGGACCACCACGGCCACCACTCCGCGCAAGGCACGACCGCCGCCACTTCCCGGGACATCTCGCGGCTCGTCCAGGCCCACGTCGAGGCGGCCAGGCGCGCACGCCGCGCAGGTTTCGACGGCATCGAGCTCCACGCCGCGAACGGGTACCTCCTCCAGCAGTTCCTCGCCCCCGCCTCGAACCACCGCACCGACGGGTACGGAGGGACGCCGCACCGCCGGGCGCGGTTCGTCGTCGAGGTCGCCGAGGCCGTCGCCGAGGCGATCGGCGCGGACCGCGTCGGCATTCGCGTCTCGCCCGGCGCCAACGTCCAAGGCGCCCTGGAGCTCGACGGACAGGACGTGTCAGCCACCTACGCCGCGCTCTTCGACGGTCTCCGCCAGTGCTCCCCGGCGTACGTGAGCATGATCCACCCCGACGCCGGCAGCGCCCTGGTCCAGGACCTCCGGCGCATTTCCGGCTCACCCCTGATCGTCAACACCGGGTTCTCGTCGGTCACCGACCGGAAGACCGCCGCCGATCTCGTCGACACCGGACAGGCGGACGCCGTCGCCGTCGGACGCGCCGCGATCGCCAACCCCGATCTGCCCCGACGCTGGCGGGCCGATCGCCCGGAGGCCTCCCCGGACCAGGCGACCTTCTACACGGGCGGCGCGACCGGGTACACCGACTACCCGATCGACGACGCGCCGGACGAAAGCCTCGCGGCGGGCCGGCCGCACCGATGAACGCCTTGTGAGCCCGGGCGCGTCGACGTCGTGCGCACCGTCACGTCGCGACGGATCGAAGCGGTGAATCCCGCAGACCCAGCGTGGCGTGGTGCGCGAGCCGCCGCAGTTGCGGAGCCACTGCGCGCACGTCGACCCTGACGGAGGGACCGACCACCGTGATCACGGCGGGCACGGCTCCCCAGCCCCGCAGCGCGACCGCCAGGCTCGTCACCCCGAGCCGCCACTCGTTGACGTCCGCCGCGATGCCGCCGGCCCGCGCCGAGACCAGTTCCCGCTGGAGCTGCGCCCTGTCGGTGATGGTGAGGTCGGTGTAGCGGTGCAGTTCGAGATCTTGTTCCGCCTGGATCCCCGCGTGCGCCAGCAGCAGCTTGCCCGCGGCCGTGCAGTGCAGTGGCAGCGTGTCGCCGAGGTGGCTCGCGAACCCCGCCGTCCTGCTGCCGCACACCCGCTTGACGACCCGCGCGACGCCTCCCGCACGGACGACCAGCAGAACCGGGTGCTTGACCGTCTCGTGGAGGTCCGTCAGATACGGCAGGACGCGGTCGTAGAGCCCGGGGTCGACGTCCGTGCCGGAAGACGACAGCCTCGCGACCTTGACCGTCAGCTCGTAGCGCCCGGCTGCGGTCCTGACGAAGCCCTCATCGCAGAGGAACCCCAGCATCCGATGCGTCGTCGACTTCGGCAATCCCGCCTTCCGTGCCAACTCGGCGACGCCGACCTCGCCCTGGCAAAGGCTGAAAGCCTCCAGAACGGCGAGCACCTTCGCCGCGGCGGCCTTGCCGGTCACGGCGTCCCCGTCCACTTGGCGGCTGTCACCCCCAGCCTGCGAACCCGTGCACGACGCGCTGATCGACAACACCGCCACCACCCCTCACCACCTCCTCGACGCGATCTGCGGAGGACCCGTGCTCGACGGTATGGAATCCCGGTGGGGGCGAACCTGCGGAACTCCGCAATCATCCGGAGCACCGCGGTGCGGTTTTCCGCAATCACCGCGACAGACCGCGGATTCCGCCGTTACCCGATCGGGTGACCGCACTGGCGTGCGGACAGCGAGAATCAATTCGCAGTTCAGCCGCTGTTCGCGGAGGGTGAATTCCGCACTCCGCATGCCTCGGGTCCCGCGGTGCCCGGCACCGGCCGAGCGGGAGCACGAACGTGACGAGGCCTGCTCGCCGAAGAGCGCCCGGTCTCCCGCCGTGGACGGATCACCGGCGCGCAGGGCGGGCGACCACGCCGTTCCACAGGGCGGAATGGCTCCTTGTTGGCCACCGGCGGGGCCGCGATATTTCGGGCACAGCACACCGACGAGGGAGTTTTGTGAACACGCAAAGCGCCGACCCGGTTTTCCTCTTCGCCGGCCACGGCGGTTATCTCCCGGGTGGCCTGCACGAGTTCGCGGACGACTTCGCGGGACTGCCCGCCGTGCTGGAGCGGATCAACGCGGCGTCCAGGGCCGCGGGCGGACCCGAGGTGGCCGAGTTGCTCACCGACCGCACAGCGCCGACGCTGGAAAGCCTGGTCGAGGACAACCCCGGCAGGCTCCACCTGGCGATCTTCGCGACCGAGATCTGCCTGTACGACTTCTACACCCGGTGCTGCGGCCTGTCGCCCGCCGTTCTCGTGGGCCACAGCCTCGGCGAGTTCGCCGCTCTCGCGGCCTCCGGATGTGTTTCGCTCGAAGACGCGGTCCGGCTGATCATCGCGCGCGACGAGGCACTGCGCGGAGCAGGCCTGCCCAACGGCGGCATGGTCGCGCTGCGCACCGACAGACGACACGTCGACGAACTGCTCACCGGGCTCGCCGATCGGCGGACCGTGCTCGCCGTCGACAACGGCACCGAGCAGGTCGTCGTCTCCGGCCCGGCGGAACCGCTGCAGCGACTGGTCCACCTCGCCGCGGTGGCGGGCATCGAGACGACCCGGCTGCACGTGTCCTACCCGTTCCACAACGCGCTGCTCGACGAGGCCGCGGCACGGTTCTCCGCCGTGGTGGACACGGTCACCTGTGCCGCACCGGGCATCCCGGTCCACTCCCCCGTGCTGGGGCGGCGGGTCGTGCGTCCGGCGGATGTCCGCGAAGTGCTGGCCTGTCACCTCGTGCGCCCGGTCGCGTTCCTGGACTCCCTGCTGACGCTCGGAGCCGAGGGGCACCACACCTACCTCGAGTGCAGCGTCAGATCCGTGCTGATGAAGCTCGTGCGAGCTGCCCGCGGTGATGCACCCGCGAGCATCCCTGCTTGAGCAGACCGACGATCCGGCGTTCCTCCGGCCGAGCCGGTGATCCGCAGGTGATCCTGCCCTGCGCGTCCAGGTCCGCGCACATCACCTCCCGGCACTGTCGCCGGCCACTGCCGAGTCCTGTGTGGACACCCGCTTCCCCACGTCGCTGGTCCCGTTCCGGTGACCGATCTTTTCTTCGAAATGCTCTCCTGGAGGTCAACGTATGACGCGCGTGGTCATGGCAGCGATTCCCTTTCCCGGACACGTGAACCCGCTGCGCCCCATCGCCGCCCACCTGGTGGCCCGGGGTCACGACGTCACCTTCGTGACCGGCACCAACCTGCGCGACGCGGTCCTCAGCACGGGTGCCACCTTCCACCCCCTCAAGGGGCACGCCGACTACGACGGCCCGAACGTGTACCAGACCGTCCCGGAGCTCGTCGCCGCCGAACCCGGGGTCGAGCAGATCGCCGTCTACCTCACCGAGGTGCTGGCCAAGCCCATGCGGGAGCAGCACGAGGCCGTCCAGGAAGTTCTCGCCCGGCAACCGGACACGCCCACGGTTGTGCTGCACGAGATGTACTTCAACGGCCTGTGGCCGATCCAACTGGGCGCGCCGGGCATCCGGCCCGCGCGGGTGCTCGGTCTCGGTGTCACGGTGCTTCCCCTGTACAGCGTGGACACGGCGCCTTTCGGCATGGGACTGCTGCCCGACGCGTCACCGGCCGGACGGGAGCGCAACGCCCGGCTCAACGCGGAGGTGCGCGAGGCGTTCTCCGCCGCGCAACGCCTCGCGGAGCAGCTGGTCCGCGACTGCGGCGGCACCGGCACGCTGCCCTCCTACTTCGACGCGCAGGTCGTGGTGCCCGATGAGTGCCTGCACCTGTCCATCCCCTCCCTGGAGTACCCGCGCAGCGACCTCCCCGACTCGGTTCGCTTCGTGGGCGTGCCGTGGGAGGCGGACCACCAGGACGTGCCGCTGCCGCGGTGGTGGGATGACGTGCTCAACGCCGAAAAGGTGGTTCTCGTCTCGCAGGGCACCGTCAGCAACGACGACTACTCCGAGCTGATGCTGCCCACGATCGAGGCCCTGGCCGGCCAGGACTGCCTCGTGGTCGCCACGACCGGCGGCAGGCCGGTGAGCGACCTCGGCGCCCTCCCGGACAACGTGCGTGCCGCGGAGTACATCCCGTACACGCAGCTGCTCCCGCATGTCGACGTGTTCGTCAGCAACGGCGGGTTCGGCGGGATGCAGATGGCCCTCAGCCGTGGTGTGCCCCTCGTCCTGGCGGGCGAGACCGAGGAGAAGAAGGACTCCAGCGCGCACGCCGCGTGGACCGGCGCGGCCATCAACCTCGCGACAGGCAGGCCGCGCGCCTCTGACATCGGTGCGGCGGTGAGCAAGGTGCTGCATGACGACAGCTACCGCGCCGCCGCGCAACGGCTGCAAGCCGAGTACGCGGAGTACGACGCGCTCCGCACCATCACCGACCTCGTCGAAAGCGCGGGCAAAACCCCGGTGTCGCGAGGAACCGGCGCGATCGGCGATCTCCTGCACTCCTGAGGTGCGGGACTCGGGAAACGTCCTCGCAGAACCGGCGCGACAGGTGGGGCCGTCCCGCGGAGCACAAGGCCGCCGTGGTCCCGCAACTTCGACGAAGCTCCTCAACACTCGGCAGAACGGCATGTGAAGATGCACATCTCGCGCACCAGCGAGCGTCAGCGGCGAAACTTGCTGGCGGAATTGCTTTCCGACGACAAGAAGCTGATCACGGCGTTGGAGACGACGCTCACCGAGAACGACGTCGCGGGCAACGTCGAGAACTTCGTCGGCGCTGTACCGGTCCCCCTCGGACTCTGCGGTCCCGTGCTGGTGAACGGACAACACGCCGTGGGCGAGTTCGTGGTGCCCATGGCAACGCTGGAGGGCACCCTGGTGGCCTCGTACAGCCGCGGTGCGAAGATGCTCAAGGCGTCGGGAGGCTGCGAAGTCGTCGTGACGGCCGACCGCTTCCTGCGGGGCATCCACTACCGCGTGAACAGCCTCCGTGAAGCGCAGGACCTCGTCATGTGGTGCCGGACGCAGGAACAGGTGCTTCTCGCCGTGGCGGAGAGCACCAGCGGTCATCTGCGTGCGCAGCGGTTCCACTACGAGCACGTCGGCTCCACCGTGCTGGTTTCAGTGGAGTTCACCACCGGTGACGCGATGGGCAGCAACATGGCGAGCAAAGCGATAGCCGCGGTTTCGGAGCACATCGTCCGGCACAGCGGCGTCGAGCTGGAGGAGTTCCTGCCGTACCCGGAGGACAAGAAGCCCATCCCGGCACGCCTGAAGGGCAAGGCGGTGACCGCCCGGGCGGTTCTCCCGGCGGACGTCGTGGCCTCGCAGGGGCGGACGGACGTGCTGCGGCTGGACCGGTACGTCCAGGCCTACCGGAGCACGCTCGCGCTGCACGGCAGCTCGTCGCTCAACATCCACGTCGTCAACGGCATGGCCGGTCTGTTCCAGGCGTTCGGGCAGGACATGGCCTACCTGGGCGAGTGCGCCAAGGGAATCGTGGACTCCCGCGTGACGAGCAGCGGCGACCTGGAGATCTCCCTGACGCTGCCCACGCTCATCGTGGGAACGGTCGGCGGTGGGACGGGCCTTCCGGCCTTCCAGGCCACGCTGGGCATGGTCGGCTGCGCCGGCACCGGCAAGGTGGCCAAGCTCGCCGAGATCATCGCCGCGGTGTTGCTGGCGGGCGAGATCGGGTGCGCGGTCGCCCAGTGCGCGAGCGAGTTCATCTCCGCGCACGAGTCCCTCGGACGCAACCGTCCGGACGAGTCGGACTGAGCTTCCACGCCCGGTCTCGGCTTGTCCGGCCGTCGGCATGTCCCACAGAGGTCTGCGGGCGCGGGTGGTGACCGACCTCGCGGTCACCACCCGCGCCCGGCCCCTCATCGCTTCGGCACGACTTCGAACTGGCCCATCATCGAGTGGGTCGCGTGGTCGAGGAAGTGGCAGTGGAACGGGTACCGGCCGAGGTGGGAGTCGAACGTCGCCTGGATGCGGAC
The DNA here is from genome assembly GCF_021056325.1 of Lentzea sp. CC55. NCBI lineage: Bacteria > Bacillati > Actinomycetota > Actinomycetes > Pseudonocardiales > Pseudonocardiaceae > Lentzea > Lentzea sp. CC55. Next base: position 712,834 of record NZ_JAJCXE010000056.1, on the reverse strand, counting down.
GACGTCGCCGGGGAACAGGCGGACGGTGTCCTTCGGGTAGGAGTCGTGGGCCGGCTCGGGCTTGCCGTTGCGGTCGAGGACCCTGAACTGCACGAGGTGCAGGTGCACTGTGTGTTGGATGCCGAGAGCGGCGTCGTCGTTCACGATCTCCCAGATCTCGGTGGAGCCGTGCTCGATCGTCGCGTCCACGCGGTCCGGGTCGAACCCCTGGTCGTTGATGACGAACTGGCCCTTCGCGAGATCGAGGCGCAGGACGAACCGCCGGGTCCTCGTGACCCGGCCTCGCAGCGCGTTGTTGGCCGGCCAGCCCGGGATCTGTCCCCGCACCAGCGGGACCCGCCCGGCCGACCAGCTGGGGATGGCGATCTCCGGCTCGGCCCACGAACCCCCGTCGCCGACCCGGAACTGCAGGATGTCGCGCTTGTTCTCGGACAGGGCCGCCACGTTCTGCAGCGCGATGGCGGTGCCCGGCGGAACCGACCGGAAGTCCACCAGCACCTCGGCGCGCTCCGCCGGCCAGACGTCGATCTCCTGCCGCACCGCGGGCACGCGCAGGAAACCACCGTCGGACGCGATCTGCAGGAACGGCGCTCCGGTGGAGAGCCGGAACTTGAACATCTCGAGGTTCGAGCCGTTGATCAGCCTGAGGCGGTACAGCTTCCGCTTGACCTCGAAGTAGGGCTGCGGCCGTCCGTTGACGAGCACCGTCGGCCGGTTGAGGAAGTCGTCCGGCACGAAGACGAGCTGGCCCCCGCTGTCGAACTTCGCGTCCCTGAGCATCAGGGGGACGTCGAACTCGCCGGTGGGCAGCGGAAGCAGCTCGTCCACGGGATCCGACAGCAGGTACGCGCCGGAAAGGCCGCGGTAGACCCGTTCGCCTTCGAGGTGGTGCGTGTGGTCGTGGTACCAGAGCGTCGCGGCCCGCTGGTCGTTCGGGTACCGGTACTCCCTGGACTGGCCGGGTGCGATCGGGTCCATCGGGTGCCCGTCGCTCGACGCCGGGACGTCAGCGCCGTGCAGGTGGACCGTGGCAGGGCCGGACAGGCCGTTGAACTGCCTGACCACCACGGCGCGACCGCGCCGGGCGCGGAGGGTCGGACCGGGGAAGCTCCCGTTGAAGGTGAGGGTCCTGGTCCGGATGCCGGGGAGGACCTCGAGCTCGGTCTCCGCGATCCGCATGTCGTAGAAGTCGGTGTCCGCCGTGCTCCGCGTGGGCTTCAGCACCGGGGGGATCGACAACGGCACCGAGAAGGGCGGCACCCCCGGCGGGTCGTCAGAGAACGCGGACGCCAGCTGCTTCGTCGGGAACACCAGGGCCGCGCCGACGACGGAACCGAGTTTGATCGCATCTCTTCTGTTCAGCACGTCGATCACCTTCAGGGAGTCGGGGAGCGAACCGCGGGTGCATCGCGACCGCGGCCAGCAGGGAGAGCACGAACGAGTACTGCAAGACGGTGATCGCCGCGGACATCGTGTTGCCGCGTGAGATCGCGTTGCCGACGGTGAGCCCCGCCAGGGGGATCGTCATCGAGGCGCTGAGGACGGCCGACGTCGCCGCGAAGACCAGCGCGGCGGTGATCCGCCTCGCCGCCGCCCACCGCCGGGTGGTGGCGGCGGCCAGCACCACGCTCACCATCGTCACGTGCGCGGCCAGCATCGTGATGCCGGCGAAGTTGGGGACGGCGCTCGCCACGATGGCAGGGGGCGGGGTGAGAGACCCACCTGTTCCGGCGTGGTGCCCGGCACCGGCCGGGAGGAGGGACACCGGCCGCGGCTTCACGTCCAAATAGGACGACCAGTCCCGGATCTGCCAGGCCACGACCGCCGCGAGGGCGATCGCGAGCAGAACCAGTGGAGTCGTGGGCCAGCTACGGCCCGATGACGACGAGGACGCGGGCCGGATTGCGATTTCGTCCTGCATGGAGCCACCTTTCCCGCCCGCGTCCTCCGGATCAGTACATCGTGTTGGGGTTGGCCGAAGTCGGCGGAGTGGGCTCGATGACCACCCAGTGCTCCAGCAGCTTTCCGTCGCGGACGCGGTACAGGTCGGCGCCGACACCGTTGTCCATGTCGAAGAGGTTCTCCAGGTGGACGAAGACGGCGACCAGGTCTCCCTCGGCGACGACGGTCTTCACGTTGGCGCGGTAGTCCGGCCGCGCGGCGAACGCGTCGTGGATGAACTGCTGCAGCGCTCCGGTTCCGTTCGGGACGTTCGGGAAGTGCTGGTAGTAGGGGTTGTCCCCGATGTAGCGGTCGAGTGCCTCGAGGCGGAGCTCGTCATCGGGCTGGTTGACGATCTCGGCGAAGGCGGCCCGAGCCACGTGCGCGCTCTCGGCGTCCGTGGAGAACGGCAGCGACTGGGAGATCTTGGGCGAGCTGAGCGTGGAGAACATGTCGTTGCCGATGCCCGCCGGCCGGACGGCCTCGTTGACCTCCCAGTGCTCGGCGATCCTGCCCTTGTCGAGGCGGAAGAGGTTGATCTTGGCGACACCCGCGTCGCCGGTCTTCCCGACGAAGTGGCTGTGCGCCACGACCAGGTCGTTCTGGGCGATGGTCCGCTTCACGGTGAACCGGAGGTCCGGGTTCTGGCTGCGCAGGCCCGCGTGGTAGGCGCGGAACGCGTCCCGGCCGTCGGCGATCGCGGGGTAGTGCTGGACGAGGTCGGGGCGCACCACCCTGTCGAGGTGGCCGAGGTCCCCGCGGTTCAGCGCGGAGTAGAAGCCGAGGACGACCGCCCTGTTCGCCCTCTCCTTCGGGCTGGCGACCGACTCGAACGCGCCCTGCGGGTGGTGGGCCGGTGCGGCGGTGACCGCCGGGCTGAGGGCGGCGATCATGGTGGCCGACAGGATGAGCGGCACGACCACACGTGAACGGATTCGAGCTCGGTAGGTCCTTGTTGGCATCTGGCTTCTCGCTTCCTGCGATTGTCGAAAACCTGACTGCGCTTGGCAAAGGCAGCTTTCAGCGTGTTAGACCCGCACGAGCACCTTGGTGGCCGTGCGCGCGGCCATCACCTCGTAGCCGGACGCGATGTCGTCCAGAGCCACCTCCTTGTCGAAGAGGGAACCGGGGGCGAGCGTGCCGGCCAGCACCTGTTCGACGAGATCGGGGAGGTAGGCGCGGGCCGGCGTGAGCCCGCCGGTGAGGGTGATGCCGCGGAAGAACACCGGCGTCACGTCGCCGATCGGCGGGCTGCCCATCACGCAGACGGTGCCGCCGGTCCGGCACAGCGCGAAAGCCGTGTTCTGGGTCTGGGGACCACCACCGCACTCCACGACCACATCGGCGCCACGCCCCTGTGTGACCGCGCGGACGAAATCGATGGACTCGGCGGCGCTTTCGGGTCCTCGGGCCAGGAAGGTGTCGGTCGCGCCGAACTCCCGGCCCTTGCCCAACCGCGCCTCGTGCCTGCCCACGAGGATGATCCGGCCGGCGCCCGCTTCCCGGGCCGCGAGCGCGGCGCACAACCCGACCGGACCGTCACCGAGGACGGCGACCGACGAGCCCGGCGCGACCCGGCCCGTCCGGACGGCGTGCAAGCCGGTCGCCATCGTGTCGGTGAGGGCGAGGAGCGAGGACAGCCGTTCGTCGTTCTCGTCCACCGGCACCGGCACCAGGGTGGCGTCGGCGAAGGGGACGCGGACCGCTTCGGCCTGTGCGCCGTCGCCGTCCACGCCGAACATGCCGCCCGCGGCGCAGGCGCTGTGCAGACCGGCCTGACAAGCGGCGCAGGTCCCGTCGGCGAAGTTGAACGGCGCGACGACCATCATCCCGGGGCGGAGCGTGGAGACCTCGGTGCCGACGTCCTCGACCACGCCGACGAACTCGTGCCCGCAGCGAGGCCCGGTGACCGGACCGGGAAGCCCGTTGTAGCCGTGCAGATCCGTGCCGCAGATCCCGGCGACGACAACGCGGACGACCGCGTCGCCGGGCGCCTGGAGCACCGCGTCCGGGACTGCTTCCACGGTCAACTCGTGCTTTCCGTGCAGGATTGCAGCCTTCATGAGGACACCTCTCGTCGGCCCGATCTGATCGATTCCGGCTCCCCCGGTTCGGCGGACCCGGAAAGCCGGGCTCGCGACAGCACGTCCTCCGTCCGGACGCACCGGCCTGCCGCGTGGTCCGCCGCGCCCGTCACCACGGAGACCAGCGCGGCCGCCGAGTCCTCGGCGGCCGTGAAACGTCCGGACCGCCGGGCCTTCAACGTCCACTCCAGGATGTCGTCCTCCCAGCGGTTCCCCGTCCGGCCGCGATCGAGGTGCGACCGGGTCATCCCGGCGTCGACCAGGCCCGGGTCGAACGCCACGGCCACCCGCGCGGAGCAGGCCAGCTCCCCGGCCAGGCTCGCGGTCACCGAGATCAACCCCGCCTTGGCGGCCGCGTAGGCGCTGGCGTGCGGCCAGCCTGCCTCGCCGGCCCTGCTCACCACGTTCACCACGCGTCCGGTGAGCGAGGGCAGCACCGCCCGCGTCACCCGCACCGCTCCGAAGAGCCCGACTTCGAAGGGCTGCCGCCACTCCGCCTCGTCCACCGTCCACAACGGACCGATCGGTCCGGCGACACCGGCGTTGTTCACCAGCACGTCGAGGCCACCCAGCTCGGCCACGACCTGGTCGACTCCGCGGGTCACCGAATCGTCGTCCGTCACGTCGAGGCGCACCCAGGCCGCGGTTCCACCGGCTCGCCGGATTCCGTCGACCGTCTCCACCAGGGCGTCCCGGTCGCGGCCGGTGACGGCGACGGACAGCCCGGCGGCGGCCAGCGCCTCCGCGAACGTCCGTCCCAGCCCGCGTCCGCCGCCGGTGACCAGCACCCGCAGCGCCGGGGGCCGCATCCGCTTGCCGGTCGAGGAGCGGGGAATCGCGCGTACCCGCTCGATGGACCGCACCCTTTTGTGCGGTGCGACGCGGTCCGCGACGTAGGCCGTGATCTCCGCGAGCGGCACCGGTTCGTCCAGCACGACGTAGGCCTTCGGGATCTCCCCCGCGACCGGGTCGGGCACGCCCGCGACGCAGGCTTCGGCCACCGCGGGGTGGCTGGTGACCACTTCCTCCAGCTCGGCCGGCGACACCTGGTGTCCCTTGTACTTGATCAGCGCCTTCGCCCGGCCGGTGATCCTCAGGAAGCCGTGCGCGTCGCGGCTCACCAGGTCGCCGGTGCGCAGCCAGCCGTCCGCGTCCGCCGCTGTGCGGGCGATCTGCGGTCCGCGCAGCCACAACTCACCCGACTCCGCGTCCGCGCCGCCGGTGAACCGCACCTCGGTGCCCGGGACGAGCACGCCGGTGGAGCCGGGCGGAACCCGGACTCCGTCCGGGCTGAAGCTCACGCACCCCGCCTCGGTCATCCCGAACCCCTGCACCACCGGGACGCCGAGGACCGCGGCGCAGCGGTCGGCGTCCACCGAGGGCAGCGGTGCGCCACCCGAGACGACCAGCCGCAGCGACGGCAGCGGCTTCCCGGCCGCGCCGAGCTCGGTCACCACGCTCGGCACCAGGTACGCCAGAGACACGCCGTGCTCGGTGACGTCGCGGGTGAAGTCCGCGGCCGAGAACGGGGTCGCGCCGATGACCAGGGTGGCGCCCGCCCGCAGCGCCGGGTTCATCGCCATCTGCATCCCGTAGACGTGCCTGAGCGGTGGTACCGACAGGACGACGTCGTCGCCGCGCACCTGGTGCAGGTGGGCGATCTGCCCGAGGTTGGCGGTCAGGTTGCGGTGCGACACCGCCACGAGCTGCGGTGTGCCCAGCGTGCCGCTGGAGCTCATCAGCACCGCCGTCCGGTCACCACCGGGCGGGGACAGCGGCAGCGGTGGCGTGGCCACCGCCTCGTCCCACGGAGTGCCGTTCGACGTGAGAGCGCCGACGCGGACGGTCGGCAGCGACACCTCCGGCGGTCCGAGGGCCGTCTCCGCGATCAGTGCCTTCGCCCCGGCGCCGTCGATCGCGGCACGCCACCGCTCGGTGGCGTCCCGCGGGTCGAGCGCGAGCACCACCGCGCCGGCCGCGAGGATCCCGTGGTAGGCGACCACGAACTCGGCGCTGTTCTCGGTCAGCACCAGCACGGTGTCGTCCTCGCCGACCCCCGACCCGCGCAACCAGGCCGCGAGCCCGGCGACGGCCGCGCGCAGCCGTCCGTACGTCCATTCGACACGCCCACCCCGGGAGCGGTCCACCACCGCGACCCGGTCGTCGTCCGGGGCACCCGGCCGCAGCACGTAGTCGCCCAGGTGTGCGTCGGCGGGCACCTCCCAGGCCGCCGTCACCGCCGCACCGGCACTTCGGCGGCTTCCCGTCCGGCCCTCACCGCTCCCCCGGGCCCTTCTTGCGGGCCAGGGTGAGCCCGTCCGCGACGGTCAGCAGGACCGACTCGACGCGGTCGTCGTTGCGGACGTGTTCGTTGAACTCGCGGATGGCGCGGGCGTTGCCCTCGGCGTCGGGTGAAGCCGCCTCGCCGGCGTAGAGCACGTTGTCGGCCACGATCAGGCCGTTGGGGCGCAGCCGGGGCACGAGCTCTTCCCAGTAGGTGCGGTAGCCGACCTTGTCGGCGTCGAGGAAGGCCAGGTCGACGAACGGCTCTTCCGGAAGGCCCCGCAGGGTGTCGGCGGCGGGCCCGAACCGCTGCTCCACCCGCTCGGCGACACCGGCCCGGTTCCAGGCGGCGGTGGCGATCCCGGCCCAGCGGTCGGTCACGTCACAGGTGATCACCCGACCGGCCGGACCCACGCCCTCGGCCAGCGCGAGCGTCGAGTACCCGGTGAACGTGCCCACCTCGACGGCCACGCGGGCGCCGGTCAGCCGGGCCAGCAGCGTGAGCAGCGCCCCCTGTTCCGGAGGTACCTGCATCTCGGCCACCTGGCCGAGGGCGAGCGTGGCGTCGATCAGTTCGCGCTGGACGTCGGTGAACGGCGGGAGCTGACCCCGGACGTACTCGAGCACCTGCGGGGTGAGCAGCACTGCCTTGTCGGGCTGTTCCGCTGTTGTCGTCATGCGTTGGCTCCATCCGCGAGAGCCGCCTCGGCGATCGGGACGAGGCGGCCGATGTGCATCGGCAGGTCGGTCTGGAAGTCGTTCACCGCGTCGCGGTCGTAGATCGCGCGCACCGGCCGCGCGGCGAGGTCCGCCAGCAGCGCCGCCACCCGAGCCCGCAGGGCCGCGGTGAAGACGTGGGCGCAGACCGGGGCCCGGTCGACGAGGAAGAAGTCGTCGAGCAGCGCCTGCTCGTCCTCGGTGGGCGCCTGGTGGGCGTCCCGCCCGGCATCGCGCAGCAGCGACCCGCCGACCGGCACGAGGCGGGCGGCGACCGTCATGTGCACCAGGCGGTTGAACTTCACCGCCTCCTTCAGCGCCGAACCGGAGGCGGGCCGCGCTCCGGCGAGCAGCGCGGCGGCGTGGCGGTGGTCGCGCGCCCACGTCCCGCTCATCGCCGGGTGCCGCGCCGCCATCCGCGGCCGGATGACCGAGTGGTAGATCTCGGGGCGGCAGCTGCCCGAGTAGAGCAGCAGCGCCGAGTAGGTGTCGTGCAGGACGGCGGCCTCGTCGAGGTCACCGCGACCGAGAGCGGCCGAGAGCAGCCGCCACACGCAGAAGGCGCCGTGGTGACCCAGCAACCAGCGGTACCAGGCGATCTCCGCCTCGCTGTCGAACGGCGGGCCGACGGCCTCGTCGGGTTCACCGGGGTGCCAGGCACACGAGGCGAGCGGGTGTTGCGGTAGCGGGACGGTGAGCCGGGGCAGCGGCGGAGCGATCACGACAGCACCTCCGCGACGTGCTCGTCCAGCACATCGGCGGCCGCGCGGATGTCCTCGTCGAGCGGACGGTCGTGGGTGATCGGCGCAACCCGCTCGGCCAGCGCCGCGACCAGCTCCGCGCAGTGCGGCGCGGTCGGTTCCCGGTCGCCGATGTGGGCGGCTTGGCGCACCGCGACGCCGAGGCAGCCGTGCAGCAGCCGCAGGAGACGAGCCTGCTCGTAGGCGGTCAGCGCGGCTTGGGTGCCGAAGGGGACGACGTCCTGGTTGTGCAGGTTGGTGGGAATGCTCTGCATCGCCGCGGGTGTGCACGCCCGGCGCATCGCCACGACGACCGACGTCGCCAGCACCTGCAAGCCCTGGATCGCGTGCTGCTTGCCCGGCTCGGCCGCGAGCATCGGGGGCCGCCCGCCGTTGCGGCCGGGATCGACGAGCAGGTCGACCTGCCGTTCGGCGAGGTTGCCGACCTGGGTCACCGCCGAGGACAGCAGGTCGGCGGCGAAGGCGGCGGGCTGGCCGAAGAAGTTCCCGCCGTGCGCGACGAGGTCTTCGTCCGGGAAGAACAGCGGGTTGTCGCTGACCCCGCGGAGGTCGTCGGCGACGGTCCGGGCCGACCACCCGGCCGCCGACCGGGCGGCGCCGAGCAGCTGCGGCGTGCACCGGATGCTGTAGGGCTCCTGCAGTGGCCTCCCCGCCACCGGCGTCGTTCCCCCGAGCCACCACGACAGCTCACGGCCGACCGCCGCGGACTCGGGATGCCCGAACGCCTCGAGCAGGGACGGCGACAGGAACGCGGGCGTCGCACCGAGCAGGTCGGCCAGGGCCGCCGTCAGCGCGACCGCGACCTTCAGGGAGCGTTGTGCCGACAGCACGGCGAGACCGGCGGCCGCCGTCGTCACCGACGTCCCGTTGACCAGTGCCAGCGCGTCCCGGCCGTCCAGCTCGAGCGGGGCCAGGCCCGCCGCGCGCAGGGCGTCGACTGCGGGCATCCGATCGCCGTCGAAGTAGGCGTACCCGTGTCCGCGCAGGCTCTGGACGGCGTGCGCCAGGGGAACCAGGTCTCCGCTGGCTCCGACCGAGCCCCAGGTCGGTATGACGGGGGCGAAGCCGGTGCCGAGCATCCGGACCAACGCGTCCACCGTGGACAGCGACGCGCCGGACAGGCCGCGGGCCAGGGACCGCGCGCGCACGAGCACCGCCGCGCGGGCGACGGGGAGCGGCAGGTCGGGCCCCTGTCCGACGGTGAGGTGCTGCAGCACGTTCTCGCACTGCGCGGTGCTGCTGTCCCGGCCGTCGAAGACGACCAGGGGGCCGAACCCCGTGGTGGCGCCGTAAACCGGGCGTTCGCACTGCGCCAGCGTCGCCTCGACGAAGCGCCTCCCGCGCTCGACGTCCGCCACGACCTGTGCGGACAACTCGATTCGCATCGGCCGGGCGGCGGCCTCCAGGTGGGTCAACTCCACGGGGGCCGAGAGATCGAGGGTGGTGGTCGCGGAATCGATCGGGCTCATCGTGTCATCGCCCCTAGTTCAGCCGAAGTGGGTGGAGCTCGTCATCAGCCGCGTCGGCCAGGTCAGCGGCCATCCGAGGTGGTCGCGCCGGTCACCGGAAGAAGTCGACCTGTCGGCGGTCAGGCCGGCGGGCCGACCTGATCTGTGAGCGCATCCGCCGGATCCGCCACCGTTCGCCGGCCTGCTCTCCCGCCTGGGAAAGCAACCTCGACCTGTCCTCGCAACGATTTGCGCCGCAAGTATGTAGCGGTGGAGCCGCCGTACAAACGAGCATTCCAACTGTCGGAACGATGGCGAGGGAGGAACCGGAGTGTCCACAAGCGACAGTCACTGCCAATCTCCGGGGAATGGTGAGTTGAACCGCCGGCGCTCCACGTGGCGCGGACTGCCCAGTCGGTCAGCAGTGTGCCTGCGGATGTCCGCAGCGCTGCCGATCGCCTTGCGGCGAGGATGTCGGGGCACCGCTGTCACCGATGGCGAGCTGCTACGTCCTCCTGGTGGCAGAACCGCTGAACTGCCGAGGTTCGCACGGACTCCGCGGTTGTCCACAGCGCAGTTCTGTCGAGGTCATGATCGCGCCAGACTGCCCGAGCGCTTCGGCTGCGCGCACCGCACGACGAACAGTCGAGGGCGACACCTCTGCTAGCCGACCGCCCGCGTGTCGTCATCAGTTCGCTCGCGCTGGGCCATGCTCGCGTCGAACGCCTTCAGCACGTTGGTCATCAGGGGCGAGCGCTGCGACTTGAGCCACGCCAGGGCGATCCCCACGGTCGACGCGTCCTCGAGGGACCGGACCGTGATGCCCGGCAAGGGGATGGAACGGGCGGACTCCGGCACGACACCGATCCCGAGACCGGCCGCGACCAGCGCGAGGAGCGTCGGCATGTTCGACACCACGTGCTTGCGCTTCGGGTTGAAGCCGGCTTTCAGGCACATCTGCAGCACCTCCTTGGCGATGCCCGCCTCCGGTTTCACCTCGGTGATGAAGGCTTCGTCGCGGAGGTCCGCCACGCGCAGCGACCTTCTCCCCGCCAGCGGGTGGTCGGCGGGGAGGACGACGACCAACCGCTCGTCGCGGACGGGGAGCAGCTCCACGTCGTCGCAGTGCACCGGCGGGTGCACGACCCCGAGGTCGAGCGTCTCCTCCCGGAGCCTGACGCACTGCTCCTCGGTCGAGAGGTCCGAGTGCACCTCGAACTCCAGGCCGGGCAGCTGCTTGCGGAGCGCCTGGACGATGCACGGCATGTGCGTCAAGGCGACCGATCCCGTGAGAGCGATCCGCAGGACCCCCGACTGGCCTTCTCCCAGGAGCCGAACGCTGCTGACCCCGGCATCGATCCGGCTCAGCGTGTTCAGAGCCTCGTCGAGGAAGAACCTGCCCGCCTCGGTGAGCTCCACCCTTCGCGTCGTCCGCGCCAAAAGGCACACACCGAGCTCGTCCTCCAGCTGCCGAATGGCGTGCGACAGGGCCGGCTGGGCCATGTTCAGCTTTTCGGCAGCCCGACCGAAATGACAGGTTTCGGCAACTGCGGCGAAGTACCTGAGGTGCCGGAGCTCCACCCTGTTCGCCATGAAAAACCTCAATCATCCGGCCACGACACCCAGGGCTCTTCGATTCCGGTCCTTACGACCGGAATCGGAAGAACGCTTTTGAAGTGGCGAACCGCCACCACCGTGTTGCGCACCACTTCATTGTCACGTTCAGTTTCAAGCCGATGACAGTATGTACATCTCCGGGCCCACGGCGCAAGCGGCGGAAATGTTAGCGCTCTCATTCAAGTGCGCACGCCTCCTGGACACGTCTTTCGAATCGAAACGAATTCTTCTCACTGATGCCACGTGCGCCCGGTCGCGCTCGGGACGGCGCGGGCCCGCATCCGCGGCTACGCCTTCGACAGCAGGCTCCCGAACGTCTTCACCACGCCGGCGAGCACCGGGGACTGCCTCGAACTGAGCCACGCGAGCGCCACCGGCACCATCGGCGCGTTGCCGAGCGGGCGGAACGTCACGCCCGGGACGGGAACCGAGCGAGCGCCGTCCGGCACCACGCCGATCCCGAGACCGGAGGCGACCAACGCGAGAAGTGTCGGCATGTTCGAGACCACGTGCTTCTTCTTCAGGCTGAAATCGGCGTTCAGGCACATCTTCATCACCGCGTTGGCGATGCCCGTCTCCGGCTTCACCCCGGTGATGAAGGACTCGTCCCGCAGGTCCGCGATGCCGAGCGACTCCTTCTCCGCGAGCGGGTGGTCGAGCGGGAGGACGACGATCAAGGGCTCCTCGCAGATCGGGATCAGTTCCACACCTTCGGGAACCGGCGGGTGCACGACCCCGAGGTCGAGCGTCTCGTCCCTGAGCCTGACGCACTGCTCCTCGGTCGAGAGGTCCGAGTGCACCTCGAACTCCAGGCCGGGCAGCTCCCTGCGGATCGACTGGATCAGGAACGGCATGTGCGCGAAGGTGACCGAGCAGGTGAGCCCGATGCGCACGAGCCCGGACTGCCCCTCGTTCAGCAGCCTGGCACCGTGGATCCCCGCGTCGACGCGGTCCAGCGTGTGCAGCGCCTCGTCGAGGAAGAACTTGCCGGCCTCGGTGAGCACCACCCGTCGCGTGGTGCGGACCAGGAGGCAGACGCCGAGTTCGTCCTCCAACTGCCGGATGGCGTTCGACAGGGCGGGCTGGGCCATGTTGAGCCGTTTCGCGGCCTGGCCGAAGTGGCACGTTTCGGCCACCGCGGCGAAATAGCGCAGATGCCGGAGTTCCACCCCGTTGCCCACGAAACCACCCGTTCACGTCGCGCCGCCGGACCGAATTCGACGCCCTCGCATCCGCCGGCCACCGGACCGGTCGCCGGGAGAACGGGACCGCCGGCTTCACCTGCCCTTGCCCGCCGTCACCTCCCGCCCACCCGAACCACCACGGAGCGGGGAACGTCCCTGCTGACGTCACGTTCAGTTGTCAGTTCACCGCAGTATGTCCGGGGTGCGCAGGGTCCGCAATAGTCTGGAACGTGAACGTTCTTGATTATAATGCCTGCTCCAGGCATTATTACCGCTTCAACCGACTAGAAGATTCACCCGATTGGGTGGTCCAAAAGTGACCCCCCACCGGTCAACCAGAACGCTGTCGTTCCCGATCGGCGATGCGGCACGACGACAACGAGCGCACAGCTCCGCTGTCCGGAACGCGGGTGGCGCGGATCCGTTGCCGGTGATAGGTAACTGGACACGAGGACCACTTCGAGCCGGAAGGACACCGGGCACCCCGTCGATGAAGCCACGAGGAGACTCCTACGGCGGCCTGTCCCGCGTCGAACGGTCCGCTCAGCGACGGGAACGGCTGGTCGAGGCCGCGGTGGAACTGTTCTCGGCGCGTGCGTACGACGATGTCACGGTCGCAGACGTGTGCTTCCGGGCGCAGGTGTCGAAGCGCTACTTCTACGAGCACTTCACCGATCGCGGCGACCTGGTCTTCCAGGTGCACGCCGAACAGAACAAGTGGCTGCTCGACGGCATGGTCGCGGCTTCGCCGCCGAACCCGTCCGGTCCGCGCGAGCTCGTCTTCCCGATGATGAAGGCGCTGGCCACCATGCTGTCGGAACACCCGCAGCGGGCGCGGATCATCTACATCGACGCGCCACGTCTCGAGTCACTGCGCCGGGAGTCCCTGCGCAGGCAGGCGGAGTTCTTCGGCCGCCTGGTCCGCGAGGTCGTCGGCCCTCAGCACGACCGGGTGCTGTTCCAGCGGGTGTCGCTGGCGCTCGTCTCCGGGATCTCCCAGGTGGTGGCCGAATGGGTGACCAGGGGGATGACCGATCCTGTCGACCCCCTGGTCGAGCACCTCACCAGGATCGTCTGCGCCGTGCTGCACGACCTCGGCTGAACACCGACCGGCTCAGCTCGCCAGACCGGCGCACAACGGTTCGTACAGGCGTCCCACGTGTGCCAACGCGGTCTGGACTTCCCCCCGCGCGACGAACGCCTGCGGCCCGCTCACCGACACCGCGGCGAAGAGGGGACCGTCCGCGACGACCGGCACGGCGGAGGTGCGCAGCCCCCGGTGGGTGACTCCGTCGTCGTGCGCGACCCGGGAGGCGGACCGGCGGGAGGAGGCTCGATGCGCCTTCAGGGTCAGCACCGCCTTCCCGGCGGCGGTCTCCAGCGCGGACCACGACCGGTCGAAGTCGACCGGGCGGGACAGCAGGCCGGCACCAGGGGGCTCGAACTGCTCCACGCAGCGGACCTCGTTGTCCTCCACGACCATCAGCTGCACGAGCAGGTGCGTCAGCTCGTACAGGCGCAACATGCCCTTCAGCGCGTGTCGCCGCAGCAGGGCGTGGTCATCGCCCGTCAGCCCGGCCGTGAGTCGCAGGTCGCCCAGTTCGTACCCGTTGGCGGTCCGCCGGACGGCCTGCTCCGCCTCCAGGGTGCGCAACAGCCGGTGCGCGGTCGTCTTGGCGAGCTGCAGGTCCCGCGCGATGTCGGCGAGTGCGCAGACCCCGCCCTTCGACCCCAGGTAGCGGATGATCAGCACCGCCTTCTCGACCGCGCCCTGGCTCTTTTCCGCGGAACACGTCCCGTCCACCAACGTCGTGCTCACCGAGGAAACGCGCGCAGACGTCATCCGAACCTCCGATGACCGGAATTCCGAGAAAATCCATGAACTCGGCGACCCTAACCGGCGTATTCCACCCGGATCAACATGCGATCGCCATATATCGACGACCAGAATGGACTGATCGGTCGCCTCCGAAATCGAGGGGCACTCATGAACATCACGACGCCGGACGCCACGGCGCAGGGCAGGGTCTCCGCGGTGGCCGAGGACGGTGACGATCGGTTCGTCGCCGCCTTCGAGGGTCCGCGGTCGCGGCACGTGACGACCCACCCGGCAGGAACGTCCTCCTGCCGCCGCTGTGCCTCCGGAACACCCGTGCCCTGTCGCTTGTGGACGTCTCGCTGCCCGCCGGAACGTGCGGCGGGTGGAAACTCCGGCGCCACAGGCGTTCCACGTGCTGGAACGTCCCCGAGGGCGGTTGTTCCGGTGAGCGGAACGGCGCGGGAACAGGCCCTTTCGCTTCCTGAAGTCCCTGGTACACAAGGCGATGGGTGCCGATCCACGCCACCCGGCACAGCGGAGGCGTCATGACCCGGACAGCGGAGAAGACGGTCCTGGACACCGGCAAGGTGCTCACGACCCGGCCGGACCGGCACCACGGCGTCCAGGGCGTGCAGATCGCCACCACGGCGATCGTCGCGGCCATGCGCCGGGCGTGCGTGCCCGCCGGTGTCCAGAGCCTTCCGACGAACCTGCACAACCAGGACATCGTGCCGTTCGGCACCCAGGCCGCTCTCACCGCTCTGGAGCAGGCGCACGACCTGAGGATCCTGCACGGCAGCCTGGCGGTGGGCCTGCGCCTAGGGCGTGTCCTGCGGATCTTTCTCATGATCGTGTGCAGATGATGGTGTGTGGTCGGACGTGGTGAGCTGACGGACAAGGCCTGGGCGAGAATCGCGCCGTTGCTGCCCGCGCAGAGCGGGCAGCGCGGTGGCCGGTGGCGCAGCCACCGGCAGGTCATCAACGCGATCCTGTGGAAGGAACGCACCGGTGCGCCCTGGCGTGACCTGCCCGAACGCTACGGGCCGTGGAAGACCGCGCACGAGCGGCTGCGGAAGTGGACCGCGGACGGCACGTGGGACCGGATCCTCGAGCACGTGATCGTCAAAGACGACTCACTCGGGACACTCGAGGACAACGTCGCGTTCGTGGTCAGCATCGACTCCACGAGCGTCCGGGCCCACCAGCACGCGGCCGGCGCCCGGAAAAAGGGGGCTGCGCGGACTGGATCGACGACCTCGCCATCGACGGCGAATGCCTCGGACGATCCCGCGGAGGACTGACCACCAAGCTCCACCTGGCCGTCGATGCCGTGGGCCTGCCGCTGGCGGTGATCCTTACTCCAGGCCAGGCCGGCGACAACCCGCAACTGTTGCCGCTGCTCGACGATATCCACGACATCGACGTCGACGGGCAGCGAGTGCGAGTCGGGCGGGTCATCGCCGACAAGGCCTATGCCCACCCGAGCACCCGCACCGCGTTACGGCAGCGGCGGATCAAGGCCACCATTCCCGAGCGTGTCGACCAGATCTCCTACCGCAAGGCCAAGGGGTCGTCCGGTGGAAGGCCACCGGATTTCGACCCCGATCTCTACAAGCTGCGCAACGTCGTCGAGCGGTGCTTCAACCGCCTCAAGCAGTTCCGCAGTCTGGCGACCAGGTTCGCCAAACGAGCCGCCTACCACCGCGCCGAGATCGTCCTGGCCTGCATCGTCCTGCACCTCAGGTGAAGATCCGCAGGACAGGGCCTA
>NZ_JAJCXE010000056.1:631448-697202 GCF_021056325.1 Lentzea sp. CC55 | reverse complement strand
GGATCAAGGCCACCATTCCCGAGCGTGTCGACCAGATCTCCTACCGCAAGGCCAAGGGGTCGTCCGGTGGAAGGCCACCGGATTTCGATCCCGATCTCTACAAGCTGCGCAACGTCGTCGAGCGGTGCTTCAACCGCCTCAAGCAGTTCCGCGGCCTGGCCACCAGGTTCGCAAAACGAGCCGCCTACCACCGCGCCGAGATCGTCCTGGCCTGCATCGTCCTGCACCTCAGGTGAAGATCCGCAGGACAGGGCCTAGTCGCCGGGTGAGGCGAGGTGAGGCCGACCGCGCGGCGACCCGAAGCGAGCGCGGACTGGCCTGGGGTGCGGGGGAGGCTTCGTCGGTCGTCGCGCAGACCCGAACCGGCTGGGTGCGGCGGGGTGAGGCCGCCCGCGCGGGGACCGGGAGTGAGCGTGGCCCGGCGTGCGGTGCGGGAGGAGACTTCGGCGGCCATCGCGCACGCCCGCACGGCCGGAGCACGACGGGGTGAGGGTGACTGCGCGGGACCGGAAGCGAGCGCGGACTGGCCTGGGGTGCGGGAGGGGACTTCGGCGCCCGTCGCGCACGCTCGCACCGCCGGGGTGAGGCCGGGGCCGGGAGTGAGCGCGGACTGGCCTGGGGTGCGGGGGAGGCTTCGGCGGCCGTCGCGCACGCCCAAACGGCCGGGGGAGCAGCGCGCGACCGCCCGCAGGTGCTGGCGTGGACGCTTCCCGGAGCGGACCATCGAGAGCATGAGATTGTCCGCCGTGGACAACTTGAAGGTGGTCCTGGTGGCGTGGGTCATCGGCGGTCACGCGCTGCTGGGCTACGCCGCGATCGGTGGGTGGCCCTACGACGAGGTCAACGAGGTCACGTTCCACCCCGGTGCCGAAACGGTGCTGGCCGCGGTGATCGGGCCCTCCGGGTTGTTCTTCATGGGCACCTTCTACTTCGTGGCCGGCATCTTCACGCCCGGTTCGATCGAGCGCAAAGGGCGGCAGCGGTTCATCGCCGACCGGCTGGTCAGGCTCGGGGTGCCGTGGGTGGTCAGCGCCCTGGTGGTGTGGCCGACGTTCGTGTGGATCGCCCACACCGGGGCCGGGCGGGACGTGTCGTGGTGGCAGGCGTTCACGAACCGCGATCCGTTCCTGGACAGCGGGTCGCTGTGGTTCGTGGGGGTCCTGGCTCTCTTCAGCACCGGGATCGCGTTGGCGCCGCCGATCAGGGAGCGTTCCGTCACCGCGCGGACCGTGGTGGGCACGGCGGTGGTGGTGGCGGGGGCGACGTTCCTGACGCGGCTGGTGTTCCCGGCGCGCAGCGGGCAGGTCGGCGACCTGCACCTGTGGTGGTGGCCGCAATGCCTGGGAATGGTGCTGCTCGGGGCGATGGGTGGGCGCAAGCTCGCCGAACGGGTGCCGGACGAGCTCTACCGGATGACGCGGAACGTCGTCGTCGGCACCATCGCCGTCCTCCCGGTCGCGGCGGCGTTCCTCGGGGTGCTGGACCTCGCGAAGAGCGCGGGGCCGTTCCTCGGCGGCTTCACCTGGCAGGCCGCGACGCTGGCGCTGGTCGAGGGGGTTCTCGTGGTGGCCGGGAGCTTGTGGCTCATCGGGCTCGCGCAGCGCAGGCTGGCGCGCCAGGGGCCCTTCGCCGAAGGGCTGGCGCGGTCCGCCTACGTCGCGTTCGTGGTGCAGGGACCGGTTCTGCTGACGCTGGCGACGGGTCTGCGTCCGCTGGACCTCCCCGCCGAGGTGAAGGCGCCGGTGGTGGGTGCGGGGGCGATCGCGTTGTCGTTCGCGATCGGCTGGTTCGTCACTTCACGCCGAGGCGCTTCAGCACGCTCGTCGTGATGCCGGCGGCGTCCAGGCCGTGGGCGCGCAGGATGCGGGCCCTGGAGTCGTGCGGCAGGAAGCGCGGCGGCAGGGCGAAGGTCGCCACGCACGCCGCGGACCCGGTCAGCGCCTGACCCAGGCGTGCGCCCAGGGCACCGGTCGACGTCGTGTCCTCCACGGCGAGCACGAGGCGGTGCTGGCCGCTGTACTTGACCAGGTGCGGGTCCAGGGGAGCGGTCCAGCGCGGGTCGACCACGCTCACGCGGACGTCGTGCGCCGCCAGCTCTTCCGCCGCCGCCAGGCACGGACCGGCCATCGGCCCCACGGCGACCAGCAGCACCTCGGCGTCGGGCACCTCGCGCAGCACGTCGAAGTGGCTCACCCGGCGCACCGCGGGGATGTCCGCACCCGCGGCCGCCTTGGGATAACGCACCACCGACGGCCCGTCCGGCACCCGCACCGCCTCGCGCAGCAGGGACGCCAGCGACGCCGGGTCGCGCGGGGCGGCCAGCCTCAGGCCCGGCACCACGGGCAGGACGGAGGCGTCCCACATGCCGTGGTGCGAGGCGCCGTCCGGACCTGTCACGCCGGCACGGTCCAGCACGAACGTCACCGGCAGCCGGTGCAGGGCCACGTCCATCAGCAGCTGGTCGAAGGCGCGGGACAGGAACGTCGCGTAGACGGCGACCACCGGGTGCAGGCCGCCCATCGCCATGCCGGCGGCGGACGTCACGGCGTGCTGCTCGGCGATCCCGACGTCGAAGACCCGCTCGGGGAAGCGTTCCGAGAACGGCCGCAGCCCCACCGGTTCCAGCATCGCGGCGGTCAGGCAGACGACGTCGGGACGTTCGGCGCCGATGGCGACGATCTCCTCGGAGAACGCGTCGGTCCACGTCCTGCCGCCCGCGGCGCCCGAGGCCCCGACCGCGTGCATGCGGTCGGCCTCGTCGGTCTCCGCGGCCTCGTACCCCTTGCCCTTCACGGTCTTGCAGTGCACGACGACGGGGCGGCCGAGCGCTTTGGCCTCCCACAACGCGTTCTCGACGGCGTGCACGTCGTGGCCGTCGACCTCGCCGATGTACGCGAGGCCGAGCGCCTCGAACAGCCCGCGCGCCGAGCCGTTCAGCAACGACGCCGCGAAACCACCGGTCGTCGGGTCGTAGGAGCGGCCGTTGTCGTTCAGCAGCACCACGACCGGGCGGGTGGAGCCGCCGATGTTGTTCAGCGCCTCCCAGCACATCCCGCCGGTCAGCGCGCCGTCGCCGACGATCGCCACGACCCGGCGGTCGGCGTCGGCCAGCTCGAACGCCTTGGCTAGACCGTCCGCATAGGACAGTGCGGTGGAGGCGTGCGAGTTCTCGACGACGTCGTGCGCCGACTCGGCCGCGGACGGGTAACCGGACATGCCCCCGGCCTGCCGCAACGAGTCGAAGTCCGAACACCGGCCTGTCAGCATCTTGTGCACGTACGACTGGTGCCCGGTGTCGAACAGCACGACGTCGACGGGCGAGGAGAAGACGCGGTGCACGGCGATGGTCAGCTCGACGGCACCGAGGTTCGGCCCGAGGTGACCGCCGGTCCTGTGCACCTTCGAGACCAGGAACGACCGGATCTCCGAAGCCAGGTCGAGCAGCTCGGAGGACGAGAGCGCCCGGACGTCCGCGGGCGAGGTGATGTCAGCCAGCACGGCGCACCGCCAGGGGCAGCGTGAAGGCGATCGTCTCGGTCGCCGTCGTGTGCGTCGACACCGTCACCGTTCCCAGTGCCTCCAGTGCCCGGACCACCTCGTCCACGAGCCCGGGAGGCGCCGACGCCCCCGCGGACAGGCCCACCGACGTCACACCGGTCAGCCAGGCCGGGTCGATCTCCGAGGCGTCGTCGATCAGGTGCGCCGGGGTGCCGCCGCGGGAGGCCAGCTCGACCATCCGCACCGAGTTCGACGAGTTCTTCGACCCCACCACCAGCACCAGGTCGGACCGCGCCGCCACCTCCCGGATGGCGATCTGCCGGTTCGTGGTGGCGTAGCAGATGTCGTCGGAGCCCGGCCCGCGCAGCTGCGGGAACTTCCGCCGCAGCGCTTCGACCACCTCGGCCGTCTCGTCCACGGCCAGCGTCGTCTGCGTCAGGTACGACACCGGCCCGGCGATCTCCAGCGCCTCGACGTCGGCGACGGTCTCCACCAGCACCATCCGGTCGGGTGCCTCGCCGAGGGTGCCCTCGACCTCCTCGTGCCCCGCGTGCCCGATCAGCACGATGGTGTCGCCGCGTTCAGCGAACCGCCGCGCCTCCGAGTGCACCTTCGCGACGAGCGGACACGTCGCGTCCAGCACCTCGAGATCCCGCAACCGGGCCTCCGCGCGCACGGCGGGAGCGACGCCGTGCGCGGAGAACACCGCCGTGGCACCGAAAGGCACCTCGGACAGCTCGTCCACGAACACGGCGCCCCGAGCCTCCAGAGAGCGCACGACGTGGATGTTGTGCACGATCTGCTTGCGCACGTAGACGGGGCCGCCGCGCTGGTCGAGAAGTCGGTCCACGATCTCGATGGCCCGCTCCACCCCGGCGCAGAACGACCGGGGTGAGGCGAGCAGCACCGAACGCGGCGGGTGTTCCGTCATCGAGCGCCTCTCACGAAGGGTTCAGTGGTCTCGGTGGGTGACCAGCTGGGCGAGCGTGCCGAGCTCCACCGCCGCACGCGCGGTCGGCGACGCCTCGCCGAGGTGGACCAGTGCCCGCGTGTGCAGCTCGTCGGCCTGCGTCCGGCTCCACGCCCGGCCACCGGCCGCGTCGACCAGGGACGCCGCCCGCGCAAGCGTTTCCGGGTCCATCTCCTGCGAGCCTGCGTACAACGAGGCCAGCTCGGCGGAGGCGGCGGTACCGGCCGTCAGCGCGTGCACGACCGGCAGTGACTTCTTGCGGTTCGCCAGGTCCGAGTGCACGGCCTTGCCGGTCACCGCCGGGTCGCCCCAGATGCCGAGCAGGTCGTCCACGTGCTGGAACGCCAGGCCCAGCTCCGCGCCGAACCCCCGCATCGCCTCGACCTGGAGATCCGTGCCGTCGCCGTACAACGTGCCCAACGCCGTGGAAGCGCCGAGCAGAGCGCCGGTCTTGCCGCGCGCCATCCGCTCGACCTCGGCCACCGCGACGTCCGACCGCCTCTCGAAGTCCAGGTCGTGCGCCTGCCCGTCGAGCAACGCCACGGTCGCGTCACCCAGCGTCCGGACCGCCTCCAGGGCACGCGGATGCCCCGATCCCGCGAGGACGTCCACGGCCAGCGCCTGCAGCGCGTCCCCTGCCAGGATCGCCCCGCTGACGCCGAACACGGTCCACGCCGTGGCGCGGTGGCGCCGGGTCGTGTCGCGGTCCATCACATCGTCGTGCAGCAGCGAGAAGTTGTGGATCAGCTCCACCGCCACGGCCGCGGGCACGGCGTCGGCGGCGGCACCGCCGACGGCCTCCGCCGCCAGCAGCACCAGCGCGGGGCGGATCGCCTTGCCGCCGTTCTCCAGCACCGGGTTGCCGTACTCGTCGCGCCATCCGTGGTGGTACTCCGCGATCGCGCGCATCGACGCCGGCAACTGGTCCACGGCCTTGCGCAGAGCCGGCAGCACGAGGCCCCGGCTCCACGCGAGCACCTCGTCCGCGGGCCTGCCCGCGGCGAGTGGTTCGGTCCTCTCCGCTGTCATGGCTAGAGACCGATCTCCACGTTCTCGAGCACGCCCAGCGCGTCCGGCACCAGCACGGCGGCCGAGTAGTACGTCGACACCAGGTACTTGAGCACCGCGTGCTCGTCGATGCCCATGAACCGGACGTTCAGGCCCGGCTCGTACTCGTCGGGGATGCCCGTCTGGCGCAGGCCGATGACGCCCTGCTTCTCCTCGCCGAGCCGCATCGCGATGATCGACGTGGTGCCGTTCTGGTTGACCGGGATCTTGTCGCACGGCGCGATCGGGATGCCGCGCCACGACTGCAGGTGCTTGCCCTCGACCTCGACGGTCGGCACGTACAGGCCGCGGTTGTTGAGCTGGCGGCCGAACGCCGCGATCGCCTTGGGGTGCGCGAGGATCAGCCTGGTGTTGCGCCGCCGCGAGATCAGCTCGTCCATGTCGTCCGGCGTCACCGGGCCCGAGCGCGTGCTGATCCGCTGCTTGAGGTCGGCGTTCGCGAGGAGGCCGAACTCCCTGTTGTTGATCAGCTCGGACTCCTGCCGCTCCCGCAACGCCTCGATGGTGAGCCGCAGCTGGTGCTCGACCTGGTCCATCGGCTGGCTGTAGAGATCGGCGACGCGGGTGTGGACGCGCAGGATCGTCTGCGCCACCGAGAGCTCGTACTCGCGCGGCCGCAGCTCGTAGTCGACGAACGTGTGCGGCAGCGGCGGCTCGCCCTCGTGGCCGGACGCGATGTGGATCTCGGCCTCGCCGTGCTTGTTGGCCGGGTTCGTCGGGTGCGCCAGCTGCTGCGCGATGTGCTCGCGCAGCGGGTCCACCTGGTCGGCGAGCTGCCGGAAGGCCGCCCTGCTCAGCACCACGGCCGTCGTCGGCGTGAGGGCGCGCGCGGTGAAGGTCCACTTCTTGTCGGTGCCGGACAGCACGGGCTCGTCGCCCAGGTACTCGCCGTCTGCCATCGTGCTGAGGACCACTTCGTCGCCGTACTCGCCGCGGCCGGTCCTGGTGACCTTGCCGTGCGCGATGACGATGACCTCGTCGACCGGCGTGCCGCGTTCGGCGATCACGTCGCCCGGCTCGTACTCGCGCTGCTCGAAGTGGTTCGCGACGGCCGTCAGCGCCGCCTCGTCCTCGAACCCGCGCAGCAGCTTGAACTCCGCCAGCTCCTGCGGCACGATCCGCACCTCGGACCCGACGCTCGTGAACGTGACGCGGCCGTCGCCGATCGCGAAGCTCAGCCGCCGGTTCACCCGGAAGGCGCCGCCCTTGGCCTCGACCCACGGCAGCATGCGCAGCAGCCAGCGGGGCGAGATCCCCTGCATCTGCGGTGCGGACTTGGTGGTCGTGGCGAGGTTCCGCGCCGCCGCCCTGGAAAGGCTGAGCTGCTGGTCCTCGACCCCAAGGCCCGGATCGATAACTGTCACTGCGTGTCCTGCCAATCTGGTTTCAGCGAACCAGGACCGCGGCGGTGCCGAGTCCTGACGGGGAGTGGAACGACTTGCGGGCGGGGGTGGGGGAGGAGCTGAACCGGCCGGACCTCTGCGTCCACAGCAGCTCGCCGGCGAGCCACGACTTGAGCGCCTCGGCGTAGCGGTGCAGCCCGGCCTTCGCCTCCGCGTCGAGGCCGTACTCGTCCGCGAGGGACGGCAGCTCGCCGAGGATCGTGCCGATCTGCCGCAGCCGGGCCGCGATCAGGTCGGCCACCAGCGACACGGCCTGCCGCAGCTCGCAGCCGAAGAACTGCCGCACCGCGAGCACCGCGCCGGTGGTGCTCGCACCGGTGCCGTAGACGTGGTCGAACCCGACGATCTCCTGCCGCAACGCGGGCACGTCGCCGAACGAGTCGACCAAGGCCCTCATCGTGCTGTTGCGCAGCAGCTCTTCCGGCAGCTCGGCGCCGACGGACGCGCGGACCAGCTTCGCGGAGAGCTCCGCGGCGACCGACCGGCGCCGCATCTCGACCAGGTCGATCGGGTCCGGCACCCGGCCCTGCGCGGTGTTGTGCAGCTCCCACAGCAACGCGTCGAGGAACTCGTCCAGGTGATGACGGTCCTCCTCGTCCAGAGTGGACCGCGTGACGAGATCGGCCAGACCCTTTGCGGCCGGGTGCATCGGCGAGCCGGCGCCGGTCAGCACCGACTTGAGACCCGCGACGAAGGCCTTGCCCCCGACGACGTCGCGCGGCCGCAGGAACCCCTCGCGGAACGCATCGGTGACGTAGAAGCCCCACGTGTGCCAGTCGTTGATGTGCTTCAGGTCTTCGAGCGACGCTGTCGGGTGCGTCAAGGGGCCGAACCCGCCGAAGTCGGCCGCGTCGTAGAACGCCTCGGTCCACGGCACGCCACCGAGCATCCCCATGTCCCGCACCCACGACCTCGTGTGCCGGCGGACTCGGTCGACGTGCGGTGAGAGCCGTGCGGCGAAGGGCATGTCGAACCGCGGGACCTCAACCACGGCCCACCCCCGGCCACGCCGCGGACGTGCCCAGACCGGTCGGCCCGCGCAGGATCGTGCGGAAGAACGCCGAGTTGCCCGCCCCGCCGCCGTCGGCCTTCGTGTAGCGACCGGCGTGCAGGTGCCACTCGTGACCGCCGGACTGCCAGTCCTGCAGGCCCTTCACGTACCGGAGCACGCGAGCCTGCTCCTCCGGGCCGAGGGCCTTCTCGGCGAACAACTGGGGCAGTTCGGTGAAGACGGTGTTCTCGAACTGGTGCAGCCGCGAGGTCAGGAGGGCGTTCACGGCTTCGACCGCGGTCTGCGTGTCGTGGCCGAAGAACTTCTCGAACACGAGCACCCCGTTGGAGTTCTCGCCCTCCCGCAGCACTTCCCGTTCGTACGAGAAGATGTCGTTGCGCAGGTGGATCGCGTCGGAGAACGTGTCGGAGAGGACCCGCAGCGGGCGGGTGCCCGCGACGGACGCGGGCACCTCGGCTGCCTCGGAGACCTCCACCAGGTTCGCCGACCACGGCGCACCGCCGACCTTGCGGCGCATCTCGACGTACTCGATCGGGTTGGCGACCGTGCCGCTCTCGATGTTCTTGATCTCCCACATGCACTCGAGCAGCAGGTTGTGGGTGCTCGTGGTGAACCGGCGCCGCCAATCCCGCGACATCAGCGGGATGGTCCGCTGCCACAGGTCGACGAGACCGCGTTCGGTCGGGTTCCGGGGCTCCGGCCACGGTCCGGTGCCGTCCGGTGGCATGAACGCGGGCAACCGGTCGAGGTAGGCCTTCGCCCCCGGCACGTCCTTGCTCTGCTTGAACTCCGCGAAGAACTCGTCGTCGAAGTAGAAGACCCAGACGTACCAGTCGGTGATGAGGTCGAGGACCTCCGCGGGCGCGTCCGGATGGGTCCACGCGCACATGTGCCCGTAGTCGTCACCCGCGAGGACCTCGTCGGTCCACACCCCGGTGCCGAGCATCCCCATGTCCCGCGCCCACCGCGTGGAGTGGGCGCGGGCGCGTTCGAGGTGGGGGTTCATCCGCGCCGGGTGCGGCACGTAGAACTCCGGCATGGTGAAGGAGGCCAACGCTGCTAGCCCTCGCGGCCGAGCTCGACGTGCTCCAGCACGCCGATCGCGTCCGGCACCATGATCGCGGCGGAGTAGTAGGCGCTGACCAGGTAGTTGATGATCGCCTGGTCGTTGATGCCCATGAACCGCACCGACAGGCCCGGCTGGTACTCGTCCGGGATGCCGGTCTGGTGCAGGCCGATGACGCCCTGGTTCTGCTCGCCGGTGCGGATCAGCATCACCGACGACGTGCGGGTGTCGGAGATCGGGATCTTGTTGCACGGCAGCACGGGGATGCCGCGCCACGCCGGCACCTGCTGGCCGTTGAAGTCGATGTGCTGC
Organism: Lentzea sp. CC55; assembly: GCF_021056325.1. Taxonomy (NCBI): domain Bacteria; kingdom Bacillati; phylum Actinomycetota; class Actinomycetes; order Pseudonocardiales; family Pseudonocardiaceae; genus Lentzea; species Lentzea sp. CC55. Next base: position 687,873 of record NZ_JAJCXE010000056.1, on the reverse strand, counting down.
GGGTAGAGGCCCCGCTTGTTGAGCTCGCGGCCGAACGCGGCGATCGTGCGCGGGTGGGCGACGAAGTAGCCGGGGTCCTTCCACACGATCGACAGCAGCTCGTCGAAGTCGTCCGGCGTGGGCGGGCCGGAGCGGGTGTGGATGCGCTGCTTGAGGTCCGCGTTGTGCAGCAGGCCGAAGGAGCGGTTGTTGACGATCTCGTGCTCCTGGCGTTCGCGCAGGGCCTCGATCGTGAGCCGCAGCTGCTGCTCGACCTGGTCCATCGGGTTGTTGTAGAGGTCCGCGACACGGCTGTGGACCCGCAGCACGGTCTGGGCGACGCTCAGCTCGTACTCGCGCGGCGAGAGCTCGTAGTCGACGAACGTGCCGGGCAGCACGGGCTCGCCGTCGTGACCGGACGCCAGGTCGATCTCGGCCTCGCCGTGCTCGTCCTGGGGCTTGTTGCGGTTGTTGAACGTCTGCTGGATGTGCGCGCGCAGGCCGCCGGCCTCGCCGTTGAGCGCCTGGAAGTCCTCCCAGGACAGCGTGAGGACGGTGACCGGGGTGACGGCCTTGGCCGAGAACTCCCACTCGCCCTGCGGGCCCGCGAGCACGGTCTCGCCGAAGTACTCGCCGTCCGCGAGGTTGCCGAGCACGGTCTGCCCGCCGTACTCGCCGGTGCCGACCTTGTCGACCTTGCCGTGCGCGATGAGGACGATCTTGTCCTTCGGGCGGCCCTTCTCGACGATGAGCTCGCCGATGCCGTACTCGTGCTGCGTGAAGCGGCCGGCCAGCGCGGTGAGCACGGCCTCGTCGTCGAAGCCCTTGAGCAGGGACAGCTCGGTCAGCTCCATCGGGATGACGCGGACCTCGGCGCCGATGTTGCTGAAGGAGACCCGGCCGTCCCCGAGCGTGTAGGTGAGGCGCCGGTTGACGCGGTACGCACCGCCGGAGGCCTGGACCCAGGGCAGCACCTTGAGCAGCCAGCGGGAGCTGATTCCCTGCATCTGCGGCACGGACTTGGTGGTCGTGGCCAGATTACGAGCGGCGGCCGTACCCAAACTCAGCTGCTGACGGCCCTCATGGAGGTCAGAATCCGTCACAGTCACAACCTGCACCCACCCATCTCACTGCGCTAATGGACCAATCCGACAAGGCCGCAAAGGACGTTAGTTCTCGCAAATGACGGCTGTGAAGGGGCCAAGAAGGCGACATTCGGGTGGGTGGTTTGCGCCTGGTGGTGCTACGGAGCGTGCAACTGTTGTCGTAGTCAGGCGGCGTTGTATCTACAGGCGAGTGATCAGCGACTATTCGCCCGGCTGTGGAATAGAGCACTCGTTTGGTTCAGTAGGACCACTCGATCGTGCACATTTTCGAGCGGCCATCCACTGCTATGCACCACCACTCCGAGTGGATGGGAATCCACTCGGAGTGGTGTGCGTCAATACGAGTTCGTGTGGATGGGAACAGATCGGAACGGTGGTCCGATTTTGTGTCGAAGGCTATTCGTGCTAGTGCGCTTCGCGCGTGTTCAGGAACGATTCCAGCTGGGTGACGACGAACTCGTGGTCCTCGGCCTGGGGCAGTCCGGACACGCCGACCGTGCCCACGGGCCCGGTGCCGCGGACGATCACCGGGAAGACGCCGCCGTGCGCCGCGTACAGGTCCGGGGCGAGGTGCGACTGCGCCTCGAACGTGGTGCCCTTCTCGCGGAACTGCGTGCCGACGTAGAACGAGCTGTGGCCGAACAGCTCGACCACGCGGGCCTTGCGCTCCAGCCACCGGTCGTTGTCCGGCGCGGTGCCGGGCAGTGAGGCGTGGAAGAGGCGGTGCCCGTTGCGCTGCACCGAGATCGCGATCGGCAGGCCCTGCTCGCGGGCGGCGCCGAGCAGGTGCAGCCCGAGGTCGATCGCGACGTCGTTGCCGAAGCGGCTGAACTGCAGACGTCGTTCCTGGGCGAGGAGCTCTTCGCTCGTGGGGCTCACAGGGTCACCACCCGGTTCTCGTGTGCGGACAGGAAAGCGGCCTCGATGACCCGCAGCGCGTCCACCGCGGACCTCGGGTCGACGGGAACGCGGCCGGCCTGGACCTCGGCGTAGAAGTTCTGGTACGCACCGGGTTCGACGGCGACCTCGGCCGACTCGTCCAGGACGCCGAGTCGTCCGGTGCGGTCCTCCCGGCCCCAGTCGGCGCCGGTCGGGCGGCGGCCCGCGTCCAGCGCGTCCTCCTGCCCGTCCAGGCCGCTGATCTCGAACGCGCCCTCGCTGCCGAGCAGGCGGAACCGGGGTCCGTGGTGCGCCGCGTGCGCGTTGGCCCACAGGTGGGAGCGAACGCCGTTCTCGTGCGTGAGCGCCACGAACACGTCGTCGTCCACCTGCGCACCGGGACGGCGCCGGTCCAGTTCCGCGTAAACGCTCTTCACCGGTCCGAAGAGCTGCAGCGCCTGGTCGACGAGGTGCGCGCCGAGGTCGTAGAGCAGGCCGCCTGCCTCCCCGGGATCGCCGAACTCGCGCCAGTTGTCCCAGATCTCCGGGATCCAGCGCTCGAAGCGGGACTCGAACCGCCGGACCTCGCCGAGCTTGCCCACGATCTCGCGCACGGTGAGGAAGTCGCTGTCCCAGCGGCGGTTCTGGAACACCGTCAACGGCACCCCGGCGGCCTCCGCCGCGGCCACCAGCTCCCCGGCCTGCGCGGAGGTCGGCGCGACCGGCTTGTCGACGACGACCGCGACGCCCTTCTCGATCGCCCTGCGCGCGTACTCGACGTGCGTCCTGTTCGGGGTGGCGACGACGACCAGGTCGAGGTCCAGCTCGAACAGCTCGTCGGCGGTGACGATCGCGGCGTCCGGGTGGGCGGCGCGGGCCTGCGCCTGCCGTCCGGGGTTCGCCGTGACGATCGCGACGAGGTCCATGCCCTCGGTCGAGGAGATGAGCGGGGCGTGGAAGACCCGCCCCGCTATGCCGTAGCCCAGGAGTCCGACTCGAGTCATGCTTCCGATTAAAGCAACGCTGTTGAATAATTGCGAGCGTGGACCTCACCTCGCTGCGCTCGCACAACGACCGGACGGTGCTCGGCCTGGTCCGCTCCGGGGCTTCGAGCAGGGCTTCCCTCGCCGAGAGGACGGGACTCACCCCGCAGGCGGTCTCGAAGATCGTGGCGAGGCTCATGGCCGCGGGCCTGCTGGAGGAGACCGGTGCCGTGCGGGACGGCGGCCGGGGCAAGCCCCGGATGTCCCTGCGACTCGTGCCGGACGGCGCGCACGCGTACGGGGCCTACGTCGACCGCGACGAGCTGCGGGTGGTGGAGCTCGACCTGACCGGCGAGGTGGTGTCGGCGTCGGCCGTGCCGCTCGCGCCGATGTTCTCGCCGGCCGACGTCCTGGACGCGCTGGAGCCGCTCGTCTGCGCCGGGGAGCAGGTGCTCGGGCTCGGCATCGGCATCGCCGGCCCGCTCGACCACCGCGACGGCGTGGTGTCGCCGAACGGCCTGCCCGGCTGGGACGCCGTCCCGCTGAAGGCGCTCGCCGAGCACCGGCTCGGGCTGCCGGTCGTCATCGACAAGGACACCAACGCGGCCGTGCTCGCCGAGGCGTGGCGGCGGCCTCTGCGGGACGCGGCGCTGGTGTTCGTCGGCACCGGCCTGGGCGTCGGGTTGCTGCTCGGCGGCGAGGTCCACCGCGGTGCCCGGTCGGGGGCGGGCGAGTTCGGGCACACCACGATCCAGCTCGACGGGCCGCTGTGCGTGTGCGGGCGGCGCGGGTGCGTCGAGGCGGTCCACGCGGCCGCCACGGGGGTCGAGGCGGCACGGGTGCTCGGCGCCGCCGTGGCGAACCTGGTGCAGCTGCTGGACCTCGAACAGATCGTCCTGAGTGGGCGGAAGGTGCTCGGGTCGCCGGAGCTGTACCTGCGGGCGATGCCCGATGTGGACGTGAGCGTCACGTCGTACGGGCCGGAGCTGGTGCCCGTGGGCGCGGGGCTGCTCGTGCTGGGAGAGCTGTTCTAACATCGGGAACGTGGACGTCCAGCACGTCGTCGGCCGGCCGCACCCGCGGCTGCGGCCGTTCGTGACGCGGTACTCCGGATACCGGATGCGCACCGAGCCCGGCGTCCACCGCGGCCTGCCGTCGGGTTCGCTCACCCTCGTCGTGACGCTGGACGGCACGGTCGACCTCGCCGGCGGCCGGTTCGCCGCGCTCTGCGGCGGGCTGCACGACGAGGCCGTGATCATCAGCCACGACGGGTTCCAGCACGGCGTCCAGTGCGACCTCACGCCGCTCGGGATGCGGGCGTTCTTCGGCATGCCCGCCGGTGAGCTGTCGGGCGTGACGGTCGCTCTCGACGCGCTCGACGCCCCGGCCGCCGAGTTGCGCGAACGGCTGCAGGGCGCAGCGACGTGGACGGACCGGTTCGCGCTGCTGGACCTGCTGCTCGGCGGACTCGTGCGGCCGGTCGAGCAGCGGGTCGAGGTGGCGTGGGCGTGGCAGCGGCTCGCGGCGGGGGCCGGGGTGGGCGAGATCGCGGCCGAGGTCGGGTGGAGCCGGCAGCACCTCAGCGCGCGGTTCGCGGCCGAGTACGGGCTGACGCCCAAGGTCCTGAGCCGGGTCCTGCGGTTCGAGCGGGCGAACCGGATGCTGCGCGGCGAGCGGCGCCCCACACTCACCGAGGTGGCCGCTGCCTGCGGCTACACCGACCAGGCGCACTTCAACCGCGACTGGCGGGCGTTGTGCGGAGCGACCCCGACGGAGTGGATCGCGACCGAGCTTCCATTCGTACAAGGCAGCGAGGGTGGCCGGGGCGCAGAGTTGCTCCCATGAGCACACCCGCACCCACCTGCTGGCCCTGTCTGTCCTATCAGGACGCTCCCGCCGCCGTCCGCTTCCTCGTGGAGGCGTTCGGCTTCACCGAACACCTCGTCGTGCCCGGCGAGGCCGACGGCGAGGTCGTGCACTGCGAGATGGTCTGGCCCGAGGGCGGTGGCGTCATGCTGGGGTCGGCCGTCCGGTCCGCCGGCGAGGTCGAGGCGACGAAGCCGGGCGCCGGCTCCGCCTACGTCGTGACCGACCGGCCCGACGAGCTGTACGCCCGAGCCCTGGCCCGTGGTGCCGTGGAGGTCCGCGGCCTGCGCGACGAGGAGTACGGCTCGCGCGGCTTCACGGTCGCCGATCCCGAGGGCAACCGCTGGAGCTTCGGCACCTATCGCGGAGCGTGATGCGACCTCCACACCGGGTCCGGAGTCCCCTGGGGTGGAGAGGTTCACCCCGGCTGCCGTTGGCGGAGGCCGACCACTCGCTGCCGGTCGACCTGCGCAACAGCTGGAAGGCCGGTGTGCCGATGCCGGTGAAGTTCACCGCGTCGCGTCAGTCGGGCACTGTGCGTGAGTTCCAGGCCTCCGCGTCGTTCGACGACGGCCTCAACCGGGTGCCCGTGAAGTCGCTCGTTCCTCCTGGTGGGAAGGCCGGCGGTCACGTGTCGCTACGGGTGGTCGCCCGTGACACCGACGGCAACTCGGTGGGCCAAACGGTCCTGCGGGCGTACCGCCTCCGGGCGTAACCAAGCGGCCGTTCGGTCGTTGTAATTCCCTGCGGCACCCGCTCTGCCGCGCGCGAGACGGACCAGGGACGCGGCGTCTCTGCGCGCCGGAGCGGGTGCCGCCATTTTCGGTCGCCGTCCCCGGCGCACCTGTGGTGGCATGTCGTCCATGGGGACTTTCGAGGAGCTGGTGGCCGAGGGGGCCGCGGTGCCGCTGGAGGGCTGGGACTTCTCCTGGTTCGAGGGCCGCGCCACCGAGGAACGCCCGCCGTGGGGGTACGCGTCCCTGATCGCCGCGCGGCTGCGTGACGTGACGTCCGCGCTGGACCTGCAGACCGGCGGGGGAGAGGTCACGGCGTCCGCGCCGGTCCTGCCGCCGGTGATGGCCACCACCGAGTCCTGGCCGCCCAACGCCGCCGTCGCTGCCCGGCGTCTGCCTCTCGTGGTGCAGGCGCCGGACGCCGGTCCGCTGCCGTTCCGGTCCTCGTCCTTCGACCTCGTGATCAGCCGGCATCCCGTGGTGACGCCCTGGGTGGAGATCGCGCGGGTCCTCCGGTCCGGCGGGACCTACTTCTCGCAGCAGATCGGGGCCGGGACCAATCGTGAGCTGACGGACTTCATGATGGGCCCGCAGCCGGTGGGTGAGGCTCGCGGTGTCGCCGTCGCTCGTGCGGAGGCGGAGGCCGCCGGGCTGGAGGTGCTGCGGTTGGAGCCGGTGTCGTTGCGGGTGGCGTTCTTCGACGTCGGCGCGGTGGTGCACTTCCTGCGGAAGGTGTTGTGGACGGTGCCGGGGTTCACCGTGGAGGGGTATCGGGACCGGTTGCTGGAGATGCACCGGCACATCGAGGAGCACGGCGAGTTCGTGTGCACTTCGACGCGGTTCCTGGTCGAGGCGCGCAAGGCCTGAGGCTCGAACCGCGCTCGTTCCCGGAAAGCGCGAAGGGCCCCTCCGAACTCGTCCGGAGGGGCCCTTCGCACACGGCACTAGCGCGGCTGGCGCTCGCGGCGGATCGTCACGCGCTTGCCCTTGATCGTGGCGTCGCGCAACTGCTCGATCACCTCGTTCGCGGACGGGCCCGGCACCTCGACGAGCGAGAACCGGTCGGCGATCTCGATCGCGCCGATGTCGCGGCCCTTCAGGTTCGTCTCGCCGGTGATGGCGCCGACGATGTCCTGCGGCCGGATGCCCGACGAGCGGCCGGCGCCCAGGAACAGCCTGGTCATGCCTTCGGACGGGCCCCGGCGCTCGCGGCGCGGGCCGGCCGGGGCGCCGTCGCGGCGCGGGCGGTCCTCGCGCGGGCGGACCTCCGGGATCTCCTCCTCGTCGGCGGCGGCACCGGAGGCCTCGTGGGCGAGCTTCACGGCGGCGAGGGCGATGTCCATGACGTCGAACTCGTCGGCCAGGGTCTCGACGACGACGCGGAACCGCGACAGGTCGTCCTCCATCAGCGACTCCTGCAGCGACGAGCGGGTGAGCTCCAGCTGCCGGGCGCGCAGGTCGGCGACCGTCGGGACCTTCTCCATCGGGATCTTGGTCTTGGTGACGCGCTCGATGGTCTTGAGCAGCGAGTTCTCGCGCGGCTCGACCAGGGTGATCGCGACGCCCTCACGGCCGGCGCGGCCCACGCGGCCGATGCGGTGCGTGTACGCCTCGGGGGCGGACGGGACGTTGTAGTTCACGACGTGCGTGAGCTGCTCGATGTCGAGGCCGCGGGCGGCGACGTCGGTGGCCACCAGCAGGTCGGCGGTGCCGGAGCGCAGGCGGGACATGACGCGGTCGCGCTGCTCCTGGCTGATGCCGCCGTGCAGCGACTCGGCGCGGTAGCCGCGGCCGTTGAGCGTCTCGGTGAGCTGGTCGACCTCGTCGCGGGTGCGGCAGAAGACGACGGCGGCGGTCGGCGACTCGACGTCGAGCACGCGGCCGAGGGCGGCGGGCTTGTGCTCGCGGCGCACCAGGTACGCGGTCTGCCGCACGCGCGGGGCCTCGCCCGGCTCGGTCTTCTCGCGTTCGATCTGGATCAGCACCGGCTCGCGCAGGTGGCTCTTGGCCATGCGGTCGATGCGCGGCGGCATCGTGGCGGAGAACAGCACGGTCTGCCGGTCGGTCGGGGTCTCGGTGAGGATCGCGTCGATGTCCTCGGCGAAGCCCATGTCGAGCATCTCGTCGGCCTCGTCGAGCACGACGACCTGCAGGTCGCTCAGCTGCAGCGTGCCGCGCTGCAGGTGGTCGATCGCGCGGCCCGGGGTGGCGACCACCACGTCGACGCCGCGGGACAGCTCGCGCAGCTGGCGGCCGATCGGCTGGCCGCCGTAGATCGGGAGGACGCGCGTGCCCAGGTGGCGGCCGTAGCGGTGGACCGCCTCGGACACCTGCACGGCGAGCTCGCGGGTCGGCGCGAGGACGAGAGCCAGCGGCTTCTCGCCCTTGCCGATCCGGTCGGCGACGCGCTCGAGCAGCGGCAGCGCGAACGCCGCCGTCTTGCCCGTGCCGGTGGCCGCCTGGCCCAGCAGGTCGTTGCCCGCGAGCAGGGGCGGGATCGCTTCGCTCTGGATCGGCGTCGGCTCCTCGTAGCCCAGCGTGGTGAGTGCGTTGAGGATGTCGGGCCGCAGCCCCAGGTCGGCGAAACCGTTGTCGGCGGTGGTCATGGGGAGTATCTTCCCCCACCGCCTCACACCGCACTCACCCAGACCGGCTCAGGCGGCCTCCCGCGGCCCGACGCGGACGTCCGCCGCGGCCGCCACCCCGTTGAGGCGAACCGAGACCGTGACCTGACCAGGCCTTATCCCGGTGAGCACGCCGGTGTCCGGGTCGAGCCGCGCGACGTGCCACGGCCTGATGCCGTCCTGCCCGCCGACGTGCAGCTCGCGTGACCCTTCCCACACCACGCCCATCGGATATCCCACCGGAACGGTTCGAGCACCCTGATTCACCGTGGCCGCAAGCGGTTTCGCCTCACCGGGGCGCAGGCTCGCGGGAGCGGCGAGCCGCAGCGCGTCCACGTGGGGCCGGACCTCGGCCCTCACGCCGCTGTCCGAGACGCCGACGAGCGTCCAGCCGGTGAACCCGTCCGCCTCCGCGGGTGCCTTGCCGGAGTTGCCGTTGATCACGTGCGGAACACCGTCCACAGTAGAGGCGAAGAACCCTCCCACGTGGCCGCCGATGAACGCCGTCGGTCCGTCGCGTTCGGACAGCAGTCGCTCGAAGTAGTCCGCCTCCATCCGGTCGGCGAGCTGGCTGGTGCGCGCGGGCGTGGGGTCGCGCGGCGGGTGGTGCATCATCACGACGACCTGGCCCTGAGCGGTGTCCAGCGCGGTCCGGAGCATCCGCACCTGCTCGAAGCCGCCGCCCCGCAGCGTCCCGGTCGACGAGTCGAGCAGCACGAACCGGGTGCCCCGGTGGTCGAACGCGCGGTGGGTGACGCCGAACTCGCGGCGGAAGTTGTCGATCGTGCCGGGACCCATGACCTCGTGGTTGCCCGGCACGTAGTACCAGGGGAAGTCGCCGAGCTCCTCGGTCAGCACCCTGCGCGCCAGCCGCAGGTCGGCGGGGGACGCCTCGTCGACGAAGTCGCCGTTGACCACCACGAACTCCGCGCCGGACGCCCTGACCTCGCGCAACGTGCGGCGGGCCGCCCTGACCAGCTCGCCGTCCGGGTCGCGCGCGACGAACTGGGCGTCCGAGACGACCGCGAACGTCCAGCCCTCCGCAGGGCCGATCACGTCCTCGCGCAGGTCCGGGACGGGGGGCAGGGCGACCGGCGGTGGCACCCGCGCGACGATGTCGTCGACGAGCACCTCACCGGTGTACGAGCGGTCCGCCTTGGTCTCGATCGTGGTGAACCTCGTGACCCGTACGGGGAACTCGAGCTCCGGAGGCACCGCGACCTCGATCCGCTGCCAGCCGTCCCAGGTGATGTGCGGGCCGTAGAGCGGCCGCGACCGCCCCGCCGAGTCCACGACGGTGAACGCCGTCCACTCGCCCTTGCCGCTGCCGCGCACCTGCGCGGCGAGTGAGAGCGGTTGCCCGGGGACCTGCAACGGCTTCGGCGGGACCGCGTACGCCGTGCGCGTGCCGGTGGATCGCGTGAAGTCGTAGCTCAGCCTCAGCCCCTGCCCGGTGTGGCCGTCCGGAGCCGGTGCCACCCCGCCGGTGGCGCGGACGGAGCCGAAAGTCCACTGTGGAGCGTCGTCGAAGGTGGCGATCGGCTCGTCGGTGGCGCCGACCGTGACGGCGACCTGGGTCTCCGCGCCCCGTGCCCGCGCGCTGACCGTGGTCGCGCCGGGTTTGAGCGCCCTGATCCGCAGGTCCGGCGTCACCTCGACGACCTCGCGGTCGTAGCGGAGGTCGAGGTCGGCGCGCTCCAGCGGCGCGCTGAACCCCCTGGCGTCGAAACCGTTGATCCGCAACGGCTTGCTCTCGCCCTCGGCCAGGCTGACCCGGGGGCTCTCCGGCGCGAGCCGCCGCAGCTCGCCCAGCACGGTCAGCTCGGTGGTCGCGCTCGTGCGGCCGCGCGAGGCGGTGAACGACGCACGTCCCGGGTGCGGCGCCGCGTGGAAGGTGTCGCCGACCGCCCATCCACCCGTTGCGCGCGTGACGTGCCGGTTGTCGCCGGCCGGGCCGAACGTCTCGTCGTGGCCGCGCACGGTCAGCCTGCGGGACAGGCCGGGGAAGACGCGCCTGCTCACGGTCCGCACGTCGAACCCGGTGAGGTTCCCGGACCCGGCCGGCGCGTAGAGCGCGAGGCCGTTCGCGACCGGGCGCTCGCCGCCGTCCGACGGCGTGTTGACCACCTCGAGCACCGTGGTGCCGGGCGCGCGGGCGAGCATCGTCGACGAGCCACCGCCGTCGAGGTTCAGCGCGTTGTGCGCACCGAGCTCGACCATGGCGTCGGCGAGGTCGCGCAGGTCGAGGCCGGGGAGGTGCTCGCTCTGCCGCCCGTCGACGGTCAGCAGGAACATCTTCCTGCCGTCCCGCGAGAACCCGACCGCCGTGCGCGGGTGCACCGCGTCGGCCGGTGCGACGTTCCTGCCGCCGTCCACCAGCAGCTGCCGGCCACCGATGGCGGTCCTGGGCTCGCTGCCGTTGCTCGTGCGGCTGCGGTAGTCCACGGTGACCCTGTCCCCGGGCTCGAACGCCCGGAGCACGTCCGCGCCCCTGTCGCGGCCCACCAGCGCGTACCCCTCGACGGGCTCCGCGCTCGGGCTCTGGACCTTCTGGACGACGTCGTCCTTGACGATCACCTCGGCCGTGTTCGCCGAACCCTGCGTGGCGCGCGCTCTGCTGTACGTGCCCCACAACGGGTTGAAGACCCCGATGCCGTCCGGGTCGATCCGCGCGCTGTTGAGCTGTGTCAGCTTGTGCGTGCCGTTGAGCGTGCCTTCGAAGAAGGTCTCCATGACGCTGCCGACGCCCGCCGCGTCGATCCCGGCCGCCCGTCCGGTGCCGGACTTCCGGAGGCGGCCGTCCTGGATGCCGACACCTTCGGGCGCGTTGGAGTTGTCGATGTCGAAGAAGTCCCCGTTGACCGCCGCGACGGCACGCGGGGCCTGCCGGGACAGGGGAGCGGCCTGCGCGACGGTGCCGGGGTCGACGTACCCGACCCGCGTTCGCGTGAGGTCGACCGCGAGGGCGTCACCGCGGACCCAGCCACCCGGCTCGTAGAAGTCGAACGAGCTGAGCGTGACGCCCGGCGCGACCGGTCTCTCGACGTGGTCGGTCACGATGCGCCCGTCGCCGGCCCGTGCGTGGGATGGGGGAACGGGCGCGATCAGGACAGCGGCGATGATCACGGCAAGCGCACGTCTCGTCACGCCCTGGAACCTAGACCGGACCGGTGCGGATCCGCCCGACGATCCACGCCCCGCCCCTCGTCACCCCGCCCGGCGCTCCCCGCGGGACCGGCCCGGCCGCCGGTGGGCAGGGCCCGGCGACGCCGGCTCACGAGTCCGGCACCAGCGGCCGCGCGATCGTGACGACACCGGACTTCAAGTGGGCGGCGCCTGCACCGTGGACAGCTCCTCGGCCTCGGCGAGGTACAGCCGGCCGAGGTCGATGAGAAGCGTGCCCAACTCCCTATAGTGCGCTGCGCGCTCGAGGTCGGGAATCAGTCCGCATGTGCGCAACATATTTTGTGCGAGCATCTCGCCAAACTGTGGATAAGTCTTCACCACCTCACGCGAGAGGCGTTGAAGAGATACGCGCAGAAGGTCTTCCGTCAGGATTTCCGCGGCCATGGCAGGATCCCCTCGCTCTCGCGCCAGATGCCGTCGCAGTCCCGGCAGGTCGGCCACACGTTCTTGTCGCGCCACAGGCCTATCTGCTGCGGGATGAACGGATCGCCGCACAACGTCTCGACGGCCTGTCCCCAGGTCAGGTCGTCCGGGATGGCGTGACGCAGCCCCCCGTGGGGCGTCCAACGAAATCTCACCAGGTCATTGTGCGACTTGGAAGTGGTCCAAGCTAACGCCCTTTTGGGTTGTGTTGCGGTCAAACGTTCTGGAATGGTGGTGAACGGTCTACGGTACTCGCCATGCCGAAAAGATTCTCCACTGTGAGAGGCCGTGAGTTCGGGGACGGCCTCCGCGCGGCCATCGCCGCCACGGGAATGACTTCACGCGCTGTCGCCGAACTCCTCGGATGGCAGGAAGCGAAGCTTTCCGACCTCGTGAACGGCAAGGGCGGCTCGACCGAACTGGAGCTGGCGCTGCTCCTGGGCGTCTGCCGGACACCTCAGGCGGAACGCGACCACCTGATGTCGCTCTTCCCCGGCACCGGCGTGAAGGGCTGGTGGCAGGACCACGGCGTCTGCGCGCCGATCAGCCCCAGGACGCTGGTCGAGCACGAGCGCCTCGCGGAGAGGCTGGTCAGCTGGCAGACGATGTTGCTGCACGGGATGTTGCAGACCTCGGACTACACCCGCGCTGTGCTGGCCGCCTGCGTGAACGTGCCCGCCGACGAGCGGGACGCGCGGGTGGCGGCGCGGGCTTTGCGGCAGGAGGCGTTCCGCAGCGGGTTGCAGGCGTGCTTCTTCATCGCCGAACCGGTGTTGCTGAACGAGGTCGGCGGGCCGGGGGTGATGCGCGAGCAGTTGCTGCACCTGGACAAGCTGGCCGCCAGGCCGAGCATCGACCTCAGGGTCGTGCCGCTCGGGGTCGGAGCGCACGCGGGCATGGCCGGGTCGTTCGACATGCTGACCTTCGCCAGGTACGACGACGCCGTGTTCCTGGAGAGCGAGAACTCCAGTCTGATCATCGAGTCCCCCGGCGCGGTCAAGGCGTACCGGCGGATCGTCGAAGGGCTCGAACTCGTCGCCCTGGATGCGGAACAATCGAGGGAGCTGATCAAGAAGCTGCTGACGTGAGGAGACCTCGATGGCCGCGTGGCACAAGAGCACCTACAGCGCGAACGCCAGCGCCTGCGTCGAAGTCGCCACCGGCGTCGGCATCCGCGACAGCAAGGCGCCGGCCGCCCACGTCCAGGTGGGGGTCAACGGGTGGGCCTGTTTCCTGCTGTCGGTCAAACGCCACCGGCGATGTCACCGGACCGACGTGTGACCGGTGCGACCGGTGCGGCCTTGAGGAGCTTTGCGAGTGCTGCGAGCACATCCGGGTCGCGGTGCAGCAGTTCATGTGTGACCTGTACTCGAGCGACCGGGTCCACGCCGGGGTGTTTGGCGGCGAACTCGGGGACGTGGGAATCGCCGGCGCCGCCCTGCGGCCCGGATTCGTCGTGCACTTCGATCCTGTCCTCCGTGATCCTTGCCGTGGTCGGAGTGCCGAGCCGGACTCCGATCACGGCGTGAGAGGTGCTCAGACTCTCCGGCCGGGCGTTCTCCGCGGCGATCAGGTCGTTGAGGAACTCGACGCCGTCCGCCACCCGGCCAGGATCGAGACCTGGCACAGCGGCGTCGGCGAGGGGCACCAAGCCGCCGTTCTGGTGGACACAGTCGTAGACGGGCAGGGCCTGGTAGCTCGACGGGAGGCTGCGCCAGAAGTCGGCGGTGCCGCGCTGCCAGGTGCCGTTCACCAGTTTCTCCAGCGCGCGAACCGAACCCTGGACAGGGGTGCCGATGGTGATGACGCCGTTGGTGATGCGGGCGCCACCACAGCGTTCGACGTACCAGCGCACGGGTAAGCCACCTGTGGTCACGCAGATGAACACGACTCCGGCGAACATGTTGCCGCGGTACTTCCGGCGCCAGACCGACAGGGCGTCCTCGACTCGTTCACCCAGCAGTTCGCCGATGCGGCGGTGGGAGAGGCGCCAGTCGTAGGGCAACGGCAGGAGGTTGCCGCGGCGCTCGGTGTAGCCGAGGCCGCGCAGCAGGTCGAGCATCGGGAAGTAGCCGTCGGGGTCCAGTTCGGCGTCAGCGGGGCCACCGCGAGGACTGTCGTCACCGAGGTCGTCCGGCAGCGGCGTCCAACGCCGCAGACGCAGGTTGTTGTCCTTCACACCCGGAACGAGGACGACGAGGTCGTTCGGCTTGATTCCTCGCGGCTTGGGCGTCGGCGGCAGGTTCGTGCGTCGTTCGAGCAGGGCGGCGACATTGGCCGGAAGCTTGCCGAGCGCCTCGCCCCAGACCGTCTCGGCCGCCTCGTGCTGACCGTTCTCGCGGAGACTCTCCTGCAGGAGTTCGAGTGCCGTGCGGAGTTCGGTGGTGGCCTTGCGATCGGTGTTGACGATCTCCGTGTACACCTCGACCGCGGTTCGGGCGAGGGCGATGCGGTCGGCGCCGGTGGTCCGGTTCACGAGCGCGGCAGCGACGAAACCGACGTCGGCTCGCCACGCGGAGTTCCACTCCGCCAGTTCGCGGAGCTTGGGCAGGCTTGCCGCGCCCACCTCGATCGCGTGGTCGCGCAACCGGTGCCGCAGGTAGTTGTCCGGTGTTCCCCAGGTCGGTACGAGGTCGGCGAGAGCCCGGAAGATCCGCTGAGCTGCCTCGTGGTCCGCCGACGACTTGAGGTAGGCGGCGAGATTCCGGTTTGCGAGCCGGTGTCCTCTGATGTTGCTCGACGCGTAGTGGCCGAAGTCGCGCAGCGCGGCCCTTGCGTCCTTCTCGGTGACGGAAATTCCGCTGCTCGGATGAACCGCGTGTGCGCATGCCAGCCATTCGGCCATGGGCATTCCTGTGCCGTGCGCCCAAGCCAGCGCGCTCAGCAGCAAACGCGCTGTGCCGTCGTCACGCAGGTCCTTGTCGAAAGCCGAGTACAGCACACCCAGCACCTCTCGCTGCCAGTCGCTGTCAGGACGAGTCGACACGGGGTGCTCGCGAAGCTCCCTCGTCGTGCGTCGCACCAGGGCGGGGGACATGGCTTCCGTGTCGACCAGGAAGGTGGCGATCTCCTCCGCGGACATGTGGGGGGTGACCCCGAACAGCCGGCGAACCACGTGCGCACGCAGGTCGTCCAAGTCGATGACGGTCACCGAGGCGGAGGCGGCCAACTGATCGATCAACGGCGAATGGCGGCGCAACGTCACGATGAAACGCACACCTCCGCGACTGTGGCGGATGATCTCCTCCGGCCACCGAGGATCTTCGCGCGCGTCGAGGTCGTCGATCATGACCTGTTCCCCGGGGGAGGGGGTGTACGCGGCCAACGAGTCGAGGGCGCTGTCGGTCGCGAGCGTGAAGGACGTCTCCCGTCCGACGACGTCGAGGATCGTGGTCTTGCCGCTGTTGCGACCGCCGGTTATCACCAGCACGCGGCCCATTCGATCCCGTGCCCACCGGACCACCTCGTCGATCTCGGCACTGATGTCGAACCACGGCGTGACTGTGGCTTCCGGTGCGGTCCGCCCGTGCAGCGGGTTGTGGAACATAGGCAGGGGCTGCCCCGCGTTCTCGGCGATGGCGGGTTCGGGATCGCCTGCCTCCACCACCAGCGCGGTCAGCACATCCCGGCCGGAGAGGCGCTCGTTCCTCTCCGGCCACCGGCGTCGTCCCACCGCAGTCGACGGTCCGCTGCCGAGCAGTCTGATCAACGCGAGGGCGAGCGGTTCCCCGGCGTCCACCGGCTTGACCGCCACAGCGGTCCAGGCACCGTCGGGGGTGTTGCCGCACAACTCCTCGGGGAGTGTGGGCCACGAGAGGCTCGGGGTCTGGAGCAACAGGAGCAACTGGGTGCCGCCGGCGTCGTGGTAGGCGCGCATCAGATCCAGCGCGGAAAGACCCTGTTGCGGCTCCTCCGGTCCCTGCCAGCAGATCACCAGTGGCCCGCCGCTCGCGCCGGTGGTTGCGAGATCATCGAGCACCCCGGCCCTGTCGTCCTCCGGTACCGGAGTCAGCACCTTCCGCGTCTCGTACCCGCCGCCGGGCATGGTGAGGTTCGGGGTGGTGCTGTTACCCGCCACCAGGAACAGCCCGCGGGCGGGAGGAGGCGCGGCGATCTCGTAGACCACGCCACGTGCCGTGGTCACCTGCAGAGCGCCGGGGTCGACCGTGATCCGAGCGCTGGTCCCCCGCCGCACGGATGCGGTCTTCGAGCCGATGGTCAGCAGCCGTGGGTCAGTGTCGGGGACCAAGATCCCCACGGTGCCGGCGACAGCCTCGAAGTCGCCGATCTCCAGCGTGTTCATGGTGCGGTGCACCAACAAACGGGCATCGGGGAGCATGGACAGGATGTCGGCGAGATCGAGGTCGCCCAGGTCGTGCAGCAGGCTGAGCGGAGGTGCGGAGCTGTGCAGGTCAGGCCGGGCGACCTGGGCGAGCTTCCACGCGGTGACGGTCTGACGGGCGTTCTGCGGCAAGCGGTGCCAGGCCGCGACGAACCAGTCGGCGACGCCGGTCCGGTTCTCCCGCACCAGGGCCTTCAGCGCGGGCTGGAGCTCGGCGTCGATGCTGTCCTCGCGGCCGGTGACCGCGAGCCAGGTGACGCGTTCCTCCAACGCGAGTGCGGGAGAAAGCCGCTCGTGGACGGAAGAGATGATGTCGCCGAGACGGTGCACGGGATCGTCTGGAGGGGCGGTGCGCAGCCATGATGCCAACGCGGCGCGAAGACGCGCTGAGGCATCGTGATCGAAGACGATGCCATGCGGGCCGCGTGACTGCACCAGGGGGCTGAACCAGAGATCAGCCTCGGCGGACACGTCGAACCGCGGGAACAGCGCGACCCGCACAGCCCGGATGAGTTCCGGTTCGATGCGCACCGCCACACTCAGCGCCGTCGCGAGGCTCTCATACGGCTCAACCACGGCGCACCGCCACTGAGGCGCGGCTGACAGTGGTGCTTCGATCCCACAAGAGCAACGGCAACGACGAGGCGAGCCAGGCGGGCCATCGAGAAGGTGGGTACGGCACCAGACCGATCGGTGAGCAGCCCGCGCGGCGCACCGCCGCGAGGAACGCCCGCCACTCGGCCGTCGTGCTGCGGCGGTGGTGGAACCGCGGGCCGCCGATGCCGAAATCCGAGATCAGCAGAACACGGCTGCCGGTGCTGGGCGGTTCGTACAGACGCCACGTACGACGGCCCCCTGGGCCCGCACCGCGGCTCGGCACGTCGGAGAAGTACAGCAGGCGAACGTTCTCGGCACCCGCGACTGAGCGGATGCGAGCCACGAGGTCACGCTGGTCGTTCGCGAAGAGCTGCATTCCTTCACCCGTGTCCACGAGCACCTGCACGCCGAAACGCAATGTGGCGCGGGGCTTCATCGGCAACGTTCGCAGTGGTTTCGCCTGTGCCCATGACCGGGTGATGGCCTCGACATCGGGGTCGCCATCTGCGGCGAAAGTGGCGAGCACGGCATGCAGCACTGCCGCAGCGGTCCTGGGCGCCAGCAGCGGTGTCGGTCTCGGGGACTGGTCGTCCTCCGGCAACCGCAGCGACGGCAACGGTGACCAGTCGGTCTCGCGCAGGGGCAGGGTCGACGACTCCGGGAGCATCGGGATGGCCTGAGGCGGCGGTTCCTCCTCGGCTGCGGGAGGCTCGGCTCTCGGCTTCGCCACCGAGTCCGGGGGCGGCGGCGGAGTTGCCCGCGGTTGCTCGGCGGCGACGAGTTCGGCGACCGCGGGCGCGGGCGCCGCCTCCGCGACCAAACCGAGCAGTTCTGCGGCACGACGCGGTGGCGCACCCGCCGCGACAGCGCGCAGCAGGTCACCGAGCCACACCCGGGGCGCCATCAGTTCGGTTGCTGTTTGACGAGGGCCATGTCGCGAAGTTCCTGCCATTCCGGGCTGTTCGTCGTGATGCCGAGCCTGCGGCATGCCCGCAACGCGTCGAGGAACTCCGCCGTGCTCGGTGGGCGGGCCGCCTCCCGCGCCATCTCCGCGCGCAGCTCCACCACCGCGGCCGCCAGTTCGAAGGCCAGGTCCTCGTCTGCCTTGCTCATCCCACCCTCGTAGGTGTCGAGGTGGGACCTGGCGATGGCGACGAGGCCGTCGGCGTCAGGATGATCCAGCCACACCACCACGCAGCGACGCAGGAACGCCTGTGGAAGCTCGCGTTCCTCGTTCGTGGTGATGACGATCAGATTCCTGCTGTCCGGCGAGCTGGACGGCGCATGGTCGATCTCCACGACCGTGCCGGTCTCCGTCACCCTGAAGCGGTTCGACCCCAGCGGCACCAGGAGGCCGTTCGGCAGGTCCGGGTCCGCCTTGTCGATCTCATCGATCAGGACGACGGCGTGCGAGGACGAGCGTTCTGCGTTGGTGTCGAACTCCGGCTCCACACCGAGCGCCAGCTCCAAGGCGGAATCGCGTGCAAACGCCCACCACAGCACACCGGGCTCGACGTAGTTCCGGTCGTCCACGTCGTTCCGCAGCTGGGCGTCGGCGAGACGGCGGACCGAGTCGAACGTCCACAGCAGATCCTGAGCCTGCGTCCGCGACGTCACGACCATTTCGTAGTAGCGCGCGCCGCGCATCAACGCGATGTGTGCCGCGAGTGACGACTTGCCCGAGCCGGGATCACCGCGCAGCAACAACGGACGCCCGGTCGCGTAGGCGATGTCGACCGCGAGTTCGAGCTTCCTCGACATCACGTACGCCTCGCCGTCGCGGCGATCCGGCACGTCCAGCCGGGACAGGTCAGGCATCAGCCGCACTCCTCCTCAACTCGTCACCTCGTCGAGCAACTTCTGCAACCGGCGGCCTGTGCGCCGTGCCAGCATCTCCTCGCCCGCCTCCAGGGCGGGCAGCACGATCGCCTTCCGATGCCACCGCTGGTCGGCGGGGTCGACCGCCTTCCCGGTCAGCACAACCACGTTCAACCACGCGAACCTCTCCTGCAGCCGCAGCACGACCCGTGCGACCGAGGTCAAGACCGCGTCGTTGAGGTGCACCAGCAGAAAGCAGACCTGGCTGTCGAGTGGTTCGACGTCGTCGGTCAGGTCGTCATCCGGCAGCAGGTCGGCCAGGTCGCGCACCGCGCGTTCGCAGTCACGCAGCAGCTCTGCCTCCAGGTTCTCCCCGGTGACCACGCCGACCTGCGCGGTGCGGTAGTTGAGCGCGCAGCAGGCCGCTCGTCGCACGTACTGCTCCGCCGTTTCGGTGTATTCCGCGTTGAGCACGGCGTAGGTCTGGCGGTGCTCCGGCAGCAACGCGCGGGCCGCTTCGCCGTCCACCCACGTCGGCGTGACCAGTCCGATGAGCTGCCGCAGCCTGGACGACGCCGGTCGGGCGATGTGCTCGACCGCTGTGTGGATGCGGCCGGCGCTGGTCCGGCCGAGCAGCAGGTGTGCCAGGAACCGCTGGCCCTCCCGGATGGACGGGAAGTGCCACTCCTCCTCGTGAGCGTCCAGCGCCTGCGCCGCCGCACGCAGCGGTTCGGCCTCCGTGACGTCGCGCAGGCACGCCGCGACGTCGGCGAGCCAGAGCCGCATCCGGTCCGAGGGGGCCAGGGCGGGCTCGGCCAGGTCGGGGAGCCGGGCCGCGATGGCGGTGGCGAACGAGGCGGGCGCGAGGTCGCCCCGCCGCACGAACTGGAGTTCGCGCAGGTCGTTGAGCTCTGGTGCGCCCGTATCGGTGGTGGGGGAGAGTTCGGCCGGCACGATGGTCAGGGGTGAGCCGAGCGCTCTGCGCCACAGCAGCAGGTTGATCTCGCGCCTGACCCACGGGGAGTTCAGCGCCTTGTCGCTCATCAGCACGACAGCGGCGTCGCAGTCGGCGATCCAGTGGTAGAGGACGCTGCGCCATTCCTCGCCACCGCGCAGGCCGTCCTCGTCGACCAGCACCTGCCAGCCACGGGCCCGGAGTTCGGATTCCAAGTGGCGACGCATAGTGGCGGCATCGTCGTCCCCCTTGGTGCTGTGGCTCAGGAACACCTTGGGCGCTGACACCGCGTGCCGTTCTCACTCTCTGCGACGTGGACGGAGATCGTAACCCGAAGGTCGTTACGATCCGAACCATGACGATGCCCGCAGCGATCGAAGCCGTCCGCGCCGCGTTCGCCGGGCTCGCCGCGGAGGAGTTCGACCTGCCGCCGCGGCAGGCGTTCGGCGACAGCCGGTCGCTCGTCATGGCGGTGCACCACCGGCCCACGCGGTCGACCGCGGTGAAGGTGGTCAGCATCGAGGTCGAGCGCGATCCGGTCATCACCGGCACGGTCGTGTACTCGCACCCGGACGGGCAGTTCGTGACGGACGCGGTGCCGCTCACGACGTTGCGGACCGGCGCGGTGGTGGGGGTGGCCACGGACCTGCTGGCGGACGAGGACGCCTCGCACCTCGCGTTGCTGGGGGCCGGTGCGCAGGCGGCGGACCAGATCAGGGCCGTGCACGCGGTGCGGCCGTTGAAGAAGCTCGTCGTGTTCAACCGGCACGCCCGCAAGGCCGAGGCGTTGCTGGAGGGCCTGGCCGACGAGTTGCCGGACACGGTCGTCGAGGTGGCCGCCGACGCCGAGAGCGCGGTGGAGGGCGCGGACGTCGTGTGCTGTGCGACGGCGTCGACGGTGCCGTTGTTCCGGTGCGAGGCGTTGGAGGACCGGGTGCACGTCAACGCGATCGGGTCGTACCGGCCGGTGATGCGGGAGCTGCCGCAGGAGCTGCTGGCGACCGCGGGAGTCGTCGTGGTGGACCAGGTCGAGGCGGCGCTGAGCGAGGCCGGCGAGATCATCCGGGCCGTGCGGAGCGGGGTGCTGCGGCTCGAGTCGCTCGTCGAGCTCGGTGCGGCGCTGGGGAACCCGCCGCTGCGGGAGGGGCGGACGGTGTTCAAGTCGGTCGGCGTCGCGGTGCAGGACTGGGCCGTCGCCAGGCTCCTGGCGGAGTGACGGGAAAGCGCTGGACGTGAACCCATCCGCCGCGAGGGCTCACGTCCAGCGCCGTTGTCCTCCCCGTCAGGCCATGCGCAACCCGGCGGGGAGGGAACTCAGACCTGCCACTTCTGGCTGGCAACGCCGAGGCACTGCCAGATGTGGGTTCTCGTGCCGTCCGCCGAGGAGCCTCCCACGGTGTCCAGGCACTTGTTCGCCTGCGGGTTCACGATGTCCTGCGCCCCGCTGACGGCCCATTGCTGGGCGGCGGACCCGTTGCAGTCCCAGAGCTGGACCACCGTGCCGTTGGCGGTGCCGCCACCGGACACGTCGAGGCACTTGCCCAGCGCGCGGATCGTGCCGTCACCGGGACGGCTCCACTTCTGGGCGACGTTGCCGTTGCAGCCGACGACCTGGATGGGCGTGCCGTTGGCGGTGTTCGCCCAGGGCACGTCGAGGCACTTGCCGCCGATGCCGCGGATCTCCGAGCCACCGCCGGCGGGCGGGCTGTCGTTGGAGACGCGGACCCAGTCGATCACGAGCTGCTGCGGGAACGTCGTGCTGGCGTCGGGGTAGCCCGGCCACTCACCACCGACCGCGAGGTTGATGATGATGAAGAACGGCTTGTTGAACACCCACTCGCGGCCACCGAGGTCGGCGGGCGTCTTGCGGCCGTAGACCTGGCCGTCGACGGACCAGACGATCTCACCCGGACGCCAGTCGACGGCGAAGTTGTGGAAGCCGTCGGAGAAGTTCGGGCCGTTGTACTGGTGCAGCAGGCCACCGGAACCGGAGTAGCCGGGGCCGTGGATCGTGCCGTACACGGTGTTCGTCTGGTGGCCCAGGAACTCCATGATGTCGATCTCGCCGGAGCCCGGCCACGGGTTGCCGGTGTTGATGTCGGCACCCAGCATCCAGAACGCGGGCCAGATCCCCTTGCCGCGCGGCATCTTCATCCGCGCTTCGAACCGGCCGTAGGTCTGGGTGAACTTGCCCGCGGTGTTGATGCGGGCGGAGGTGTACTGACACCTGCCGTACCAGCAGTTGTAGTTGCCGGGGTTCTCACGCTTGGCCGTGATGACCAGGTTGCCCTGGCCGTCGTGCGCCGCGTTCGAGGTACCCGCCTGGTACCACTGATGTTCCCTGTTGTTGCCGTTGTTGTTGCCCACTTCCATTTGCCACTTGCCACCGTCGACACCGGTGCCGGCGGGAGCGTTGAACTCGTCGGCCCAGGTCACCGCCGCGTTGGCAGGGGGAGCTTGGCTGGTGGTGGCGACGGTGATCCCCGCGGCGACCATCAAGGCCGCGGCGAGGGCCGTCCCGATGCGTCGCTGCATCGAACCGACCTTTCGGGGTGTTTAGTTGTGCGCCCAGTGGTTCGGAAGTGTTGTCATGCCGTGACTCTCGGTCAACGTGTAAAGGTTTTCAGGAATTTGTCAGATGAGAGCGCTCTCAGGGAGCGTTCCCGCGAATGCGGCCACGGGAGCGATCAGTCCTACTGGGACAGCGGACCGGGCGAAGCGGTGCCACCCGTCCTGTTTGGACGGAAACTGTCTCGCCGTCACCGACGTCGCGCCCGGTGGGGTGAGGTGCGTCCCCCGATGAGCCCAGCGACCGGGGCCCGGGGTGCAAATTCGATTGCGCCGGGTGGTGGCGCCCGACAGCGTTCGGGTCATGACTCGGCGGATGACGTGGCTGCTCGCGGTCGCGTGCGGTGTGGCGGTCGGCAACGTGTACTTCCCGCAGGCGCTCACGCCGCTGGTCGCCGCCGGGCTCGGCATCCCGGCGGGCGGTGCCGCGCTGGTCGTCACGGCCGCGCAGATCGGGTACGCGTGCGGGATCTTCCTGCTGGTGCCGCTGGGCGACCGGGTGCCGTACCGGCCGTTGATCGCCGCGCTGTTCACCGCCACCGGATCGGGGCTGGCCGTCGCGGGGTTCGCGCCGTCGTTCGGGCCGCTGTTCGCCGCGGGGGTGGCCGTGGGGGTCGCGACGGTGATCGCGCCGATCATCGGGCCGATGGTGGCCGGGATGGTGTCCCCGGAGAACCGGGGCGTGGCCAGCGGGACGATGCTCGCCGGATCGATCGGCGGGATGCTCCTCGCGCGCACCGCCGGCGGCGTGCTCGGGGAGTGGCTGGACTGGCGGGCGCCGTACCTCGTGGCCTCCGGGCTCGCGTTCGTGATGGCCGTGGCGCTGTGGCGGGCGCTGCCGGCGACCGAGCCGCACACGCGGCAGCCGTACCCCTCGCTGTTGCTGGAACCGTTGCGGCTGCTGCGGGACGAACCCGAGCTGCGCCGGTCGTGCGGCTACCAGGCGATGGTCTTCGGGGCGTTCAGCGCGGTCTGGGGGAGTGTCGCGCTGCTGCTGACCGGTCCGCGGTACGGCTACGGCGCGCAGGCCGTCGGGCTGCTGGCGCTGGTCAACCTCGTGACTATGGCCGCGACACCGGTCGCCGGGCGGATCGTGGACCGGCGTGGACCGGATCCGGTGAACCTCGTCTGCATGCTCGCGGTGGCGGGGTCGGCCGGAGTGCTCGCGTTCGGCGGTGCCGGTGGCGTCGCCGGGCTGGTCGGCCTGGTGCTCGGCACGCTCCTGCTCGACGTGGCGATGCAGTGCGGTTCGGTGGCCAACTCCATCCGCATGTACGACCTGAGCGACACCCATCGCGGACGTCTGAACACCGCCTACATGACGTGCGCGTACATCGGCGGTGCGGTCGGATCGTGGCTCGGTGTGCAGGCGTTCGTGCGGTTCGGGTGGTACGGCGTCTGTGGCCTCGTCGCCCTGATGGCCACTATCGCCCTTGTGGGTCACATCGTCAGAAAGGCGCCCTTGACGACGCCAAGCTAATCCAATTAGCTTGAGGGCTATGGCCGTTCGAGCAGGTCTCACCACCGCCAAGGTCGTGGACGCCGCGCTGGAGCTGGTCGACGAGCAGGGTGTCGGAGGACTGACGCTCGCCGCCGTCGCCGCTCGCACCGGGGTCGCCACGCCGTCGCTCTACAAGCACGTCGCGAGCCTCGCGGAGCTGCGCGGCCACCTCGGCGCGCGGGTGCTGGAGGACATGACGTCCCACTTCACCGGCGCTGTCCTCGGCCGGTCGGGGGACGACGCCGTCCGCGCGCTCATGCACGCGTACCGGGCGTACGTCCGGCAGCACCCGAAGCGCTACGCGGCCGCTCCGATGAACCCGCTGCAGGACGACCTGCAGAAGGCGGCGGGGCAGAAGCTCGTCGAGGTCATGTACGCGACCCTGCGGAGCTACGGCCTGGAGGGCTCGGCCGCCGTCCACGCCACGCGGCGACTGCGGGTGATCGTGCACGGCTTCGCGTCGATCGAGTCGGGTGGCGGCTTCGGCCTGCCGGAGGAGCTCGACGACACCTACGAGCAGCTGATCCGCCTGTACCTGGACGACCTCGGCGGAAAACCGTGAGGTGGACGCCTGGCCGGCGTGGGCTCAGCGCGCGGTGAGGCGGAAGACCCGCAGCTCGCGACCGCCCGAGCGCTTCACGTAGTCCTGGAACGCGGGCCAGGCCCGCACCATCCTCGCCCAGGCCTCCTCGCGCTCGGCGCCCTGGAGCAGCGTCGCCCGCACGTCGCGGACGTCGCCGCGCACGTTCACCCGGACGTCCGGGTTCTTCAGCAGGTTCGCCGTCCACGCCGGGTGGTGCGGCTTGCCCCAGTTCGACCCGACGACCAGCATCGACTCGCCGTCGGCCACGTACTGGACCTGGTTCTCGCGCCGCTCACCGGTCTTGGCGCCGGTGGTGATGAGCGTGAGGCCCTTCTGGCCGCTGAACGACACGAGCCCGACCTTGCCGCCGGTCAGCTTGTACAGCAGGCGGTCCGTGCCGGTGACGGCCTTCTGCAGCAACGACATTCAGAGCGCTCCCGTCGACCTCGCCGCGTGGACCGCGGCGGTTCTGTTGTGCACCCCCAGCTTGCGCATCGAGCTGCGGAGGTAGGCCTTGACGGTTTCGGTGCTCAACCCTAGCTCGGCGGCTATCTCCCGGTTCGAGGCACCGACCGCGGCCAGCCGGAGCGTATCGAGCTCCCGGGGCGTCAAGCCCGTGGGGACGGAGACGGGAGCCTCGCCGCCGAGGTTCCGGTGGACCTTGCGGAGCCGTTCGCGCAGCACGGGATCACCGACGAGCTTGGTGACCTCGGCCAGTTCGCGGAGTGCGGCTTGTGTGTGCAGTGAAGGCATGTCCAGGTCCTGTGCGAAGCCCTGCGCGATGGCGCCGGCCATCCTGATCGCCCGGTCACCGACGGTCGCCTGCCCGCGCACGGCCCCGTACAGGACGCCGTGCACGGTGCCGCGCACCGTCACCGGGTAGGCGAACACCGAGGTGAGCCGTTCCTCCACGACCACCATCTGGTCGAACTCGTGGGTGATGGCCCGGGTGGAGGCGTAGTCGTTGACGCGGACCGCCGTGCCCATCGCGATCGCGGTGCCGCCGAGGCCGCGGCCGGTGCCGATGCGCAGTCCCCGCAACGACGTGCCGTGCGTGCCGAAGAAGCTGCTCAGCACCAGGTCGTGGCCGGGCGTGACGGCACCGCCGAACACGACGGGCAGCCCGGTGGCTCGGCGGAGCATGTCCAGCCGTTGCGGCAGCAACGCCTGGAAGCGGTCTGACGGCACGTCCAGCAGTTTCGCTGACGACGGCACCCTCGAAAAGGGGTGCACCCCCGGACGGGGGTATCCCGATCGGCCGAGCCCTCCCCACCCTCTGTGCCGGCGGAACAGGAGGCCAACGATGACCAGTCACGACACCTACCGCGCGGCCCGCGACCTCGTGCTCAGCGACCCGGAAGCGTTCACGTGGCCGAGCTTCGGCACGAGCTTCAACTGGGCGCACGACTGGTTCGACGTGATCGCCGAGGGCAACACCACCACCGCGCTGCACATCGTCGAGGAGGACGGCTCCGAGCGCGCCTACTCGTTCGACGAGATGCGCCGCCGCTCGAACCGCGTCGCGCGCTGGCTCACCCGGCACGGCGTCGGCAGGGGCGACAGCGTGATGATCATGCTCGGCAACCAGGTCGAGCTGTGGGAGTCGATGCTCGCGGTGATGAAGCTCGGCGCCGTGGTCATGCCGACCACCACCGCCCTCGGACCGGCGGACCTCGCCGACCGCCTGCGGCGCGGCGCCGTCCGGCACGTCGTCGCCCGCGTGGAGGACGCCGGCAAGTTCGAGGACGGCCCCGTGCTCATCAGCGTCGGCGGTGCCACGGCGGGGTGGCTCGACTTCGCGGAGGCGGCGGAGGCGTCCGACAGCCCGGTGCCGCACCCGAGGACCAGGGCGGACGACCGGCTGCTGCTGTACTTCACCTCGGGCACGACCAGCCGCCCGAAGCTCGTCGAGCACACCCAGACCTCGTACCCGGTCGGGCACCTCACCACCCTGCGCTGGATCGGCATCCGCCCCGGAGACGTGCACCTCAACATCAGCTCGCCCGGCTGGGCCAAGCACGCCTGGAGCTGCTTCTTCGCGCCGTGGATCGCCGAGGCGACGATCTTCGTGCACAACTGCGCGCGGTTCGACGCCGCCGCGTTGCTCGGCCAGATCCGCGCCAAGGGCGTCACCACGTTCTGCGCGCCGCCGACCGTCTGGCGGATGCTGATCAAAGCCGACCTGAGCGGCGGTCCCGGCAGCCTGCGGGAGGTCGTCGCCGCCGGCGAGCCGCTCAACCCGGAGGTGGTCGAGCAGGTCCGCGAGCAGTGGGGCCTCACGATCCGCGACGGCTTCGGGCAGACCGAGACCACGCTGTCGGTCGGCAACGTGCCGGGCGCGGAGGTGAAGCCCGGCTCGATGGGACGGCCGCTGCCCGGCGTCCCGGTCGTGCTCGTCGACCCGATCACCGGCGAGCTCGCGGACGAGGGTGAGATCTGCATCGACCTGGCGCAACGGCCGATGTCGCTCATGGTCGGCTACCACGGCGACGAGGAGCGCAACGCCGAGGCGATGGCCGGCGGTTTCTACCACACCGGGGACGTCGCGAGCCGCGACGAGGACGGCTACCTGTTCTACATCGGGCGCACGGACGACGTGTTCAAGGCGTCGGACTACAAGATCTCGCCGTTCGAGCTGGAGAGCGTGCTGATCGAGCACCCGGCCGTCACGGAGGCCGCGGTCGTGCCGTCACCGGACCCCCTGCGGCTCGCCGTGCCCAAGGCGTACGTGGCGCTGAGCGCGGGCTGGGAGCCGACCCGCGAGACCGCGTTGCAGATCCTGCGGCACGCGCGCGAGAACCTGGCCCCGTTCCAGCGGATCCGGCGGCTGGAGTTCTCCGAGCTGCCGAAGACCGTGTCGGGCAAGATCCGCCGCGTCGACCTGCGCACGCGGGAGGAGGCGGGCGTCGAGGCGTCCGGGGAGTGGAGGGACGACCAGTTCCCCGAGCTGCGCCGCTAACGTGGGGACCCCGCCGTCCCGACGACAGGAGCAGACATGGTCCGCAGGATCTCAGGACGTCCGGCGGTGATCACCGGGGCGGCCTCGGGGATCGGCCGCAGCCTCGCGCGGCGGTTGTCCCGCAACGGGTGCCCGGTGGCCATCGCCGACGTCGACGAGGTCGAGCTGGAGAAGACCGCGGCCTCGCTCACCGGCCCGGTCCTCACGCGGGTGCTCGACGTGCGCGACGCGGGCGACGTCCGCGAGTTCGCGCGGGAGGTCGAGGACTGGCTCGACCTCCCGCTGGCCGCGGTGTTCAACAACGCGGGCGTCGCCACCTCGACGAGCGTGCTGGACTCCGTGCCCGAGGACGACACCTGGCTGTTCGACATCAACTACTGGGGAGTCGTGCACGGCACGCGGGCGTTCTTGCCGCAGCTGGTGAAGCAGAACTACGGCGTCGTCGTGAACACCTCCAGCGTGTTCGGACTCGTCGGCATGCCGAACCAGAGCGCCTACTGCGCCGCGAAGTTCGCCGTCCGCGGCTTCACCGACTCGCTGCGCCAAGAGCTGCGCGGCACGGGCGTCTCCGCCGTCACCGTGCACCCCGGCGGCATCAAGACCAACATCATCCGCAACGCGCGCGTCTACAGCGAGCTCGACGTGCGCGGCCGGTCGCGGGAGCAGATGGCGGCGGACTTCGACAAGATGGCCCTGACGACCCCGGACAAGGCGGCCGAGATCATCCACCGCGGCGTCGAGAAGGGGAAGTCGCGGGTGCTGGTGGGGCCGGACGCCTACGTGTTCGACGCGCTCGCCCGCATCATGCCGACCCACTACTTCAGCGTGATGGCGAAGCTCTACGACCGCTGAGGGATGATCTCCGGCATGGTTTCGGAGGACGTCCTGCTGCGGCGGACCGAGCAGTGGTTCGTGCGGCAGGGCGCGCCGACCATGATCGAGGGCTACGGCTTCCGGTCGCACGTGCTGCCGCGGATGACGCCGGCGCTGACGTTCGTCGCCGTCGGCAGCCTCGCGTGGCTGGTGCTGCAGCAGTCCTCCGGGCTGTCGCGGTGGCTGCTGCTCGGGCTGATCGTCGCGACGACGGTGTCGGCGTGGGTCCTGCTGTCGCTGTTCGTGCGGCGGATGCCGAGCTTCTCGCCGCGCACGACGGTGCTGGTGCTGGTCGCGTACGCGGTGATCCCGGTGGCCACGCCGCTGGTGCAGTCCGCGATCGACATCAAGTTCACCGCGCCGGACGGCGACCGCGAGACCGACTCGGTGTGGGTCGCGCTGGTGTGGTTCGCCGTCGTGTTCGGGTTCGCGTTCGTGGCGACGATGCTCGCCACCACCTACGGGCTCGGGGCGTTGCTCAAAGCCGCGATCCGGCACGTGATCGCGGACCTGCGCAACAGCGTGCACCTGCTCGGGCGGGCGTTGCCGCCGATGCTGTTCGTGACGCTGTTCCTGTTCTTCACCGGTGAGCTGTGGCAGGCGATGAACCAGCTGCGCTGGCCCCGCGTCAGCCTCGTCGTGCTGCTGTTCGCCGCGATCACCGTGCTGGCGGCCGCGGCCCGGCTGCGCGACGAGATCGGCCGGGTGGAGCAGGACCTGCGGCCGGAGGTCCTGCGGGCCGCCTGCGAGGGCACGCCGCTGTCCGGCGTCGACATCGCCGCACCGCTGCCGCCCAGGCGGTTGACCGGCCGGCAGCTGCGCAACCTGCTGGTGATGCTCGCGATCCGCCAGCTCGTGCAGGCCGCCGTCGTCGGGCTCGCGCTGTTCGCGTTCTTCGTGCTGCTGGGGCTGATCGTCGTCACGCCGGAGATCGCCGAGCAGTGGATCGGGTCGCCGCCCGCCCTCTCGTGGCTCGGGGTGCCGCAGGCGATGCTGCGCAACGCCACGCTGTTCGCGGCGTTCGGCAGCATGTACTTCTCGGTGATCTCGATGAGCGACGCCGAGCACCGGCGCCAGTTCTTCGCCCCGGTGCTCGAGAAGGTCGAGCGGACGCTGGAGGTCCGCGCGGTCTACCTGGACGTCAGGGAGCGGGCTGCGGCCTGAGGCGGGCGTCGCGGCTCGGCGGCGTGCCGAACCGGCGGCGGTACTCGCGGCTGAACTGCGACGGGCTGTCGTAGCCGACGCGGTGGCTCACGCTCGTCACGTCCCGGTTCGTCGCCAGCAGCAACCTGGCCTCCTGCAAGCGGATCTGCTTCTGGAACTGGATCGGGCTCATGCCCGTGACGGCCTGGAAGTTGCGGTAGAACGCCGACTCGCTCATGCCCGCGATCCGCGCGACGTTCCCGACCTTGAACGACTCGGAGAAGTTCTCGCGGATCCACGTGACGGCCCGGGAGATGTGGCTGAGGCTGCTGTCCTGCGAGCCGAGCTGGCGCACCGCCGCGCCCTGCTCGCCGGTCATCACCCGCCAGAGGATCTCCTGCTTGACGAGCGGGGCCAGCGCCCGCGCGTCGCGCGGCTGGTCCAGCAGGCGCGCGAGCCTCGTCACGGCGTCGAGGAGCTCGGGGCTCGCGTCGCTGACGGCCAGGCCCTCCGGGGTGCCGGTGGGTGCCGGGAGGTTCTGGGACAGCAGGAGGTGGGCGACCTCGTCGGGCCGCAGGACCAGGCCGAGGCCGAGCGCGGGTTCCGACGGGCTGATGTCCACGTAGCCGCCGGTGATCGGCAGGTCGACCGAGGCGACCAGGTACTGGCCGGCCCGGTAGTCGAAGACGCGGTCGCCCGCCGCGATGCGTTTGCGGCCTTGGGCGATGAACGCGAGGATCGTGCCGGTCATCGACGGCGTGGGCGGCCCGGCGACCGCGGTCTTCGAGACCAGCACGTCCGGGATCGCCGTGGTCAGGGCAGGCCGGGCGTGCTTGGCGAGCAACGCGCGCAGTTCGTCCACGCACCGATGCTCCTCGCCGGCGGGATGATCAGGCAAGCCCGTCCGCGAACGTGAGCGCCTCGCCGAGCGGTTTGCGGCGGAGGTCCGGGACCTCGCAGTCGTCGGCCGGGTAGCCGACCGGGAAGAGGATGTACGGCCGCTCGCCCTCCCTGCCCAGCAGGTCGCTGAGGAACGTCATCGGGTTCGGCGTGTGCGTCAGCGTCGCCAGGCCCATGGTGTGCAGCGCGGCGATGAAGAAACCGCAGGCGATGCCGACGCTTTCGTTCGTGTAGTAGGTCTTTCTGCCGTCCTGCTGCTTCTGCGCGAACGCGACCACCAGCCACGGGGCGACTTCGAGGAACTCCTTGGTCGCGTCGGTCTCCAGGCGGGCCAGGGCCGCGTGCCAGCCGGGGATTTCGCGCTCGTGGTAGAAGCGGCGTTCCTCCTCCTCGGCCGCCGAACGGATGCGGTGCTTGAGCCCGGGGTCCTGCGTGGCGACGAACCGCCACGGCTGCTGGTGCGCTCCGCTCGGGGCGGTGTTCGCGGCTTGCACGGCGAGTTCGACCGCTTCGGCCGGCACGGGGTCGGGCGAGAACCAGCGCACGGACCGCCGTTCGTCCAGCAGGCGGTGGAACGCGCGGCCGCGGTCGAGTCCTTCGCCGATCGGCACCCGCGGCGGGGTGTACGGGCGGAACGGGTGGCGGTGAGGTCGGGTCACGACTGGGGACAGTGCCGGTAGTGCGACTGTTTTGGCCAGCTCAAGTTCCTGAACCCAGCTATAAGCTGCGCTCATGAATTTGCCGAACGTGACGGTGCGGCAGCTGGAATACCTGATCGCGGTGGCGGAAACGGGATCGGTGACCGGCGCCGCCGCCCGGTGCCACGTCACGCAAGGTGCGGTCTCGCTGGCGTTGAGCGAGCTGGAGCGCGCGCTCGACCTGCGGCTCGTCGTCCGGTCGCCCCGGCGCGGTGCCGCACTGACGGCGGCGGGCGCGCGGGTGCTCGCGGACGCCCGCCGCGTGGTCGGCGCGATGGGTGACCTCGGCGTCGAGGCGCGCGGGCTCAGCCGGAAGATCGGCGGCGTGCTCACGGTCGGCTGCTACACGCCGATCGCGCCGTTCCACCTGCCCGCCGCGATCGCCACGTTCGAGCGCGCACACCCGGAGGTGTCGGTCCGGTTCGTCGAGGGGAGCCTGCCGGAGATCGGGGAGGACGTGGTGTCCGGGCGGTGCGAGATCGCGTTCCTCTACGACCAGGACCTGGTGCCGGGCATCACGACCCGGACGCTGTACGACCAGCCCCCGAAGGTGCTCCTGCCCGCGGACCACCGGTTGCGCCGCCGTCGTGCGGTGGCGCTGCGCGAGCTGGACGGGGATCCGTTCGTGCTGCTCGACGTTCCGCCGAGCGAGCGCTACTTCCGCTCGGTGTTCGCGGCAGCCGGGGTGGAGATGGTCGTGACGCACCGGGCGCGCGGCTTCGAGCTCGCGCGGTCGCTGGTGGCGCGGGGGATCGGGTACTCGCTCACCGTGCAGCAGCCCGCGCTGGGCCGGTCGTACGAAGGGCTGGAGGTGGTCGCCGTGCCGTTGCGCGACGAGGTGCCCACGACGCCCGTGGTGCTGGGCTGGGCGAACGGGCCGCTGACGCGCCGCGCGCAAGCGTTCGCCGACCACTGCGCCGCGTTGTTCGCTCAGTAGGACCCGGCCCGGACATCCTTCGAATGCTCTGCCGGGCCCGGTTTGCCCAGCGGCGAAAAGGCGCGAACTCGCGGTTCACGCACGGTGTGTTCTTCGGTAAGGTCCAGACCATGTGATCGTCCATATGAGACGGTCTCGGCCGCCGCGTATCAATTGGTGACAGTGATTCTGGTGTGATCCGAGCAGGAAGGACACCGCCGGAGTGATGAACTGCGACACGGTCGACGAGGTTCACCGCGCGCGAACCGACTTGATCCGCAACGGACGCTGGACCGAGGCCGATCGGCTCGTCGAGGCCGTCGTGGCCCGTGCGCTCGATTCGGGAACGGCGTCGGACGGACCTGATGTGAGCGCTCTCATCCCCGTGCCGGGCGGCCTTGCCGAGCGGAGACCCGGAGCCGGGCGGGCGCTCGTGTTCCGAGCCGTGCAGGCGGCCAACCGCGGTACCGGCCGGGCCGGGGCCGCCGGGGCCGCGCTGCGCGTGCTGGACTCGGCGCAACCGCTGGACGCCGGTACCTTCTGGCAGGCGCTGCTGGTCCTGACCCACGCGGACGAGATCGGTCCGGCGCACCGGCGCTGGGCGGGCGCCACCGGTGTGCGCGGTGACGTCCACGCGTTGCTCGGTGGCCGGATCCTGCTGCGGCGCGGCGATCCCCGTGCGGCGGTCCGGCTGTTGGAAAGCGCTCCCACCGGCGACGCCCGGCTGCGGCTCGTCGCGGTGGCGTGGCTCGTCCTGGCGCTGACCGAGGCCGGTGATCCCGGCAGGGCGCGTGCTGTGCTGGAGGCCGAGCGCCTGGCCGGCGCACCGGCCGGGCACCCGGACGACGCCGAGCTGCACTTCGCGCGCGGACGGCTGCTGCTGGCCGAGGAGCGGCACGCGCCGGCGTTGGACGAGTTCCTCGCATGCGGGCGGCTGCTCGAGTCCCGGGGTGTCGTCAACCCGGCGGTGCTGCCCTGGAGGTCCTCGGCCGCGCTGGCCGCCGCCGGCTGCGGAGACCTCGTGCTCGCCCGGATCTGCGCCGACAAGGACCTGGTCGCGGCGCGGCGGTGGGGCGGGCCGCGGGCGATCGGGCTCGGCCTGCACGCCGCCGCGCTGGCACGGGGTGGTGACGACGTGCTGCTCGAAGAGGCGATCACGTACCTGGGGCGGTCCTCGACGGCGGGGGAGGCGTTGCGGGCGCGGCACGACCTGGCGCAGCTCCTGCTCGCCCGCGGCAAGGTCGAGCGCGCCAGGAAGCACACGCGGTGCCTGCGCGAGGCGGCCGCTTTCTGTCCTCAATGGACAGACATCGTGCGGGCGCTGGAGCACCGGCTGCTGCGCCAGGACGGGGAGTCCGCGCTGAGCGCCCAGGAACGCAGGGTCGCCCTGCTGGCCAGGGCGGGCCGGTCGAACCGCGAGATCGCCGCCGAGCTGGACCTGACGGTGCGCACCGTCGAGTTCCACCTCACCGCCGTCTACCGCAAGATGGGGGTCGCGGGAAGGCCGGGACTGCGCCGGGCGTTCGTCCCGACGGCGTGAGCGGGCCCGTCGTGGACCGGTCGGCTGGTCCGGGCCACGAGTGCTCCGCGGCCGTCGCCGCCGGGCTGCTCGCGGCGGGGGAGCACTGGGCGGACGCGGTCGAGGCGGCCGAACGGGCGCTGGCTCGTGCTGTCTGCCGTGAGACGGCGTTGTGCGTCTCACGGGCGTTGGCGACGCTGGTCTGCGCCGGTGAGCTGGTCGCCGCCGACGCGCACAGCCTCGCCCTGGTCGAGGCGGGTCCCACCGGTCCGGTGGCGGAGCAGGCGTTGCTCGCGCGGGCCTGCGTCGCCCGCCGCACCGGTGACCTCGCGGGGTGCTCCTCCCTGCTGGATTCGTTGCGGCGCGGCGGCGAGGAGATCCGTCCCGTCGCGCTGGCGTGGACGGCGGAGCTGCTGGTCGTCCGCGGCGATCCCGGTGGCGCCCGAGCCGTGCTGCGGGGCCGCGAGGCCGGCCATCCGCTGCTGGCCGAGGCCGAGGCGGTGGTGGCACTGGCTTCGGGACGCCCTCGCGACGCCCTGGAGGGCTTTCTCGCGTGCGGCCGGACGCTGGCCGAGGCCGGGGTGGTCAACCCGGCCGTGGTGCCGTGGCGGTACCGGGCCTCACGCGCCGCTCTGGCGTGCGGTGACACCGAGAACGCCCTGCGCCTCGCGGTGGAGGAGCACACGGCCGCGGCGCGGTGGGGCGAGCCCAGGACGCTCGGCCTGAGCCTCGCGGCGGTCGCGGCGGCGAGCCCACCCCGCGGCGAAGACCTGATGACCTGGGAGCGGTCCGTACGCCTGCTGGAGATGGCACACGCCAGGACCGAGCTCGCGGAGGTGCTGTGCGAGTACGGGGACCGCCTTGTCGCGCACGGCAAGCAGGTGGCGGCACGCGAGGTCTACGCACAGGCCCGTGCCGCGGCGCCCGACGCCGTTCTCGTGCGGCGTGCTGAGGAGGCCTTGGACGCCGTGGCCGCGTCGCTCGGCGCCGAACAGGTGCTGACCCCCGTCGAGGCCGAGGTCGCCCGGCTCGCGCGCACGGGCCTGAGCACCAAGGGGATCGCGTCGGAGCTCGCGTTGTCGACGCGGACCGTCGAGCTCCACCTGACCAGGGTGTACCGCAAGCTCGGGCTTTCGGGGCGCCGGGAGCTGCAGGTCATCAGGTGGTGCCCGGCTTCTCCCGGAAACCTTGCGGACCCACCGTGAAGCGCCGGACGGCCGCGCCGGGTGATCGTGGACCCCTGACGACACCCGGCGCACCCGCGCCGGTCTCGCAGGAGGGAGCTCCCGGATGCTCACGCGATTGCTCGGCCGCCGGGCCACGGCGCTGTTCGCCCTCACCTTCGCGCTCGCCGGCGTCGGCGCACCGGTGGCGAACGCGGCGATCGACCACACGGTCACCTTCGTCAACAGGACCGGCCAGACGATCTGGATCGGCGCCACCGTCAACGCGGACGGCTCGCGCGACCTGACCGGACTGCCCACGCTGGCTCACGGCCAGTCCGCGACCATCACGATCCCGGAGACGGCCTCGCCCGGTCACTGGCGGGGCAAGTTCTTCGCCCGGCAGGGCTGCACCGGCACCTCCGGCGTGGACTTCCGGTGCGCCGTGGGCGACTGCGGCGTCCACGCCGACCGCTGCGTCCTCGGCGACCAGCCGGCCAGTCTCGCGGAGTTCAACTTCGACTCCCGCGACCGCCTGGCCCCCTGGTACAACGTCAGCTACGTCAACGCGTTCTCCGCACCGGTCACGATCACCCCGGTCAACGCGGTCGTACCACCGGGTTCCACGTCGTGCGGCACCGCCGGGTGCACCGAGAACCTGTTGCCGCTGTGCAACCCCGCGTACGTCAAGTACGGCGCCAACGGGCAGCGCGTCAACTGCGTCAACCCGAACCGCGACGCGCCGACCGACTACAGCACCACCATCAAGTCCCGTTGCCCCAAGGCCTACGCCTGGTCCAAACAGGACACCGAGCCGGGCAACCAGACCGTGTTCCAGTGCGGCGACTGCACCGGTTTCACCGTCACGTTCCACTCCGTCGCCTGAAGGCACCCGAAAGGAGAGCCATGAGGTCCAAGGTGTTCGGCGCCCTCGCGTCGGCCGCGGTCCTGTCGTTCGTCTTCACCGGCACCGCCTCCGCCGTCAGCGGCACCGCCAGCTACTACAACGACGCCGGCTACGGCGCCTGCGGCACGCAGATCAACGCGGCCACCGAGATGCTGGTCGCCGCCCCCGCCGCGCTGTGGACGAGCCCCAACCCGAACAACGACCCGCTGTGCCGCAAGTCCATCCGCGTGACGCACAACGGCCGCACGATCACCGTGCCCATCAAGGACAAGTGCCCCAGCTGCCCCAGCAACAAGATCGACCTCAGCCAGCCCGCGTTCGCCTCGCTGGCCGACACCTCGCTCGGCATCATCTCCGTGACCTGGGAGATCGTCTGAGCTTCCCGCCCTTTCCCTGCCGGTCAAAGGAACAACGATGTTTCGCACCTCCCTGACGGTCGCCGTGATCGCGGCCGCAGTCCTGACACCCCCTGCCACAGCGGCCACCGTGCAGGAGGACGTCATCGCCCGCACGAACGCCGAACGGGCCAAGGCAGGCTGCCCGGCCCTGCGCCAGAACGCGGCGCTCGGCACCGCGGCACAACGCCACTCCGACGACATGGCGGCCCGCAACTTCATGGGCCACACCGGTTCCGACGGCAGCACGGTCGTCGTCAGGATCGAACGGGCCGGCTACACCCGCTGGACCAGGGCAGCCGAGAACGTCGCGGCGGGCCAGCGGACCGCGGCCGACGTGGTGCGGTCGTGGATGAACAGCGCCGGGCACCGCGCCAACATCCTCAACTGCGCCTTGAAGGACATCGGCGTCGGGTACAGGTACCGGCAGGGCACCACCTACGGGCACTACTGGACGCAGGACTTCGGCACCCGCTGAGCCTCCGGGGCGGCTGACAACGTCGTCAGCCGCCCGCCGTTCACGACGTGCCGACGCCGCGCCGAAGAGCCCGCCTACCTCGGGTCGCGCTTCGGGAGGGGCCGGGTCGCCGGTCCCTCCAGCACGGAACCGTCGACGTCGAACCGCGAGCCGTGGCACGGGCAGTCCCAGCTGCGTTCGGCGGCGTTGAACCGCACCAGGCAGCCGAGGTGGGTGCAGCGCATCGACACGCCGTGCAGCTTGCCGTCGTCGTCGCGGTAGACGCCCATCTTGCCCAGGCCGTCGCGGACCACGTGGGCGTGGCCGGGCGGCAGGTCCTCGCTCGAGGTGGCGTCGGCGGGGGTGACCCTGTCGCCGATCATCTCCGCCGCGACCTCGGCGTTCTTCTTCACCAGGGTCGGCAGCGACTTGAGCGACAGCCGGTGCGGGCTGAAGCGCTCGGCCAGCTCGTTCGGCTTGTCCGTCACGAGGTCCGCCAGCAGGGACGCCGCGAACGTGCCGCTGGTCAGGCCCCACTTCATGTAACCGGTGGCGGTGAACAACGCGGTGTTGCCGGGCGTGTAGCCGCCGATCATCGGCAGGTGGTCGTAGGCCGTCGGGTCCTGCGCCGACCAGCGGTGCGTGATCTCCTGCACCTGCCAGTGCTCGCGGGCGAAGTCCTCCAGCCGCCGGAACGGCTCCACCACGGGCTTGCCGGTCGAGTGGCTCTGGCCCGCGATGATCACCTTGTCCTCGTGCGCCGAGATCGACCAGGACGGGCTGCCCGTGCTGATCGCGAGCGCCTCCGGGGGGTTGCTGACGCGGGCCGCGATGCAGTAGGCACGGGTGAGCTCCATGCGGGCGAAGTAGAGGCCGCGGTCGAGCGTCGGGTAGTGCGTCGCGATCACGATCTTGTCCGCGGTGACGGCGCCGTCCGCCGTGCGGACGCGGTTGCCGCTGACGTCGAGCACGCGGCTGTGTTCGAAGATCCGGCCCCCGTCGCCGTCGACCTCCTCGGCGAGGCCCTGCAGGTACTTGACCGGGTGCAGCTTGAGCTGGTCGTCCAGCCGCACCGCCGCGTGCACCTCGAACGGCAGGTCGACGTCCGTGGTGGCGCGCACCGGCAGGCCCACCTGGCGCGCGGCGATCAGCTCGTGGTCGACGTCGCGCATCTCGGACTCGGTGTAGGCGTAGGTCACGGCGGGTGAGCGGCGCAGGTCGCAGTCGATGTCCCTGGCCAGCTCCGCGACCTGGGCGACGGCGGCGAGCGAGGCGGTGGCGTAGTCGGTCGCGGCGGCGAGGCCGTGCTTGGAGCGGATCTGCGAGTACACGGTGGACTGCAGGGCGGTCACCTTGGCGGTGTTGTTGCCGGACACCCCCGACGCCACCCGGCCCGCTTCCAGCACGGCGACGCTCAGGCCGCGCCGCTTGAGCAGCAGTGCGGTGGTGATGCCGGTGATGCCGCCACCGACCACGGCGACGTCGAAGGCGTGCTCGCCGGTCAGCGGCGGACGGGTCTTCGGCGAGAGCGCGGCGAGCCAGAGCGACTGGTCAGCGGTGGTGGTCATGAGCAGGTGGTACCCGGATGGAGGAGCCCTATGCGACGTCGTCCGGATACCTCGCCCCGGAAGCGGGTATGCGACCCCCATGAGCAAGCACCGCGTAGTCGTTGTCGGAGGCGGGTTCGGCGGGCTGGGCGTCGTGCGCGGGCTGAAGCGCGCGGACGCCGAGGTCACGCTGATCGACCGCACGAACCACCACCTGTTCCAGCCGCTGCTCTACCAGGTGGCGACCGCCCTGCTGCCCGCGGGCGACATCGCCCCGGCCTTCCGCGCGATCCTGCGCAAGCAGCGCAACGCCCACGTCCTGCTGGGCGAGGTGACCGGCTTCGACACCGCCGCGCGGCGCGTCCACGTCGACCTGCCCGACGGGCGGTCGAGCACCATCGAGTACGACACGCTCGTCGTGGCCGCGGGCTCGCAGGACAGCTACTTCGGCCACGACGAGTGGGCCGAGTCCGCGCCGCCCATGAAGACCCTCGAACAGGCCGTCGACCTGCGCTCGAAACTGCTCCGCGCGTTCGAGACGGCGGTGTCGGCGGACGACCCGAAGCAGTGGCTGTCGTTCGCCGTCGTCGGTGCCGGACCGACCGGCGTCGAGCTGGCGGGCCAGCTCGCGGACCTCGCGCGCAGGGCGCTGAAGGGCCAGTTCCGCGGAATCGACCCGCGCGACGTCCGGATCACGCTGATGGACGCCGTGCCGCACGTGCTGCCGCCGTTCTCCCCGCCGCTGCGCGACCACGCCCGGCTGAAGCTGGAGCGCATGGGCGTGACGGTCATGACCGGCGCCATGGTCGCGTCCATCGACGACCGGGGCCTCACGACCAAGGACGGCGACCGGGTGGAGGCGCGAACGATCATCTGGGCGGCCGGGGTGCAGGCCTCGCCGCTCGCGCGCAAGCTCGCCGAGGCGACCGGGGCCGAGGTCGACCGCCGGGGCCGTATCAAGGTCAACCCCGTCGACTGCTCCGTCACGGACGAGATCTTCGCGATCGGCGACATGGTCAACCTGAACGACCTGCCCGGCATCGCCGAGCCCGCGCTGCAGGAGGGTCACCACGTCGCCCGCGTGATCAAGGCGCGGCTGCAGGGACGCCGGCACAAGCCGTTCCACTACCTCGACCTCGGCACGATGGCCACGATCTCGCCCGGTGACGCCGTCGCGGACATCAAGAAGGTGCGGCTCAAGGGCCTGATCGGCAAGGCGGCGTGGGCGGGCGTGCACCTCGCGTTCCTCGTCGGGTGGCGCAACCGGGCCGCGGTGCTCGCGCAGTGGGGCTGGAACCTGCTCACCGGCCGCCGCGCGCAGCCGATCATCCTCGAGCCGATGAAGGCCGTGGAACGCACCTGAGGCAGGTTTGGCCAGGGGTAACCGACCGGCGTGAACACGCAGCTGCTGGGCATCTACCTCAACGACCACCTGGCCGCGATGACGGCGGGCACCGAGCTCGGCCGCCGCGTCAGCCGCACCCACCCCGAGCTGCGCGTGCTCGCCGACGACATCGACGCCGACCGCAAGGAGCTGCTCGACTTCATGCGCGAGGTCGGCGTCGAGTCGCGCCCGCACAAGGCGGCGATCGGCTGGCTGAGCGAGAAGGCCGGCAGGCTCAAGCTCAACGGCAAGGTGCTCGGCCGCTCACCGCTCAGCGACGTCCTCGAGCTGGAGGGCCTGCGGATCGGCATCGAGGGCAAGACCGCTCTGTGGCGGACGCTGCGCAAGCTGAAGAGCTTCGACGACGACCGCCTGGAGCGGCTGTCGGCGCGGGCCGCGAGCCAGGCGGAGCTCGTCGACCAGTACCGGCTGCGCCACGCGCCGCAGGCGTTCAACGCGCCCTCGACGTCCGGTGTGGACGTCGAGCGCACGTTCACGGTCGCGTCCTCGCCCGAGGGAGTGGTCGAGTACCTGCGCGACTTCGCCCGCGCCGAGCAGTGGGATCCGGGCACCGTGTCGTGCACGCGCCTCGACGACGGCCCGGTCGAGGTCGGCGCGCGCTGGCGCAACGTCTCGACGTTCCTCGGCCGCAAGACCGAGCTGGTCTACGAGCTGACCCGCGACGAACCGAACGGCCTGCAGTTCGTCGGGCGCAACGACACGGCCACCGCCACCGACGACATCACGATCACGGCCGGCGCCACCCCCGGCACCACCAGGATCGCCTACCACGCGCACCTGGAGTTCACCGGAGTGGCGAAGATCGGCGCCCCGGTCGCGAAGATCACGCTCGAGAAACTGGGCGGCGAGACCGAGAAGAGCTTGATCCGCGTGCTCGGCGACGTGCGGTAAAGGCTGAGGAAAACCGCAGGTCAGACGCGATTCCGCGGCGTGGAGGCGATCCCTAGACTCCCTCGGGCCGGTTGGTGAGACAGGCCCTTCCCCCTGCCCCCGCCGGCTTGGACGCAGAGGGAGTACTGGGGTGTTCGAGAACAACGTCACCAGGCGAGGCTTCGTCACGGGCGCGGCGGCGGTCGCCGGTCTCGCCGGCCTGTCCACCATCGCTCCGGGCCTGGCGAGCGCCGCCCCCGAGACCAACGACCAGCACCGCGAGTCCGAGTTCACGCCCGAGGTCGGCGCGCTCGCGATGATGACGTTCCAGAAGATCGACGGCACGCCCGTCTACTACTGGCGTTCCGACCGGGGCAACACGACCGCGCGCAACTGGCAGGCCACCGACGCGTTCTACAACGCGCTGGTCGCCTGGATCCGCGACCTGCGCTCGCTCTCGTCGAGCTACGGCTCGATCAGCTACATCGTCTCCGCGGGCTTCTACGTCAACAAGGCGGGCCAGCACGGCGCCGGCACCGCGATGGACCTCGACCACGTGCGCTGGTCCGGCGGCAACACCATCTCGCCGCTCGACAAGGCCCACGCGTCCGGCACCGCCTCGGTCCGCAAGCGCTACCTCGCGACGGAAGCCGTGTGCCGCCGCCGGTTCCGCTACGTGCTCGACGGCTGGTACAACGCCGACCACGCCGACCACATCCACGCCGACTTCGGCGGCATGCCGGTCCGCGCGGTCAAGGACTCCGAGTCCGACACCAAGTTCGTGCAGGCCGTCTGCAACAACTTCCGCGCGTCCGGCCTCGCGATCGACGGCATCTGGGGTCCCGCGACGACGAGCGCGTTCAACGGCCTCAAGTCGGCGCTGGGTGTGACCGGCGACCCGCACACCAGCTCGTCGGTGTGGCAGGGGATGCTGTCGAAGATCGCGACGAAGGGCTTCGCGAACCAGAACATCTGAGTTCGCCGGGAAGCGGCGAGGCCGGAGCCCATGCCTCCTGGGCTCCGGCCTCGCCGTGCGAGGGCGGCACCCGGACCCGTGGTGGACCGGGCTGGTCCGGCCTCGGCCGGCGTGCTGGTCATCGCGGGACACACACCTCTCCGAATGCGCGGCAACAGTTCGGGTTGCGTGGCACCGGACCGCCTCGGAAAGGCCGGCGGCGAACCGTCGGCCGACCAGAGCGACATTTGTTCGGGCGAGGGAAATCGGTCTGGGAACGGCCGAATCGGTCGGCCGTGAACCAGTTGTTCAAGGCTCCGGAACAAACAGGTCAAGCATGCATCCGTGAGAGCGCGCACACGACAAAGGCGCACCCACTCGGTGGATGCGCCTTCGTGGAACCCGGAGGGGTCAGCGGGGGCCTCCGCCGCCCATCGAGCCGCCGAGGCCGAACAGGATGCGCTGGATGAGCTCGGGATCGACGTCCGGCTCGTCGCCCAGCGCCTCGGCGGCGGGGGAACGGCGCTTCTCGCGCCGGGGAAGCGGCACCGCGGTGGCGTTCACGCCCGTCGGCAGCGGGAGCTCGCACCAGATCAGCTTGACGCCGCCGGCGAGCTGCAGTTCGCCGGTGCGCAGGTCGGGCGCGGTCGGCGGCATGGTGAACCGCGCCGCCTCGAGCTCGACGACGAGGTACTCGCCGGTCAGCCTGAGGCGCAGCGTGATCAGCCGCGACGTCTGGGGGTCTGCTGACTCGACAGCGGCTTCGACCAGCGCGCAGGCGACGGCCGAGCACTCCGCGGTCATGTTCCTGAGCCGCCACTCACCGAGTGTGAAGCGCACGAACAGATCCGCGCAGTTCACCGCGGTGGGCAGCGCGATGAGTGTCAGGTCGTCGACCTGGGCGGTCTGGGCGTTCGCCTGCATCCTGCCTCCGTTTCGCGTGCGGCGCGCGAGCCGCGACCAGTCACCCGAATGGCCGTCGCGGTGAGCGGGAATCTACATGGGTATACGCGGGAAGCAATGGCCCGGTTGACTCACCCGTCAAAAGTCACGTCCGGGTCACGCCGGGAGGCCCCGACGCTAACTGTGAGTATAGCGCCGGGCGCATGCCGTGATCGTTTCGGGTCGGCTTCACGCGCGGGTGAACCGGTGGCGGGGTGTCCACGCCGTCGTCCGCGGGGGCGGTGGCGGTCGCTCGTGGGTGTCGCTCCGTCGTGCGTGCTCGTGTCTGTCGTCGACGTCATCCCGGGCGTCGCAAAGAGAGGCGACAGCAGCGTGCGGCGGACTTTCTCGAATTTCCTCAACCAGGGCAGGGGGCTCACGACTTAAATATATTTAAGGCGGATTAATCGTCTGAACGGTGGATTGGCGGCGATCCGCGGTCGGCTAACTTCATGTCAGATCGCACAAACCCCTCGAATACGCCGGTCCCGCGCCGGGCGCCGAGAGCCCCGGCTGATCCACCTCGTTCCACCGGTGTGGGAAAGGCAAGCGCGCACCGCTCATCGGGTTCCTCCCTCCTGCTCGGAGCCCGGTGGTGCGGCAGCGGTGCCGCGCGGCCGGCCGGTGCCCGCCGGCGGCTCCGGACCAGTCCCACGGTCCGGACGCCGCCGGCGGTGTTCTTCCCGCCCCCACCTCGGGGCCTACATCCTCCGGAGCCTCAATTGCACGCGTGCACCGCCCAGCGGACCGCGGTCGACGTGGAGAGACCCTCCCGTGCGTTCCGCGGCCCGGCGGGCGATGTCGAGCCCCAGACCGGTGGAACCGCCACCGCTGGCGCCGCGGCGCACCGCCCGTTCGGTGTCCGCGATGCCCGGCCCGGCGTCCTCGACCACCAGCGCCACCAGGTCGGCCTGGTGCACCAGCGCCACGGCGAACCGCGTGCCCTCCGGCGTGTAGCGGAAGACGTTGCCCAGCAACGCGTCCAGCGCGGCCGCGAGGTCGTTGCGGCCCAGCGGCACGGGAGCGGGCCGGTCGGTACCGCGCACGGTCCACGGCCGTTCCTGGTCGTCGGCGAGCGCGGACCAGAACACCAGCCGCTCGCGGACGACGGCCGACGCGTCCGTGCCGCCGTCGTCGGCCCGCAGGCCGGAGCGGGCGGCCCTGATGATCTCGTCGACCTCCCTCTCGAGGCCCTGGACGGCCTCCCGGACGCGGTCCGCCCCCGGACCCCGCCCGAGGGTGTCCGCGTCCAGGAGAAGGGCCGTGAGAGGCGTTCGGAGCCGGTGCGAGAGATCGGCGACCACCTCGCGTTCGGCGGCGAGCAGCAGCCGGACGCGTTCCGCCATGGCGTTGAAGGCCTTCCCGGCCTCGGCGACCTCGGGCGGCCCCTTGACCGGAACGCGCGCGGAGAGGTCCCCCTGTCCCATTCTCCGCGCGCCTTCCGCCAGTGCCCGCGTCGCCTTCACGGCGCGGGCCCCCAGCCGGTCGGCGACCAGCACCGACCCGGCGACCAGCCCGGCGGCGACGCCCGCCAGCACCCACCACGTCCCGACGACGCCGCGGGTGAGCTGTTCGTGCGGCACGAACGCCTCGACGATCGCGAGGCCGTTCGAGCTGGTCGCCAGCGGTTGCAGGTAGGCGACGCCGTCGGGGCGTTCGACCGTCGACGCCGTCGCGAGCTTCTGCGCCTCCTCCAGGTCGTCCGCCGTGATGTGGGAGGTGCCGTAGGTGCCCGCGGGAGCGCTGAGGTGCACGGCGAGCCGTTGCTGCCCGCCGTAGCGGGTGCTCCTGATCGCCTGGCGGATCTCCTGCGGCTTGCGGGTGATCAGCAGCGCGGGCGTCAGCGCGTTCGCCTGCTTCTCGGCCTCGTTGAGCGCGCGGTTGTACGCGGAGCTCTTGACCACGATCGCGAGCGGGATCAGGAAGGCCAGCGCCACCATGCTGGTCGCCGCGAGAGCGACCAGCACGAGTGACCGCCTCACCGCGGCGCGACCAGGCGCACGCCGACCCCGCGCACCGTGTGCAGGTAGCGCGGCTGCGCGGCCCGTTCACCGAGCTTGCGCCGCAACCACGACAGGTGCACGTCGAGCGTCTGGTCGTCGCGGTGGGACGGCCACAGGCTCGCGAGGATCTCGGCGCGCGGCACCACCTCGCCCTGCCGTGCCGCGAGGAACGACAGCAGCTCGAACTCCTTGTGCGTCAGGGAGAGTTCGGTGCCGTCCACGACGGCCCTGCGCAGGGCGACGTCGATCTCGAGCCCGCCGATCACGAGCTGCTTGCTGTCGCGGGCCCGGCGCAGCACGGCCTGCACCCGTGCCCCCAGGTGCTCGCTGGAGAACGGTTTGACGAGGTAGTCGTCCGCGCCGGCGTTGAGCAGCCGGACGATCTCGCCCTCGTCGTCGCGCGCGGTCGCGATGACCACCGGGGTGTTCGTGACGCCCCGGATCATCCGCAGCGCGTCCCCGCCGTCGAGGTCGGGGAGCCCCAGGTCGAGCACCACGACGTCGTAGTCGTGGGCGGTGACTTCGCGCAAGGCCTCGATCGCGAGCGCCACACCGTGCACGATGTGCCCCTGGCCGGTGAGAGCGCGCACGACCGCCGCCCGCACCACCGGGTCGTCTTCGACCAGCAGTACTGATGCCATGAGCCGCTACAGGAGGATTGCCGCAGTGAGACGGTCCGTCGGATACCTGGTCGCCTGGGCAGTGGTGACCGCGGTCGCCGTCGGGCTGTCCTGGTTGGGCATCCGATCGGTGATGGAACCCGCGCCGGTCGCCGTCGTCGACCCCACGCCGGGCTCGGCGGTGCTCCCGATGCCGACCATCACCTCGCTGGCGGTCCCGGTGCCCGAACAGGGCCCCTCCGCCGGTGTACCGCCTGTCACGCCCACGTCCACCAGGCCTCCTGCAGTCAGCTCGTCCGTTCCGGCTCCTCCCCGTACTACGGATGCGCGCCCCGCCCCGGCTCAACTCCCCGAGGGGGAGTGGCAGGCGGACGGCTCCTACGTGCACGCGTTCCACCTGCGGGGCGGGGACGTCGTGGTGCGGTACCGGCCGTCCGGGGTGGAGGCGCTGTCCGCCACGCCCGCGGACGGGTGGTCGGTGGCGGTCGAGCAGCCCGGAGGACCTCTGGTGGTG
Source organism: Lentzea sp. CC55 (assembly GCF_021056325.1). Taxonomy (NCBI): domain Bacteria; kingdom Bacillati; phylum Actinomycetota; class Actinomycetes; order Pseudonocardiales; family Pseudonocardiaceae; genus Lentzea; species Lentzea sp. CC55. The sequence goes on along the minus strand of NZ_JAJCXE010000056.1, from coordinate 642,943 downwards.
AACTTCCGGACTGCTTCGGGGAGGTTGTCGCGGTTGGAGGCTACGTGGAACGACGGGCCCACGGCGAAGGTGGTGGAGCAGTAGGGGCAGGGCGTCCGGCGGTGCGTCGTGGACCCGCTCCGCGACCGGGCGGCTGCTCGGACCCGGGGCCCGCGCAGCCGCCCGGCCGGACACGGCCTACAGGCCGATGGCCTTCGAGATCCGCGCGGGCTCGAGCACCCGCAGGATCGCCTCGAACAGGTAGTAGTCGCCGTACGGCAGCGAGACCTCCACGCCGTCCTCGGCCGGCCGGTTGCGGGTGCCGCGCGCCATGACCGCCTCCGCGCGCGCCGACCGGGTGGTGAGGCAGGTCGTCACCAGGCCGTTGAGGATCTTCAGCGCCCGGTCGCGGTAGCGGTCGGTGCCGGTGGCCCTGGCGAGGTCGAGCAGGCCGCACGCCATGATCGCGCCCGCCGAGGAGTCCTTGACGTCGTTGGCGCCCAACGGGGAGCGGTAGTCCCACACCGGCACGTGGTCCGGGGTGAGGACGGACAGGGCGTAGTCGGCCATCCTGCGGGCGGTGTCGCGGAACTCGTGCAGGCCCGTGCGGCGGTACATCGTCGTGAAGCCGTAGATGCCCCACGCCTGGCCGCGTGACCAGCAGGAGGCCGGGCTGTAGCCCTGGACGGTGCCCGGGCCGATCGGTGTGCCGGTGTCCGGGTCGAAGTCGAACACGTGCGGGGTCGAGCCGTCAGCGCGCAGGAAGTGGGTCCGGGTGGTCCTGGCGTGGGCGATCGCGATGTCGAGGAACCCGCGGTCGCCGGTCTGCTCGGTCGCGAACGCGAGCAGGTCCAGGTTCATCATCGTGTCGACGATGACGCGGCCCGCGTTGCCCGGCGTGCCGAGGCGGCCCCAGGCGCGGATGAACTTCCCGGTGGCGTTCCAGCGCTGGATCAGCGTGGCGGCGGCGTCGACCGCGCCGTCACGCCACTTCGTGTCGCCGGTGAGGCGGTAGGCGGTGACCCACGACGGGTAGAAGAGGAAGCCGAGGTCGTGGTCGCGGGGGTCGAGCCGGCGCGGTGCCAGCCGGTCGTTCGCGGCCTCGGCCAGCGCCCGGAACCGCGCGTCGCCGCTGTAGAGGTGCGCGAGCCACAGGGTGCCCGGCCAGAAGCCGCCGACCCAGCCGCCGTCGGCGACGTAGGTCCACTTCTCGAACCGGGTGATCTCCGGGAACGACGTGATGCCCGGCGCCACGGTCCTCAGCCTGGCCAGGCCGTGGTCGAGGGCTCCGCGGAGCCGGGCGGGTGCGGCGGCGGCTTCCCCCGCGCCGAGGGCGACTCCCGCTCCGGTGAGCAGGGGAGTGGCCGCCGCGGATGTCAGAAGGGTGCGTCGAGACAGATTCACGAGACCGTCCAGTCCCTTTCTTCGTCTTGCGCCCGGCGACACCCTGCCAGAGGGGATCGAGGTCTGTAAAGGTGCGTCGACAATTGGGTCAAAGGGCTGTCCTCAGGCCGCTGAACAGCGTAAAGCCAGTTCTCGTACGTGAAATCGCACGATTCCGACGTTGTGGAAGTCATTGTTCACGGTGGTGAACAAATGCGCGGACCGGGACGGCGTCGAGAGCGTGCGTCGTCGAGCCGTGGTCCCGGTCGGCGGAATCGGCTGTCCCTGCGGAGTGCGGATTCTCGGTCCGCACGCGCTTACTGCCCGGCGTTCCAGACGGCGAACGGCACATCGATCTCGTCACGGCTCAGACCACCGTGCGCGTACTTCGCCGAGGGGTCCGCCACGGGGAACCGCGGGGACGCCGCCACCGCGACGACCGGGCCCGCCTCCGGCTGCGGCAGACCGAGGTCCGTGGCGTGGTGCACCGTCGCCGTGTCACCCAGAGTCGTTGCCACGCGGTCGAAAACGGTCTCCAGCCGGTCCTGCCTCGGGTAGAGCCACCGCAGGCGGCCCGCGCCTCCGGAGGGGATCACGCACTCCTCGCGCACGATCGCGTCCCAGGCCTCGACCAGTTCCGGGTCGGGGTCGACGGCGACCATGCCGTGGTCGGAGTGCGCCACGACGGTCCAACCCTGTGCCGCCCAACGGGAAGCGTGCGCGTCCAGGCGCAGCATCGCCTCGTGCACCGATTCGTCGTAACCGTTGCGGTGCACGTGGTCGTCGATGTTGACGTACGTCCAGAGGAACCTGGCGTCCGGCAGCGCCTTGTCGAGGTCCGCCACGACGTTCGCGACGAGCAGGGGCGGGTCCTCGGCCTGCGCGGTGAGTTTGTGCCGAGGGGGCGCGGGTACCCGTGTGCACCCTCGGAGGAGGGCCTGTGCCCACGTCCCTTCCAGCAGGTCGAGCTCGCGGGCCAGAACGGTCGCGCCGTGCCGCTCGAGCACGGTCGGCAGGTGCGGGACCGCGGGTGTGCCGTTGATCGCGTGCACGAGCCCGGATCCGTTGCGGTACACCGTTCCCGGCACCCGGTGGACGTCGGCGGGAACGCCGGTGAGAGCGGTCAGCAGGGCCGTCGCGGACGTGGAGGGCACGGTGGAGGAGAGCGTGGAGACGGAGGCGGACAACCACGACTGCTTGGCCACGTCGGAGGAGAGGCCGTCCACCGCTACGACGATCAGCCCTCGATCCGCCTCGCCGAGGGCGCGTTCGAGCCGGGAAGGTACCTCCGCCAGTGACATCGGGTGACTGTAACGCATCTCATCGGGTCAACATTCGCTGTTCGGGGGCGAAGTTCCGGAGAATGGCCGCCGATGGGGTAAAGAAGTCTTGGTGAAGGGGAGGTGGCGGATGCCGGTCGGAGTCCTGGACGTCGGGTGCTTCAGCGCACACCTGGTCGTCGTGGAACGAGACCTGATGCGTCCGCTGGTGTCCCACAAGGTGCGGCTGCGGCTCGATCGGGAACTCGATGAGAGCGGTGCCATCACCAGGGCCGGCGTCGACTCGCTGTGCGCCGCGGTGCTCGCGGCCCGCAAGAAGGCGGGTGAGGTCCGCTTCCTGCCGTTCGCCACGTCGTCGGTGCGGGACAGCTCGAACGCCGACGAGGTGATGCGCAAGGTCGCACGCCGCACCGGTGTCGAGCTGAAGGTGTTGTCCGGCAAGGAAGAAGCCCGCCTGTCCTACACCGCCGCCCGTCACTGGTTCGGCTGGAGCGCGGGCCCGATGATCGTGCTGGACGTCGGCGGCGGCACCGTGGAGCTCGCCACCGGGTCCGGGGCCGAGCCGGAGCGCGCGGTCTCCTTGCCTTTGGGAGCAAGGACTTTGACGCGCACCGGCCTGACCGTGGAGGAGATGAGGTCCGACGTGCGGGACCGCCTCTCGACCGCGTTCCCGTGGGACGAGAGCGCTCGCGCGGTCGGGTGCTCGAAGGTGTTCGAGCAGTTGGCGCGGCTCGCCGGAGCGCGGAGCGACGTCTACGCACCGCGTCAGCTGCGGCTCAAGGACCTGGAGAAGTGGATTCCGCGTCTCGCGAAGCTGTCGGTGCGCGAACGTGCGGCGCTGCCGGGGATCTCCCGTCACCGGGCCCGGCAGTCGCTGGCGGGCGCGGTGGTCGCGGAGGCGTTGATGAAGGTGTCGGGTCACGACGTCGTGGACATCTCGCCCTGGTCCACCAAGGAAGGTCTGCTCCTGGACCTGGTGGAGCGGGCGCGCGGCGGGCGTTCGTCCGCCGCCTGAAAGCGGCTCAGGCCACGCTCAACGCCGTCACGGCGTCGTCGACGTCGGCGAAGAGGAGCAGGATCTTGTCCACGGCCGTCATCTGCAGCGGCCGCAACACGACCTTGCTGTCGCTGACGACGCCGAACTTGATGCCGAGCTCGTCGGCCTGGGCCTGTGCCTCGACCAGCGCGCGGATTCCCTCGGAGCCGAAGAAGCGGACTTCCCTGAGGTCGACGACCAGCGCGGGCGGTTTGCGGTCGAGCAACGCGGTGAGCCTGCTGGTCACCGGTGCCGAGGACATCATGTCGATCTCGCCCGTCAAGGCGATGACCGGGATGGACTGGACATAGGTGGTTCTGTGCCGAAGTTGGTTCATGAGAAGACTCCCGTCCGGACCGACCGTACGCGCCTTCGCGCGGCGATCACAACCTGAGGCGGTTTCGCCAGGTACGAGTCGCTCGAACGGGAAATCCCGTGGCAGACCGGAAAATCTTGGCGCGCCTCCGTGCTTTCTCGGAGCGGGAGGTGAAGGCGCGGGACGGACACGCCATTTCGCGGCGAGGCCGGGCCCCGCGCGAACGGACGCGGCCTGGACCAGCAGGAAGGGCCTTCATGAGCGGCATCGCCGCCAGGAGCACGGCCGGCAGCGGGATGAGACCGATCACGATGGCCGGCGGTGCTCCTCCCGGGCGGCGCTCCCTCCCGATGGGACAGTCGCGGACGTCGTCTGCCCGGAGTCCGGCGGCGTGTCACCCGGTTGCACACCGCCACCCGGCTCGGGACCGGGGTGGCTGTGCGGGCCGGGATCGGGCGGCAGGGCGGTCAGGCGGGCTCAGGTGCCCGTTCTTCAGCCTTCCAGCTGCGACCAGACGACTTTTCCCGTGCCGCTGGGTGTCGTGCCCCAGCGAACGCTCAGGGCCTGCACGAGCTGCATGCCGCGCCCGCGCGCGCTGTTCGGGTCCACGGGTCTGAGTTGCGGCAGCTTCGGCGACCGGTCGTGCACCTCGATCAGCATCCCGGCGGCCCGCTTGCAGACCGTGAGTGTGATCGGCGCCTCACCGTGGTCGATGCCGTTCGACACGAGCTCCGTGACGACGAGCTGCGCGTCGTCCGCGAGGTCGTCGGGCAGCCCCCACGAGGCCGCGACCTCGCGCACCAGCCGGCGTGCACGGGCGCACGACCCTCCCTCGGCGGTCAGGGTCGCCCGCACCTCGGCCAGTGGGTCGTTCAGCACAGGGCGCATCGTCGCACATCCGGCGGCTCGTCCGGATCTTTCAGCCCCCCGGTGGTCGCGTGCTCGGACGTCGTACTGCACGATTTGGGTCGCACGAGTCGGGCGTGGCGGGAAGGAACGGCGACGATGGAGCTCAACGTCGGCAGCGAGGTCCAGCGGGGGTGGCGTGTGCTCGCCGTCGCCGGTGAGCTGGACATCGACACCGTGCCCGTGTTGTCGGCGCGGCTGGATGCGGATGTGACCGGGTCCCACGCCGTGCTCGACCTGGCCGGTCTCGCGTTCATGGACTCGACCGGGCTGGCGCTCGTGCTGGACTGGCACCGGCGGTTGGCCGAGCGGGGCGGGCAGTTGCGGATCGCCGCCGCCCAGGGGCCGGTTCGGCGGTTGTTCGAGCTGGCCGATGTCGCTCAGGTGCTGAGCCTGCACGCTTCGGTGGACGAGGCCGTGCAGGAGGCTGTGGACTCGGCTCGCTGAATCGGCCGTGGTCCGGTTTGCGCGGGACGGCTCGCGTTCGACCGGTTCCTGTTCCGGCGGGTGGTCACCTCCGGGATGAAATCATTTCCGGACTCTGGTCGCCTTGAGTCCTGTGGTGCGCATGCGCGTTTGATCGCCGTTTCGCGACAACAGCGATCGCGGCTTTGCCTTGCGCGTCGGCCTGGGGCTCGCCTTCGGCTTGGCGGCCCCAATTGCCCTGGTCAGGCCTCTCCCGACACGCCCAGGTAATAGGCGATCAGGCGAATGAGGTGTTCCGTGTCCACCGGTTTGGTGACGTAGTCGGTGGCACCCGAAGCCAGTGACTTCTCGCGGTCGCCCTTCATCGCTTTGGCGGTCACCGCGATCACCGGAAGATCGGCATAGCGTTCCATTGCGCGGATCGCGGAAATGGTCGCGTTTCCGTCCAATTCCGGCATCATGATGTCCATCAGGACAATGGCCACGTCGTCGTACTGTTCGAGTGCGCGGACCCCTGTGATGCCGTTGTCGGCGTAGATCGCTTCCAGGCCGTGCAGCTCGAGGACGCTCGTCAGGGCGAAGACGTTGCGCAGGTCGTCGTCGACGACCAGGACCTTTTCGCCGTGGAAGCGCATCGAGGTCGAAGTGGCCATGGGCGGGGCGGGGGTGACGATCGGGGTGGGTTCCGGGAGGACGACGGCCTCCGAGACGACCTTGCCCAGCGGGAGGCAGAGGGTGAAGGTCGAGCCGATGCCCGGTTCGGAGCGGACCCGCAGCGCGCCGTTCAGGAGCTGGGCCAGCTCGCGGCTGATGGACAGGCCGAGGCCCGTGCCGCCGTACTTGCGGGACGTGGTGCCGTCGGCCTGCTGGAAGGCCTCGAAGATCACGGCCAGCTTGTCGGCGGGGATGCCGATGCCCGTGTCGTGCACGTCGAACGCGACGGTGGACGGGTCGTCCATGCGCACGTGCAGGCGGATGCCACCGTCGTGGGTGAACTTCACGGCGTTCGAGAGCAGGTTGCGCAGGATCTGCTGGAGGCGGTGCTCGTCGGTGCGGAGGGTCTCCGGGACGTCCGGGTCGACCCGGACGGAGAACTCGAGGTTCTTCTCCGCGGTGAGGGGCAGGCAGAGCGTCTCGACGTAGCGGACCAGCTCGTCCAGGCGGACCGGGTCCTCGTGCAGGGTCATGTGGCCCGCCTCGACCTTGGTGAGGTCGAGGATGTCGTTGATGAGCTGCAGGAGGTCGGAGCCCGAGGAGTGGATCGTGCGGGCGAACTCGACCTGCTTGGCGTTGAGGTTGCCGTCGAGGTTGTCCGCGAGCAGCTTGGCCAGGATGAGCAGCGAGTTCAGCGGCGTGCGGAGCTCGTGGGACATGTTGGCCATGAACTCGGACTTGTACTTCGACGCCGTCTGGAGCTGGCGTGCGCGGTCCTCCAGCTCCTCGGAACCTGCCCTGAGCTCGGTGGTCAGGCGCTGGGACTCCACCAGGAGGGCGTCGGTGCGGGAGTTGGCCAGCAGCGTGTTCACGTTGACGCCGATGGCCTCCTTCAACTGGTCCAGGAGGTCGAGGTGGACGTCGGAGAACTCGTTGAGCGAGGCCAGCTCGATCACGCCCAGGGTCTCGCCCTGGAACAGGATCGGCAGGATCACCAGGTTGACCGGGGCCGCGGAACCCAGGGCCGAGGAGACCGTCAGGTAGCCGCCGGGGACCTGGGTGACCAGGATCGTCTTCTTCTCCAGCGCCGCCTGGCCGACGAGGGTCTCGCCCATGGCGACGCGGGTGGCACGGGCGGAGTCCAGGCGGAAGCCGTAGGTCGCGGTCAGTTCGAGGGTGTGCTTGGAGTCGTCCTCCTCGATCTGGAAGAACGCGCCGTGGTGGGCGCTGACCAGCGGCGTCAGCTCGCTCATGATCAGCGACGCCAGTGCCCTGAGGTCGCGGTGGCCCTGCATGAGACCGGAGAGGCGGGCCAGGTTCGTCTTGAGCCAGTACTGCTCGCGGTTGGCCCTCGTCGTCTCCTTGAGGTTCGCGATCATTTGGTTGACGTTGTCCTTGAGCTCCGCGAGCTCGCCGGACGCGTCGACGGTGATCTGCCTGGTCAGGTCGCCCGCGGTCACGGCGGTGGCGACGGCGGCGATCGCGCGGACCTGGGTCGTGAGGTTCGAGGCGAGCTGGTTCACGTTGTCGGTCAGCTTCGACCACGTGCCGGCGACGCCGTCGACCTCGGCCTGGCCGCCCAGCTTGCCCTCGGTGCCGACCTCGCGGGCGACGCGGGTGACCTCGTCGGCGAACGACGAGAGCTGGTCGACCATCGTGTTGATCGTGGTCTTGAGCTCCAGGATCTCGCCGCGGGCCGAGACGTCGATCTTCTTCGTCAGGTCGCCCTGGGCCACGGCCGTCGTGACCTGGGCGATGTTGCGGACCTGGTTGGTCAGGTTGTCCGCCATGAAGTTCACCGAGTCGGTGAGGTCCTTCCACGTGCCCGCCACGCCGGACACGCGCGCCTGGCCGCCCAGGATGCCCTCGGTGCCGACCTCGCGGGCGACGCGCGTGACCTCGTCGCCGAACGCGCGCAGCGTGTCGACCATGCCGTTCAGGGTCTCGGCCAGCGCCGCGACCTCGCCCTTCGCCTCGACGGTGATCTTCTTCGAGAGGTCGCCGTTCGCGACGGCGGTGGCGACGGCGGCGATGTTGCGGACCTGGTTGGTCAGGTTGTCCGCCATCAGGTTGACGTTGTCGGTCAGGTCCTTCCACGTGCCGGCGACGCCCTGCACGCGGGCCTGACCGCCCAGGCGTCCGTCGGTGCCGACCTCGCGGGCGACGCGGGTGACCTCCTCGGCGAACGACGAGAGCTGGTCGACCATCGTGTTCAGGGTCGACTTCAGCTCGAGGATCTCGCCGCGGGCGTCGACGGTGATCTTCTGCGACAGGTCGCCGTTCGCCACCGCGGTGGCGACGTGGGCGATGTTGCGGACCTGGTTGGTCAGGTTGTTCGCCATGAAGTTGACGTTGTCGGTCAGGTCGCGCCAGGTGCCGGCGACACCGGGGACCTGGGCCTGACCGCCGAGACGGCCCTCGGTGCCGACCTCGCGGGCGACGCGGGTGGCCTCGTCGGCGAACGAGGAGAGCTGGTCGACCATCGTGTTGATCGTGGTCTTGAGCTCGAGGATCTCGCCGCGGGCGTCGGCCGTGATCTTCTGGGTCAGGTCGCCGCGCGCGATGGCGGTGGTGACCGAGGCGATGTTGCGGACCTGGGTCGTCAGGTTGTTCGCCATGACGTTCACCGACTCGGTGAGGTCGCGCCACGTGCCCGCCACGCCGGGCACCTGCGCCTGACCGCCGAGGCGGCCGTCCGAGCCGACCTCGCGGGCGACGCGGGTGACCTCGTCGGCGAAGCTCGACAGCTGGTCGACCATCGTGTTGATCGTCGACTTGAGCTCGAGGATCTCGCCGCGGGCGTCGACGGTGATCTTCTGGGTCAGGTCGCCCTGCGCGACGGCGGTGGTGACCTGGGCGATGTTGCGGACCTGGGTCGTCAGGTTCTCCGCCATGAAGTTCACGTTGTCGGTGAGGTCGCGCCAGGTGCCGGCGACGCCGGGGACCTTCGCCTGACCGCCGAGCTTGCCGTCCGTGCCGACCTCGCGGGCGACGCGGGTGACCTCGTCCGCGAACGACGACAGCTGGTCGACCATCGTGTTCAGCGTGTTCTTCAGCTCCAGCATCTCGCCGGAGACGTCGACGGTGATCTTCTGCGTCAGGTCGCCGTTCGCGACGGCCGTGGCGACCGAGGCGATGTTGCGGACCTGGTTGGTCAGGTTGTTCGCCATCGAGTTGACGTTGTCGGTGAGGTCGCGCCAGGTGCCGGCGACGCCGGGGACCTTCGCCTGACCGCCCAGGCGGCCCTCGGTGCCGACCTCGCGGGCGACGCGGGTGACCTCGTCCGCGAACGACGACAGCTGGTCGACCAGGCCGTTCACCGTCGAGCCGAGCGTCGCGAACTCACCGCGCAGCGTCTGGTCCGACATGCGCTTGGTCAGGTCGCCCTCGGCGACGGCGGCGAGCACGCGGCTCAGCTCGCTCGTCGGCCGCACCAGGTCCTCGACCAGGCCGTTCACCGAGTCGGCCATGAGCGACCAGCCACCGGCGGTGCCCACGGGCGCCACCCGTTCGGTCAGCCTGCCCTCCTGGCCGACCGCCTGCCGGACGCGGCCGAGCTCGCCCGCGAGCCACTGGTTGCGCTCGGCGATCTCGTTGAACACGTCGGCGAGCGCGGAGACGGGCCCGTTCCCCGGCACCACGAGCCTGCGGCGGAAATTGCCGTCACGCAGGTCTCTCATGGCGGAGAGAACCCGTTCGAGGGTCGCGTCCGTCTCTTCGTTGGCCGTGGTCACTCCAAGCCTCCGTGCCTCGGTGGTCACGGACAAGCCTGCCACGTTAGGTTGGGAGCGAGGTAACTTGATGCCGCGATGCACGCCAACAACCGGCAGGAGGCCGTGATGATTCGGCCGGCTGCGCTGGACAACAGCGGATGAGCAGCGCCGTGGGCATCGACCTGGACGGCTGGCAACGCCTGGTGGACGGGCTGCGCGAAGCCGTCCTCGTCGTGGACCCGGCCGGCGTGGTGCGCGTGCGCAACGCCGCGGCGGCCGACCGGTTCCCCCGACTGGGGCTCGGCGGCCACTTCGACGTGCACGTCACAGGCCGTCAGCACGACCTCGGCGACGGCTGGAGCGCCTGGTACTTCTCCGACTCCACACTGGACCACGCCCACCTCCGGCTCGCCGGCGGCACGTCGCGGGAAGCCACGCTCAAGACGATCGTGCAGCTCGCCGCGGAGCTGCTGGGCGAGCACTGCGTCGCCGTGGTTCCCGCCACACGTGATCGCCTGGAGTGGTGGCGTTGCGACGGCGGCGAACCGACGGTCACGCGCACGCCGCGCCGGGCGTCGCAGATCTCCGAAGTGCTGACCGGCACGTCGACCCTGACGAGGATCACCTCTTTGGGTGAAGGTAGCTGGGGCGTGCCGGAGGACTACGGCTGCGCGCTGGCCGTGCCGCTCGGGGTCGGCGGTGCGCTGGTCGTCGTGCGGAAGGGCGACTTCGCGCCGAACGACGTCGAACGCATCAAGCTGTTCGGCAAGCACGCCGCCGTGGCGCTGGAGTCGTCGTCGAAGCTGACCGAGCAGCAGCGGACGATCGAGATCCTGCGGTCGGCGCTGCTGCCGTCGCCGCTGCCCGAGGTGCGGGGCGTCTCGCTCGCGTCGGTGTTCATCCCGGCCCACCAGAGGGCGCTGGTCGGTGGCGACTTCTACGACGTGCACCCGCGCACGGACGGCTCGGCGACGCTCGTGCTCGGCGACGTCTGCGGCCACGGCCTGGAGGCCGCGGTCCACAGTGGACGCGTCCGGCAGTCGCTGCAGGCGCTGTCGCTGGTCGAGACGAACCCGGTGCGGTTGCTGCACCTGCTGAACACGTCGTTGCGCGCGACCGGGTCGAAGCTCTTCACCACGCTCGTGGTCGGCGAGCTCGTGCCGTTGACCACCGGGGGAGTGAGGCTGTCGCTCGCGTCCGGCGGTCACCCGGCGCCGCTGGTGCTGCGGGCGGACGGCAGCGTGCACGACGTGAGCGCGACCGGGGCGATCGTCGGCATCCTGGCCGACGTCCGGTTCTCCGGCGAACAGGTCACGCTCGCACCGGGCGACACGCTGGTGCTGTACTCGGACGGCTTCACCGAGGCCCGCGCGCACACCGACCGCACCGAGCTGTTCGGCGAGAAGCGGCTGCGGGCCGTGCTGCAGGAGTGCCAGGGGCTGCCGGCGGAGGAGATCGCGCGGCACTGCGAGAAGGCCGTGCTGAAGTGGCTCGACCGCGACGACCACGACGACCTGGCGCTGCTGGCCGTCCAGGCGGTGTGACGGCCGGGTGTGAACGAATGTCCCGGTCCAAGGGTTCATCCGCCGTTCGTTTGCCTGGACAGCTCGACCGGCTGAGATCGGCGCATGTCCCACTCACACGGTCATCCGCACGGTGATCACACGCACCACCACCACGAGGCCGAGCCGGTCGAGGGCAGCTGGCTCGATCCCGAGGACGACCGGCCGTCGTCGGTCGAGCGCCGGAAGTTCCTGGCCGGCATGGGGATCGCGGCCGGTGCCGTCGGTGCCCTGGCCGCC
>NZ_JAJCXE010000056.1:573306-631202 GCF_021056325.1 Lentzea sp. CC55 | reverse complement strand
ACTACTCCGACGACGGCCAGTACACGATCGAGCAGCAGGTCGCGAAGGCGCGCCAGTTCGGCCTCGACTGGGTCGTGATCACCGACCACGGCGGTCCCGCGCACCAGAAGTTCTCGATCGACCAGGTGACGCCGGACGTCGAACGCGCCCGCCGCGACCAGCGCGACGTGCTGGTCTACCAGGGCCTCGAGTGGAACATCCCCGGCGCCGAGCACGCCACCGTCTTCCTGCCGCCCGGCAAGCACACCGCCGACATCCTCAAGGCGTTCGAGCTGTCCTACGACGGCCGCATCGCGGGCGGCTCCGAGCCGCTCGCCCTGGCGGCCCTGCGGTACCTGGAGGCGCAGGTCCTCTCGGGACGGACCGAGATCGCGCTGATGTTCGCGAACCACCCGTCGCGGCGCGGCGTCGACAGCCCGCACGAGATCCGCGGCTGGCGCGACGCGGCCCCCGGTGTCGCGGTCGGCATGGAGGGCGCTCCCGGCCACCAGGCCGCCGGCATCCCGAAGTCCGCGGGCGGCCCCGGCCGTGCGCGCGGCTACTACGACACGGCCGCCCCGCTGCCCGAGTCGTTCCCCGGCTACCCCGCCGAGTCCTACCGCACCCACGGCGGCTTCGACTGGATGACCGCGAAAGTCGGCGGCCTGTGGGACTCGCTGCTCGCCGAGGGCCGCCCGTGGTGGATCACCGCGAACTCCGACGTGCACCAGGTCTTCGCCGACACGTTCACGCCGGGCAGGCAGGACTACGCCACGACCGGCTCGAAGGGCGCGCCGATCGACTCGGGCGTCCGGCAGACCGGGTACGGCGACTTCTTCCCCGGCCAGTACGGCGCGAACGTCGTCGGCGCCCGCTCGCGGTCCTATGTGGACGTCATGAGGGGCCTGCAGGCCGGCAAGGTGCTGACGGTGCACGGCCGCCTGGTCGACGGTCTGCGGTTGCGCGTGCGCTCCCGCGACGACCTGCGCGGCGTGACGCTGGGCGGGCGGACGTTCGTGCGCCGCGGCGGTGACGTCGAGGTGACGATCGAGATCGACCGCACGACCTCGCCGAACTGGTCGGGCTCCGTCCCCGTGCTCGCCAAGGTCGACCTGATCTCCGGCCCGGTCACCGGCCCCTGCGCCGACCGGGACGTGTTCACGGCGCCGGAGACGGAGGTCGCGAAGACGTTCGAGGTGCCGCGCAAGGGCAGGATCCGGTTCACCCACACCTTCTCCGGCGTCGAGCGCTCGTTCTACCTGCGGCTGCGGGGCAGCGACGGCAAGCGCCTGACCTCCGCCGGTGACCCGGTGGTCGACGAGATCGCGAACTCCGACCCGTGGGAGGACCTCTGGTTCTACGCCAACCCGGTGTTCGTCGACGTCATCTGAGTGCCGACGACCGACAGCAGCCGGAGCTTCTCGTAGCTCTCGCTGCCCGGCGTGGCCGTGTAGACGAGCAGGAAGTGGTGCTGGTCGGGGTCGAGCAACGTCTGGCAGTGCAGTTCGAGCGCGCCGACGCTCGGGTGGACGTACCGCTTGACCTCGTGCGGGCGCAGGCCGATCTCCTGCCGGTCCCAGACGGTCCGGAACTCGTCGCTGGCGGCCAGCAGGAGGTCGGCGTAGTGCGCGGCGCGGGAACGGGGACCGCGTCGCGCCACGGCCTCGCGCAGTCCCGAGGCGAACATGCGGCCCAGGAACTCGTGGTCGGCGGGCTCGTACAGCGCCCGCGAGGCCGGGTCGCTGAACCACCGGAAGCCGAGGCTGCGCTCCGGGCCGGTGTAGGCGGTCGAGTCCCCGGTGAGTGCGACGCCGAGCGGGGTCTGCCGGAGGGTTTCACCCAGTTCGGTGACGACCTCGGCCGGGGTGTCGTGCAGGCGGTCGAAGATCCGCGCCAGGCCGGGGCTCACGTGGTCGCTGATGCCGCCGCGGTCCGGCGGGGTGTGGCCCGCGAGGCGGAACAGGTGGTCGCGCTCGTCGAGGGACAGGTGCAGGCCCTGCGCGATCGCCGCGATCATCTGCTCGGACGGGTGCGGGCCGCGTCCCCGCTCCAGCCGCGCAGTAGTCCGCCGACATGGTGCACCGCGCCGCGACCTCTTCGCGCCGCAACCCGCTGGTCCGGCGCCGCGGCCCGCGCGGCAGGCCGATGTCCTCCGGCTGCAGCGCCTCCCTGCGGTGCCGCAGGAACGTGGCCAGCCCGGCCCTGTCGATCGCCATGTGCGGCTCCTCTCCCCGGTCCTTTCCAACGCCACCGGGCCGCCGCAGCCACGGATCGTCAGGTCCTGGATGAGTTTCCGGGTGGTCGGCCACCGTGGAGGAACACCACGGTCGACGAACACGGGAGTGCGCTCATGGCCAGCAAGAACTTCGACGTCGAGGTCCCGGACCTGACCGGGAGGCGGGCGGTCGTCACCGGCGCCAGCGACGGCGTCGGCCTGGGGATCGCCGCACGGTTGGCGGCCGCCGGTGCCGAGGTCGTCATGCCCGTCCGCAACGAGCGCAAGGGCGCGGCGGCTGTGGCGGAGATCCGCCGGCGCACGCCCGGTGCCAGGGTCTCGGTGCGCGCCCTGGACCTGTCGTCGTTGCGGTCGGTCGCCGAGCTGGGCGCCGTCCTGCTGCGGGAGGGGGCGCCGATCCACGTCCTCGTGAACAACGCCGGCGTGATGACCCCGCCCGAACGGCAGACGACCGCGGACGGGTTCGAGCTGCAGTGGGGGACGAACCACCTGGGGCACTTCGCCCTGGTGCGGCACCTGCTGCCGTTGCTGAAGGCCGGACGGGCTCGGGTGACCTCGCAGGTCAGCATCGCCGCGAACCAGAACTCGATCAACTGGGACGACCTGAACTGGGAGCGGTCCTACAGCGGCGGCAAGGCCTGCAGCCAGTCGAAGATCGCCTGCGGCCTGGTCGGGCTGGAGCTCGCGCGGCGCAGCGCGGCCGGCGGGTGGGGGATCACCAGCAACTTCTCCCACCCCGGGGTGGCTCCCACGAGTCTGCTGGCCGCCCGTCCCGAGATCGGGCGGTCCGCGGACACGCCGGGAGTGCGGCTGATCCGGGCGCTGTCCTCGCGGGGCATCGTCGTCGGCACCGTCGAGACCGCCGCGCTGCCGGCTCTGCTCGCCGCCACCTCGCCCGTGGCCGGGACGTTCTACGGGCCCAGCGGGTTCGGGCACCTCGGCGGGCCGCCCGCCGAGCAGGAGCTCTACAGCCGCCTGAGGAGCGCCGACGAGGCCCGGCGCGTCTGGGAGGTGTCCGAGGAGATGGTCGCTAGCGGACTCCGTGCGGGCGGAACTGGACGCTGATCCGCGGCCCCACGACCTTCGACGTCTTCGGCACGGCGTGCTCCCAGGTGCGCTGGCACGAACCGCCCATCACCAGGAGGTCGCCGTGGCCCAGCGCGTACCTGTGCGTCTCGCCGCCTCCGCGCGGCCGCAGCAGCAGGGCGCGCGGCGTGCCGACGCTCAGGATGGCGACCATCGTGTCCTCGGTCTGCCCGCGCCCGATCGTGTCGCCGTGCCACGCCACGCTGTCCCGGCCGTCGCGGTAGTAGCAGAGGCCGGCGGTGGTGAACGGCTCGTGCAGCTCGGGCCGGTAGTGGGCGCTCAGCGCGTCGCGGGCCGTGGTGAGGACGTCGAACGGCAGTGTGCCGCTGTAGAAGCAGAGCAGGCGTGGCACTTCGACCACGGTGTCGTACATCTGGCGGCGCTCGGCGCGCCACGGCACCTCGGTGACCAGCCGGTCGAACAGCGCGTCGGCGCCCGAGAGCCAGCCCGGCTGCACGTCGATCCACGCGCCGTGGCCCAGTTCGGTGCGGCGCGGGGCGAGCGGGGCCAGGGCCGGCTCCGCCTCCAGGTCGAACAGTGATCCCTGGCGCATGGACCGCAGCATAATCGAACACGTGTTCTACTGCGAGGTCAGGGTTTCATCACGGCCCACACGGCGTCCGCGATGATCTCGCGGGCTTCGGCCAGGTCGAACACGCCCAGCAGGAAGCGGCGCACCGACTCGTGGGCCGGGCCCATCGCCACCGGCTCCAGCGCCCACGGGGGCACGGCGCGCAGCTCGCCGGACGCCGTGCGGTCGGCGAACCACGCCAGGACCGGCGCGAACTCCGCCATCTTCGCCGCCGGGTCGGCGTGGTCGGGAGCGGCGTAGAGGAAGCGGGCGCGGCTCGGGTTCGCGATGACCCAGTCGAGGTAGCTCAGCGCCAGCCCGCGCACGGCCGCCTCGGTGCCCGGCGCGTCCAGGGCGGGCAGCATCGAGGCCACGCAGCGCGCGTAGCTGTCGGCGTAGAGCTGCGCGAACACGCCCGCGCGGCTGCCGAAGTGGTGGTAGATGCTGCCGTTCGACATACCGGAGCGCTCGGTCAGCGCGGCGATCGTCACGGCCTCCAGGCCGCCTTCCTCGACGAGCTTCAGCGCTGAGTCGAGGAGAGACTGTCGTCGGTCGGCCACGAGGGTTAGAGTACCGCTCTGGAGCGACGCTCTAGACGAAGGTGGAAAGCAATGGCGCTGTCGATTCCCGGCCTGCTGCGCGAGCGTGTCGCGCGCACGCCCGACGCCGAGGCGATGCGGTACCGCGACGGCGGTGGCTGGGTCTCGCTGAGCTGGGCCGAGCTGCAGCACCGCGTCGCCGCGGAGGCGTTCGGCCTGGTGGACCGGGGACTGCGCAGAGGTGACCGCGTCGCGCTCATGGGCGGGACCAGCGTCGAGTGGATCGTCACCGACCTCGCCGTGCTGGCCGCGGGGGGCGCCACGACCACGATCTACCCGAACAGCACCGCGGAGGAGGTCGCGCACATCGTCGGCGACTCCGGCAGCCGGATCGTCGTCGTGGAGACCGACGAGCACGCCGCGTCGATGCCCGGCGGCGTCGAGGTGCTGCGGTTCGGCGCGATCCCGCGCGGTGAGGGCGACTACGACGCGTTGGTCGACGGGCTGTCGAAGGACGACCTGGCGACGTTGATCTACACCTCCGGCACGACCGGCACGCCCAAGGGCGTCGAGCTCACGCACGAGAACTGGCTGACGACCGCGGAAGCCATCGCGTCCCTGGGGATCCTCGAGGAATCCGACCTGCACTTCCTGTGGCTGCCGCTGTCGCACGCGTTCGGCAAGGTGCTGACGATGGCGATGATCGCCGCGGGCGTGCCGACGGCGGTCGACGGCAGCGTGGAGCGGATCGTCGACAACCTCGGGGAGCTGCGGCCGTCCATCGTGGCCGCCGCGCCGCGCATCTTCGAGAAGATCCACGGCCGGATCGTCGCGGGCGCGCGGGAGAAGGGCGGGCTCACCGAGAGGATCTTCCGGTGGGCCGACCGCGAGCACGGCCCGGTGACGCGCCGGCTCGCGGACCGGCTGGTGTACCGCAAGCTGCGCGACCGGGTCGGCGGGCGGATCCGCTACTTCGTGTCGGGCTCGGCCCCGCTCGCGCCCGAGATCGCGGGGTTCTTCGCCCGCGCCGGTATCACGATCCTGGAGGGCTACGGGCTCACCGAGTCGTCCGCGGCCACGTTCTTCAACCGGCCGGGCATGATCGCGATCGGCACGGTCGGGCCGCCGATCCCCGGCATGGAGGTCAAGATCGCCGAGGACGGCGAGGTCCTGCTGCGGGGCCCCGGCGTCATGCGCGGCTACCACAACCGGCCGGACGCGACCGCCGAGGCGCTGGTCGACGGCTGGCTGCACACCGGGGACATCGGCGAGCTCGACGACGCGGGGCGGTTGACGATCACCGACCGCAAGAAGGAGCTCATCAAGACCTCCAGCGGCAAGTACGTGGCGCCTGCCCGGATCGAGAGCATGATCAACGCTGCCTCGCCGTACATCAGCAACGTCGTCGTGCACGGCGATCGGCGCAAGTACTGCGTGGCGCTCGTGACGCTCGACCCGGACACCGCGAAGGGCCTCGCGAACGCCGAGGAAGAGGTCGGCGGCGCGATCGAGACCGTCAACGCCCAGCTCGCGCGGCACGAGACGATCAAGCGGTTCGCGGTGCTGGACAACGACTTCAGCGTCGAGGAGGGGTTGCTGACCGCCTCGCTGAAGCCTCGCCGCCGGGAGATCGAGAAGCGCTACCGGGACGTCCTCGACAGCCTGTACTAGCGAACCGCCCACCGGCGGAAGTGGTGGGCGGTTCGCTGGAGTGCTCCGGTCAGCGGCGGCCGCGCGACTCGTCGTCGCGCTCGACCTCGACGCGCTCCTTGCGGACCTCGCCCTTCACGTCCTTCTGCTCGGTGACGGCGTTCTTCTCCAGCCGGACCCGTTCGGTGGCCTCGGTGCGCTTCTGCACCACCGGCTCTTCGCGGTGCAGCGTCACCTCGGCCTGCTCGTCGGCGAACGCCCTGCCCGTGCCGCCCTGCGCCGGCTCGCGGACGACCCGGACCTCCTCGTGCGTCACCGGCACCGTCACGTTGCGCTCCTCGGTGACCGTGTGCTTGACCAGCCGCACCCGGCCCGACTCGACCCTGCGGGTGCCGACGTCGAGCTTCTCCTCCGACAGCGTGACCTCGGCCGCGTCACCGGTCCTGTCCCCGGCGGCGTGCCGCCCGTCGCGCCGGCCGGTGGCCCGGCGGTCGTCGAGCCGGTCGTGCTCGCCGGTCTTGGCCTGCGGGATCATCCCGTAGTGCCGGTAGAGCGCCTCCTGCTCCTCGTCGGACATGTGGTCCTCCGAGGTGTGCAGGCTGGGAGCGTCCTTCACCTGCTCCTTGCTGACGGGGACGGTGATCGCGCCGCCCGCGACGGTGCCCTGCTGGATCGGCACGAAGCTCTCCTTCATGCCGAACAGCCCGGTCTGGACCTCGGCCCACATGGGCTTGCCGGTGCCGTCCTCGAGCCACACCCGCTTGACCGAACCGATCTTCTCGCCCCTGTTGTCGATCACGTCGCAGTCGTACAGAGCCTCAACGTGCGTCTGATCGATCATCGCGTCGTCCCTCCAAGTTGGCTTTTCGGCTTGTGAACGCGAAGTACCCCGCTCGAACGTGCCGGCCGCGGGTGCCGTCCGACCGGGTGACCGCACGAGCGTGGCGTTTCAACCGGCCGGGGGACACCCCCCTCACCAGGGGACGACGCCCTCGTCGTCGAAGAAGCCGCCGCGCGGCCCGTCGTCGGGGAGGGTGGCGAGCCGGACCGCGACCGCCGCGCCCAGCTCGGGCGTGCGGTCGGGGAGGAAGCCGGTGAAGTCCGTGGCGACGTAACCGGGACAGCAGGCGTTGATGATGACGTTCGTGTCGGCCAGAACCCGCGCGTACTGGGCCGTGATGCTGTTCAGCATCGACTTCGACGGCGCGTACGCGGCCATGACCGGACCGGTCCGCAGCGTCAGCGAGCCCATGTTGCTCGACACGTTCACGATGCGGGGCGAGGTGGCCCGGCGGAGCAGGGGGAGCACCGCGTTGGTCACCCGCACGACGCCGAACACGTTCGTGTCGAGGACCGCGCGGACGACGTCGAGGTCGAGCGTCGCCGGGTCCTGCGCCCCGGCGTCCACCCGCCCGGCGATGCCCGCGTTGTTGACCAGCACGTCGAGCCGTCCGGTCGTCCGCTCGACGGTCCTCGCCGCAGCGGCGGCGCTCTCGTCGGAGGTGACGTCGAGCGCGACCCCGAACGCGTCGGCTCCGGCAGCCCGCAGGCGGTCGACGGCCTCCTCGCGCCTCACGTCGTCGCGGGCGCCCACGGCGACCGTGAAACCGGCCGCTCCGAGGCCCTGGGCGATGGCGAAACCGATTCCCTTGTTCGCGCCGGTGACCAGCGCGGTCTTCTTGTGGTTCACGGGATCCATGCTCGGCGGGCCGCGCACCGCTGTCCAAGATCGATTCAGTAAGGCCTGATACCCGCCGGGTATTAGGCTCGGGAGCGTGGACGACCTCGAGACCCGCGAGCTCCGGTACTTCGTCGCCGTCGCGGAGGAGCTCCACTTCGGACGCGCCGCCGAACGCCTCGGGATCGCGCAGCCGCCTCTCTCGCGGGCGATCGTGCGGCTGGAACGGCGGCTCGGCGTCCGGCTGCTCGACCGGGACCGCCGCGGCGCCGCGCTCACCGAGGCGGGCCACGTGCTGCTGCGCGAGGCGAGGACGGCCCTCGACGCCGTCTCCGCCGCCGTGCGCCGGACGCGGCGGGCCGCGGACCCGGACCGGCCGCTCGTCCTCGTGACGAAGGCCGGAGCGTCCCACGAGCTGCTGCGGGCGCTGCTGGACGCGGTGGCGGCCGATCCCGGAGGGCCGCGGGTCGAGGTGCTGCTGTGCGAGGTGGGGGAGCAGGCGCGGCGGCTGCGCGACGGGCAGGCGGACGTGGCGATCATGCACCACCCGTACGACGACCTCGCGGGGTTCGACACCGTGGACGTGCACGTGGAGAGCCAGGTCGCGATCGTCCCCGCCACCCACCCGCTCGCGGACCGCGAGAGCGTGACGCTGGCCGAGGTCAGCGCCGTGCCGGACCTGCCGATCGCGCGCTGGCCGCGGCTCGACGGCACCTACCCGGACGGCCCGGGACCCGAGGTGCGCACCCAGTCGCAGCTCGCCCAGCTCGTGGCGCTCGGCAGGACCCTGCTCGTCATCCCCGCCTCCAGCCGCGCCTGGCAGTGGCCGGAGCACGTCGCGGTGCCCGTCACCGACGCGCCGGAGGTCACCACGCTCCTCGCCTGGCCGCCGCACGGTCACTCGCCGGCGGTCGCCGCGCTCGTGCGTTCGGCGGCCAGGCTGCGCGGAGGGTCAGTCGCAAACCGCTCCGCGTGAGGCCGAGCCGACGAGCTTCGCGTACTTGGCGAGCACGCCGCGTTCGTAGCGCGGGGGCAGCGGGGCCCAGCCGTCGCGGCGGCTGTCCAGGTCGGCCTCGACGTCGAGCGTGCCCTCGGCGACGTTCAGCGTGATGCGGTCACCGTCCTGCACGAACGCGATGGGCCCGCCGTCGACCGCCTCCGGGGCGACGTGGCCGACGCACAGCCCCGTGGTGCCACCGGAGAACCGGCCGTCGGTGAGCAGCAGGACGTCCTTGCCGAGACCGGCGCCCTTGATCGCCGCGGTGATGGCGAGCATCTCCCGCATCCCCGGCCCGCCCTTCGGGCCCTCGTAGCGGATCACCACGACGTCGCCCGCCGTGATCGTGCCGTCCTCCAGTGCGTCCATCGCGGCGCGCTCGCGGTCGAACACGCGGGCGGTGCCGGTGAAGACGTCCGAGTCGAAGCCCGCGGACTTCACGACGGCGCCCTCCGGCGCGAGCGAGCCCTTGAGGATCGTGATGCCGCCGGTGCGGTGGATGGGCTTGTCGAGCGCCCGCAGCACCAGGCCGTCCGGATCGGGCGGGGCGATGTCGGCGAGGTTCTCGGCGACCGTGCGGCCGGTGACGGTGAGGCAGTCGCCGTGCAGCAGGCCGGCGTCCAGCAGCGCCTTCATCACCACGGGCACGCCGCCGATGCGGTCGACGTCGGTCATCACGTGCCGCCCGAACGGCTTCACGTCCGCCAGGTGCGGCACGTTCGCGCCGATGCGGCTGAAGTCGTCCAGGCTCAGCTCGACGCCGGCCTCGTGCGCGATGGCGAGCAGGTGCAGCACGGCGTTGGTGGAGCCGCCGAACGCCATCACGACGGCGATGGCGTTCTCGAACGCCTCGCGGGTCATGATCTGCCGCGCGGTGATCCCCTTGCGGAGCATCTCCACCACGGCCTGGCCGGACCGGCGCGCGAACCCGTCGCGGCGGCGGTCGGTGGCCGGGGGAGCGGCGCTGCCGGGCAGCGACATGCCGAGGGCCTCGGCCGCGCTCGCCATGGTGTTCGCCGTGTACATGCCCCCGCAGGCGCCCTCACCGGGGCAGATCGCGCGTTCGATCCGGTCGACGTCCTCGCGGCTCATCAAACCGCGGGAGCACGCGCCGACGGCCTCGAACGCGTCGATGATCGTGACCTCCTTCTCCGTGCCGTCGGAGAGGGTGACGCGACCCGGCAGGATCGACCCGGCGTAGAGGAACACGCTCGCGAGGTCGAGCCGCGCCGCCGCCATCAGCATGCCGGGCAACGACTTGTCGCAGCCCGCGAGCAGCACCGAGCCGTCCAGGCGCTCGGCCTGCATCACCGTCTCGACGCTGTCCGCGATCACCTCCCGCGACACCAGCGAGAAGTGCATGCCCTCGTGACCCATGGAGATGCCGTCCGACACCGAGATCGTGCCGAACTCGAGCGGGTACCCGCCCGCCGCGTGCACCCCGTCCTTCGAGGCCTTCGCGAGGCGGTCGAGCGACAGGTTGCACGGCGTGATCTCGTTCCAGGACGAGGCGACGCCGACCTGCGGCTTCTCCCAGTCCTCGTCCCCCATGCCGACGGCCCGGAGCATGCCGCGCGCGGCGGTGCGCTCCAGGCCGTCGGTCACGTCGCGGCTGCGTGGCTTCACGTCCGGTGTCTCGGTCATGAGCGCACGCTAGTACGACTCAGGAGGGGTTGGCCGCGTGAGTCAGCGTCTCCCAGGCGATGAACAGGTTGTCCGTCCCCTGTGGACGCTGGGCCTCGGTGTAGCGCCGGGTGTTCGTCATGCCGATGCCCAGCCGGGTGTTCAGGGCGTTGAAGCTCACCTCGGAGGTCGGCCCGAGCTCGCGGGAGTAGCTGCCGCCGCACAGCCACGACGGCACCGGCTCGCCGTTCTCGTACCTCGTGTGCAGGCCCCACGCGTGGCGCATCCGATCCTTGATCTCGCCCCAGATGTCCTGGCCCTGGTGCCGCGCCGTCTCGGCGAAGTGCGAGGCCGCGCTGAGCCCGTAGGCGGTGTGCGCGAAGTCCCGGCACGTCTCCTGGGTGAGCCCGTCGACGAAGGTGGACTGGCCGTGCCAGTACGAGATGATCTCGTCCCGCGTGTCGATGCCACTGCCCGGCGGCGTCTTCGGCAGGGCGCCGTCGCCGGTGAGGTAGATGAACGCCTGGATGCGCGTCCGGAAGATGCCGACGGCCTTGTCGTAGGCCGCCCGGTCCTCCAGGAACACCGCGATGCCGAGGCTCGCCTCCATCATGCTGAGCTCCCAGTTGCCGTTGGTGTTCGCACGGCCGTTCTGGATCTCGGGCAGGTAGACCTCGCGCAGCATCGTGCCGAACCTCGCGCTGTTCGGCCAGTTGCCGTGCACGTGCTTGATGATCTCCGCCGCCTTCGGCCAGCTGCTCGCCGACCACGCCGTCTGCAGCGGGGCGTTGGAGTTGGTGTGGTCGCGGATCGTGGCGGACCAGGCGTCCATGATCTGGATCGCCTTGGCCGCGTACCGGTTGTCGCGCGTCACGTACCAGATGAGGGACAGGGTGTAGGCGGCGATGGCGTCTTCGCGCTCGTCGGTGCAGCCGAGGTTGGGGTTGGAGTAGGAGCCGCACTCGACGACGGCGCGGGGCTTCGGCGTGCGGGTGAGGTCGGCGTACTTCGAGGCGAGCATGCGGTCGTAGGCGAGCTTCCAGGGTTGTGCGCCCGCCAGGACCTTGGTGCGCATGAAGTCCAGCTGTGGCCGGGATACGACGACTCCCGGGTGGACGAACGTCGCGGGCGCAGCCTGGGCTGAGCCGGTGACCGGGGCCAGCAGGGAGGCCAGCAGGGAGGCCAGCAGGGGGATCAGTACCGCGCAGGAACGGGTGACCATGCGCCTCAGTGTTGGTGGTCCATACCTTTGCGGTCAATCATTCCGGAACAAGGTTCACGGTGGTGAATTCGGGTGGGTCTTCCCGGGTGATTGGTGTGCGGGTGCGGGTGCGGGTGCGGCTTTGGCTGGTCGGTGCCGGTTCCAGCGGGGTGGTTGCGTTTTGTCGGTCGGGTTGCGTTGCGAGGGTGGTCCTGCGGGTCGGGACGAAGCGCCGGGGTGGCGATTGGGGCTTGACCTCGAGCCTCTGGCGGGATGCTGGGACGGCCGGAAAAGCCGGGGCGAAAAGAGCCCCGGCCGTGCCCTCGAGGGGAGCATCCCGCCCCCTCGAGGTCAAGCCCCAATCGCCTTCGCCGGTGCCGACCGCTACCCGGCGGCGTCAGGTTCATCTGGCTCGCTGCGCATCGCCACGCCAGGCTGCGTGCGTGGCCGGGTTGGGTTGTCGGCTGTCCGGTTGGGTGCGCGCGCCTGGCCTGGACGCGTGGTTGGTTTGCGTTGGCGGGTGCGGTTGGGTGCGCGCGCCTGGCCTGGGCGCGTGTCGGCTTGCGTTGGCGAGTGGATTGGTGCCCGCACCTGTTGTGGCGCACGAGAAGTCCCCCGGTGCGCGGGAGGTGCACCGGGGGACTTCGTCTGGGTGAACTGCGTGGTCAGGGCGTCACTCGCGGCACTTCTTGCCCGAGTTCACGCAGTTGACCAGGCGGTTCATGATCTTCTGCGACATCACGTTCGCGAAGTCGTCGTGGTCGGTGAGCGGGTTGTGCTCCTCCTCCGGGAAGGAGTCGACCAGGTAGCGGCCGTCCTTCTGGACGTCCAGCGGGATGTTGTAGGTCAGCGAGATGCGCAGCTGCGGCACGGCCTTGAAGCCCTGCTTGCACTTGCCGTTCTGGTCGGGGAACACGATGTGGTCGCGGTGGTTCGCGGAGTCGATGTTCTTGCCGTCCCAGCAGCTCGGGAAGTCGTGCACGCGCTTGACCTTCGAGCCCTGCGGGCAGATCGGGTACTTGTCCATCAGGACCTTGTCCTCGAAGCCCGTGCAGGTCCAGGACGCCTTGGCGTTCTTCGGGCCGTTCTGGCCGGCCTTGGCGTCGCCGTAGAGGACGCGGAGGAACTTGGGCATCGCGACGACCTTGCCGGTCGGGCTGCCGCGGAAGGTGAGGTCGACGACGGCCGGGCGCTGGATCTCGCCCTCGTTGCCCTCGAGCTCGTTGTCGCCGTTCTCCTCGGCGTTGTTCTGGTTCTTCTTGTCCTCGGTGCCCTCGGCCTGGGCGTCGTCGCTGTTCTCGCCGCCGTTGTCGAGGCCCTGTTCGCCCTGGGCGGGGTCCTCGACGGCGCAGGCGGCGGCCGGGTTCAGGTCGGGGGCCTGCTGGCCCTGGCGGCTGAACGCCAGCATCATGCGGTTCAGGATGGCGGCGCGCTTCTCCCGCGTCGGGCCGACGATCACGTTGTCGCGGTCCTGGGCCTTGGTCGAGGCGACCTTCTTCTCGGCTTCCGCGGTCACCTTCTCGATGTTCTCGAGCTCGCGGTCGATCTCGGCCTGGGCCGCGTCCGGCACGTTCTCGGAGAGCAGCGAGGCGACGTCCGGGCACTCGAGCCGCGGCGCGTCCTTGGCGGCCTTGTCCTTGTCCTGCTGGGCCTTGTCGTCCTTCTTCGGCGGTGCCTGCTCCGCGGGCGGCGCGGCCTCGTCCGGCTCCTCGTCGATGATGCGCACGACAGGCCAGAAGTAGGCGGACTTGTCACCGTTCTTGCAGGTCGTGCCCGCCGCCTGGAGTGAGGCGTTGTTGGAGTCCGCGTTCGTGGACAGGTTGCCGACGTAGTCGTGCAGGTGCTGGGCGCCGTTGCGGACGCCGGGCTGCGCGATGAAGTTGTCGGGGTTGAAGTGGCCGTTCTCGTTGCGGCCGCAGTCGACCGTGAACGTGCCTGTGGTGGCATCGTTCTCCGGTTTGGGTTTCTTGACGTTCGGCTTCACCTTGGTGATGTCGACGAACAAGCTCTTGTCCGCCCCGTCGGCGAGCGCGGAGCCATCAGAAGAACTGATGGCCACCACCGCGGCACTGCCCGCGACCACGGCCATCGCCGCAGCGGCGGCGGTGAGCCAGATCGTGGATTTCCTCCGGTGAATAGCCATGTGCCACCTCGTGGTAGTCCGATGAACGGCATGCTGAAGCTGACGGCGGTAGGGGCCGCCATCTTCGTGAAGAACCTGGGTGTGCTGTTTTCCTAGAACGAACGGGATTTCCGCCGGGATTTCTTGGAACGCGAGATGAACCGCATCCCCACCAGGGCGAGCGCGAGCACCGCTATCGCTCCGAAGAAGACGCCGTTGTTCTCACCGAAAACGCCCTGCTCGGCGGTGCGGGTGAACCTGGTGCCCTCGGGCACGGTGGGGATCACGCCGTCGGTGGGGTTCGCGGTCGCGTCCGCCGCCTGGTCGCCCGTCGCGTCCGGTGCCGCGGAGCTGTCCGCGGGCGGAGGAGGCGCGAGCGGCTGCGGCGACTCGAGGCCCGCGAAGTCCACGCGACCGGTGTCCTCGAGCACCTTGATGTGGTCGAAGACGGTGATCATGGCCTGGGTGGAGAGGATGCGGATGAGCTCGTTCTTGGTGCCCGCCCGGATTTGGGCCGCGTAGGCGTACACCTTGCCGTGCGCCGCGCGGAGGCGGTTGGCGAAGACGGCGTCGAACTCGTCGCCGCTCGCCGCGTCCATCTCGGCGAGCCAGCCCTTCTGCTCGTCGGAGGCCTCGGTGGGCAACGTGTGGCCGAGCAGGACGCCCGCCCTGTTCACCACGTTGTCGAGGAGCGTGTGCCCCTCGATGAGGTGCTTGCAGGCCTCCAGGATCTTGGGCTGGTCGGGCCGCTTGGCCCTGCCCTTGTCGCCCGCCGGTTTCTCCCACAGCCCGGCCTGCTTGACGCGGTTCATGAAGTCCCGGTCGGCGGGTCCGAGCGGTCCCCACTGCGTCTGCACGACCTCGTCGCCCGTGCCGGCACTGCCGGGTGGCGGGGTGGAGATGGGGGTGGAGGGCGTCGTCGTGGCGGGCTGTCCGAGTGCGCTCCCGGTGTCGAGCAGCACGGCCAGCGCACAGCCGGCCAGCGCGACCACCAGTCGCGCCGGCCTTGCCAAGTCCATGGGGAGTCGCACGAACGGGGATACGGCCGGGAATGGTCCGGCGCCTCAGTTCGAGACCCCGCCGTTATCGAAACGTTATCCACGGCCTCGCAACCCCGGGAGAAGTCGCAGGAAAAGCGCGACATAGGGTCCTGAGCATGAGCAAGCGTTTTGTGGCGTTGGGGGACTCGTTCACCGAAGGTGTGGGCGATGACGACGCCAGTCGTCCGAACGGCGTGCGCGGCTGGGCTGACCGCGTCGCCGACGTCCTGGGGGCCGTCGACCCCGAGTTCGCCTACGCCAACCTGGCCGTGCGCGGCCGGCTGCTGCCGCAGGTGCTGGGGGAGCAGCTCGAGCGCGCCCTCGACATGAAGCCCGACCTCGTCTCGCTCTACGCGGGCGGCAACGACCTCATGCGTCCCAAGGTGGACATCGACGGCCTGATGCGCCGCTACCGGGCGGCTGTGGCGCGCCTCGTGTCCGCGGGCGCGCGCGTGATCCTCTTCACCGGCGTGGACGGTGCCGACGACCCGGTGTTCCGCAGGATGCGCGGCCGTGTGGCCATCTACAACGAACACGTGCGCTCGATCGCCGCCGAGCACGCGTGCGTCCTCGTCGACATGTGGAACATGCGCCAGCTGCGCGACCGTCGCATGTGGTCGGCCGACCGCCTGCACCTCAACTCGCTCGGGCACACCGAGGTCGCCATCTCGGTCCTGGAGGGGCTCGGCGTGCCGCACGCGCTGGAGCGGACCCTGCTCGGCGTGGCCCCGCTCGTCGACCGCCGAGTCCGGCGCGCGGAGGACTGGAAGTGGGCCCGAGAGCACGTCGTGCCGTGGGTGGTGCGCCGGGTGCGTGGTGAGTCCTCCGGGGACGTCATCCGCCCGCGCCGCCCCGACCTGCTGCCGCCGTCACGGTAGGACGTGTTCCTCGAAGACGTCGTCTGGCGAGCTCGAACGCGGAGCGGGCCCGGTCTCGCGGGCGCGATGCCGATGGCCGCGGGCATCGCCGCGATCCTCTTCGCGCAGTGAGCACCGGGTGCGCGTCCGAGCAGGGCCCGTACGTCGTTCCGGGCGGAATCCCCGCGGGAACGGGAACGGGCTGTCGAGAAGGCTGTGGAGCGCACCGGCGTCGCGTGAGGCGCGGCGGCCCCGGTACCGGTTCCGCCACGTCATCGGGCTCCGTCGGCGGTCATCCGGCGGACCATGTCGAGTGGACCGATCGTGAGAGCGTTCTCATAACCCGCCGCGATGTGGTGGGATGATGTCCGCTTCCTCCTCTTGAACGAGTGGTTTAGACCAGTTAACGTGCCTGCCATCACGTACCCCCTGCACGTGAATGGAGCACCATGAAGAAGTTCCGCCGGCAAATCCTGACCGCCGGTCTGGCGATAGCCACTGTCATCGGTGGCCTCCTCGCCGCGCCCGCGAGTGGCGCGACGGGCGTGACCGCGGCGTTCACCAAGACGTCGGACTGGGGCAGCGGCTACGAGGCCAAGTACACGATCTCCAACAGCGGCGGAGCCGCGCTCTCGTCGTGGACCGTCGAGTTCACGCTGCCGAGCGGGCAGTCCATCGCGTCGCTGTGGGACGGCAGTTACGCCGCCAACGGCCAGAACATCACCGTGCGCAACACCTGGAACGGCAACGTCCCGGTCGGTGGAAGCGTCAGCTTCGGCTTCACCGTGAAGGGTTCCGGCGCGAACCCCTCCAACTGCAAGATCAACGGCGGTTCGTGCGACGGCGGCTCGCAGCCGACCACCACCACGACCACCACCACCACCACCACCACGACCACGTCGACCCCGCCGGTGCCCGGCACCGGGCGCGGCGCTCCCTACCTGTACCTGGGCTGGGGCAACCCGCAGAGCGCGACGCAGGTCATGAGCGCGACCGGCGTCAAGTGGTTCACGCTCGCGTTCGTGCTCTCCGGCGGCGGCTGCACCCCCTCGTGGGACAGCTCGCGTCCGCTGATCGGTGGCGTCGAGCAGCAGACGATCAACGCCATCCGCTCCGCCGGTGGTGACATCGTGCCGTCGTTCGGTGGCTGGAGCGGCAACAAGCTCGGCCCGAACTGCGCGACCGCCGAGGCGCTGGCCGGCGCGTACCAGCAGGTCATCAACGCCTACAACCTCAAGGCGATCGACATCGACATCGAGAACTCCGACGAGTTCGAGAACACGACGGTCCAGGACCGGATCCTGACCGCGCTGAAGATCGTCAAGCAGAACAACCCCGGCATCCAGACGATCGTCACGTTCGGCACCGGCACCACCGGCCCGAACTTCTACGGCGCTCGCCTGATCGACCAGGCCAAGGCCCTGAACGCGAACATCGACGTGTTCACGATCATGCCGTTCGACTTCAACAGCTCCAACATCCGCAACGACACGATCGGCGCGGCCACGGGGCTGAAGAACAAGCTCAAGTCGACCTTCGGCTGGAGCGACGCCGAGGCGTTCAGGCACGTCGGCATCTCGGGCATGAACGGCCTGTCCGACCACCGCGAGCTGACCACCGTCGACGACTGGACCGCGATCCGCGACTGGTCGAAGGCGAACGGCCTCGGGCGACTGGCCTTCTGGTCGGTCAACCGCGACCGCGGTGGCTGCGACGGTCAGATCGCCGCCCACTGCTCCGGCATCCAGCAGGCCGACCTGGCGTTCACGAAGATCACCGCCGGGTTCTGACCACACGCGGTTCCCGGACGACCACGAGCCGTCAGCGCCATTTATCCGGTGGCGCTGACGGCTTATCCTTGTGCCATGCGTCGACGACATTGATCTTCAACCGATCTCTCCCGAACCGCGACGGCGTGGGCGTGGTGCTCGCACCTCATCCCGATCTACGCGCTGTACGCGCTGCTCTTCGCCGACAGCGGGCTGTCGGACGCCCAGATCTCGGTGCTGCTCGCCGTCTGGTCGCTCACCGCGGTGGTCTTCGAGGTGCCCTCCGGTGCCGTCGCGGACCGGTTCTCGCGGCGCAGTTCCCTCGTGGCCTCCGGTGTGCTGCAGGCCCTCGGGTACGCGGCCTGGGTGGTGTTCCCGTCGTTCTGGGGCTTCGCCGCCGGCTTCGTGCTGTGGGGGCTGGGCGGCACGCTGCAGTCGGGCGCGTTCGAGGCCCTGCTGTACGACGGGCTGGCGGCCAACGGTGACGAGGAGCAGTACGGGCGGCTCAACGCCCGTGTCGACACCATCGAGCTGATCGCCCAGGTGCCGGTCGCCGTCGTGGCCACCGCGCTGTTCTCCCTCGGCGGTTACCAGCTGGCCGGGTGGATCTCGGTCGCGATGTGCCTCGCCTCGTCGGTGATCGCGTTGCGGTTCCCCGAACCCGAACGCGGCTCGGAGGACGACGAGCCCGGCTACTTCGCGACCTTGATGACCGGGCTCCGCGCGTCCGTGCCGATCAAGCGCGCTGTCATCGCGGTGGCGCTGGTGTACGCCATCGACGCGTTCGAGGAGTACTTCACGCTGCTGGCCCAGGACTGGCACGTGCCGACGGTGTGGGTGCCGATGGCGACGATCGGCGTGCCGTTGACGGGCGCGGCCGGTGCCCACCTGGCGGGGCGGCTGCCGTTGCGCGGCTGGGTCCTGTTCGCCTCGGGCGTGCTGCTGGTCGTGGCGGCCTGGCTGGCCGTGCCGCTCGCGATCATCCTGTTGGGACTGTTCTACGGGCTGTACCGGTTCGTGCTGGTGCACGTGGAAACCGAGCTGCAGCACCGCATCGAGTCCGACGCCCGCGCGACCGTGACGTCCGTGGCCGCGATCGGCTCGGAGTTCGTGGCGTTCGCGGTCTACGGCATGTGGGTGCTCGGCACGGCCTTCGCCGTCGGGGTGCTGATCCTCGTCATCGCGGTGGTGGTGGTGCGGCGTCAATGAGGAAGTGCGCGTATTCTCCAGCAACGGCAGGTAGTGCACGCCGCGGGCCAACGCGTCGAGGTCGACGCTGAAGTACACGCCCATCAACGGGTTCACGAACAGCTCGCTGCCCTCGGTGCGGGTGGTGAACCGCACGTCGCCGAACTCGCCCCGCAGGGAGGCCGCGATCTGGCCGTTGACGATGCTCGGTGACAACGGCGTCGCGTCCTGCGCCTGCTGCACGGCGGTCGTGTACGCGCGGGCCTCGTGGCTGTCCGGCGGGATGGACAGGGCGCCGAGGTAGGCGCCCTGCCTGTCGAGTGCGGCCAGGTTCTCCAGCACATGCGCGTGGCACACGCCGTGGTGCGCGTCGATACCGAACCCGAGGCTGGTCATGTCCTCCGTGGGCGTGCCGAGGTGCTGTTCGTCGCCGCGCAGGAGGATGTCCGTGCCGCCGTCGACGAGCACGATCGCGTCGATGGAATGCTTCTTCACGAGAGTGCGGTACGCCCTGCGCAACGGCCGCACACCCGTGCGCGGGAACGCGTACACGGTGTCGTTGGGGAACCGGGCGAGCTCGCGTTCGGGGAAGTAGGCGTCCTCGCCCGAGGTCTCCGGCTCGACGGCGGCGAGCCCGCGCTCCAGCCAGGCGTCGAGGTCGAGGCGTTCGAGGTCGCTGAAGCTCAGGCTGGCGTGGTGGACGGTCTCGCCCTGGTCGCGCAGCGCGACGCCGAGCGGGATCCCGGCGAACACGTCGAACCCGCCGCCCGCTCCGGCGATCAGGACGGTGCGTGCCGCGCGGAGCCGTGCGAGGAGCGGCGGTGTGGCAAGGCTGAACACACGTCCGACGCCAGCTCTTCCACGTCCGCGGGACCGCTGACTTCGACCAGCAGGCGGTCCGGGGCGTGGGCGAGGCCGTCGTCGAGGTGCTTCGCCAGCACGCCGATCCTGGGGTGGGCGGCTTGGTCGCGGTACCGGGTGACGTGCTCGGTCCGGCCGGCGAACACGAACAGGCCGTCGTCGTTCTCCGCGGCCAGGTCGGCGATCTCGGGCGAACGCGTGCAGGCGTGCCAGACGTACGTGCCGCGCCACAGGGCTTTGAACGCCGCGTAGTGCTCGATCGTCAGCGGCAGGCCGTACTCGATCTCCTTGCCGAACCAGCCGAACACCTTGGCCGTGTTGCCCCGTCCGAGCACCAGGTCCGTGCGGTCCGGGGCGAGGAGGGCGAGGGTGGCGTACTCGGCGGCGAGGCGTGCCGGGTCGTTCGTCGTGATCAGCGTGGTCGCCGTGGACAGCCGCAAGGTCGTCTTCGCCGCGATGTGGGCGAGCAGGACCGTGGGGGAGGACGACGTGTACGGCGGGTTGTGGTGCTCGCCCACCGCGAAGACGTCGAAGCCGGCCTCGTCGGCCGCGATCGCCAGGGCGACGATCTCCGGCGGTGGGAGGTCACCCGCGGTGAACACGCCGATCTGCACGGCGTCCAGTGTCCTCCACGAACACCGCGGAACAGGCCCGGTGCCGCCACCTGGCCTATTCCATCGGCGCGGGCGTAACGCCAGGATCGTCCGAACAGATCGAACTGCACAAGCCGGACATCGCGGAGGCCGCCGTGCCAGTCGTACAGATCTTCCTGCCACTGGCGCTGGGCCTGGTCATGTTCGGCCTCGGCCTCACGCTCACCACCGAAGACTTCGCGAGGGTCGCCAAGTACCCCAAGGCCGCCGTCATCGCGCTCGTCTGCCAGGTCGTGGTGCTGCCCGCGATCTGCCTCGGCCTTGTGCTCGCGTTCGGGCTCAAGGGCGTGCTCGCGGTCGGCATGATGCTGCTCGTCGCCTCGCCGGGTGGCACGTCGGCGAACCTCTTCAGCCACCTCGCGGGCGGCGACGTCGCGCTCAACATCACGCTGACGGCGATCAACTCGGTGCTGGCGGTGTTCACGCTGCCGCTGGTGGTCGGGCTGAGCATGGCGCACTTCATGGCGGACAACGCCGAGGTCGGGTTGCAGCCGGCGAAGTTCGTGCAGGTCTTCGCGATCGTGCTGGTGCCGGTGGCGATCGGCATGCTGGTGCGCCGCAGGTTCGAGGCGTGGTCGCTGAGGATGAACGACCCGGTGCGCATCGCGTCCGTCGTGGTGCTGGTGCTCGTCATCATCGCCGCGATCGCGCAGGCGTACCGGCAACTGATCGACAACATCGCGACGCTCGGGCCGGTGGCGTTGCTGCTGAGCGTCTTCAGCCTGCTGATCGGGTACTACGTGCCGAAGGCGTTCCGCGTCGACCGCAAGCAGGCCATCGCGAGCGCCATGGAGATCGGCATCCACAACGCCACGATCGCGATCACGCTGGCGCTCACGGTGCTCGACGACGAGACGATGGCGATCCCGCCCGCGGTCTACGGCGTGCTCATGTACCTGCCCGCGGCGGTGGCGGCGCGGTTGTTGTCCCGCACCAGGGCGACCGTCTAAAACGGTTGCGGCCGTGGCTAGGTTGGGCGTGACATGCGTTCAACCACAACCACATTGCTGGCGGCCGTACTCCTGGCCGCAACCGCTGTTCCCGCCCACGCCGCGGGAACCGTCCGCACCGACACCGGATTCGTGTCGGGAACGACCACCGACGCCCGGCGTTCGTTCCAGGGCATCCCGTACGCCGCGCCGCCCGTCGGCGAGAACCGCTGGCGCGATCCGCAGCCGCCACGGTCGTGGCAGGGCGTTCTGAAGGCGGAGAAGCCCGGTCCCCGGTGCGACCAGGCCGAGGACTGCCTGTACCTCAACGTCACCACGCCGCGGAAAGCCGTGAACCGGCCGGTGCTGGTCTGGATCCACGGCGGCGGGTTCACCAGCGGCGCCGGGGCCGACTACGGCGTGGACCGGCTGGTGGACGGCGGCTCCGTCGTCGTCACGATCAACTACCGCCTCGGCGCCCCCGGGTACTTCGGCTTCCCCGGGCTCGACGGGTCCGGGGCGTTCGGCCTGCGCGACCAGCAGGCCGCGCTCGAGTGGGTCCAGCGCAACGTCCGGCGCTTCGGCGGCGACCCGCGCACCGTCACGCTGTTCGGGGCGTCGGCGGGTGGGCTGTCGACCTGCGCGCACCTGACCTCGCCCAGGACGCGCGGGCTGTTCCACCGGGCGATCATCCAAAGCGGACCGTGCTCGTTCGGCACCCCGGCGGGGGAGGGACGGGTCCAGCACCCGTGGGCAGACCGCGAGGACGTCGAACGGGCAGGGGCCCGGGCGACGGGTTGCCCGGACGTGGCCTGCCTGCGCGGCCTCACGTTCGAGCAGGTGCAGGCGTTGACGCCGCAGTTCTCGTCACCCGCCTACGGAACGGAGACGTTGCCGGAGAACCCGGTCACGGCGCTGCGGGAGGGTCGCTTCCACCGCGTCCCGGTGCTGGCCGGCACCGCTCGCGACGAGTTCTCGGTGTTCGCCGCGATGTTCTACGCCCCGCTGGACGCCGCCGGCTACGAGCAGGCGCTGACCGAGGGGTTCGGTGCCGCCGGGGCGAAGCGGGTCCTCGCCGCCTACCCGCCCCGCGGTGGTGACGAACGGGTGGCGCTCTCCGCGGCGCTCTCGGACATGACCTCGGCCTGCCCGACCGCCGAGCTGCGCGCGCAGACGCACGCGTTCGGCTACGAGTTCGCCGAACCGGACCCGCCGATGATCTTCCCGGGCATGCCGGAGTTCCCCTACGGCGCCTACCACGGCTCGGAGCTGCCGTTCCTGTTCGAGTACGGCGGCGTCGAGCTCACCGCCGGGCAGCGGGAGCTGGCGGACGAAGTGGTGGACGCCTGGACGCGGTTCGCGCGCACCGGGCGTCCCGGCTGGGCACGCCAGGACGTCCGGATCTTCGCGACCGGACAGGTCGCACCGGTCGACCACCGGTGCGACGTCTGGACCGGCTGAGCGACCCGAGCGGCGCGCGCCCGTGCGGCCCGCGGGCGCGCGCACGCCGTTCACCGGGACCTGGTATCCAGGACGCCGTCGAGGGTGACGGAGCACCGCTGCTGCCGGAGGTGGGTGTTTGTTCCGCTTGCTGGAGACCGCCGTCCGCGTCGAACCCCTGCAGGGCGAGGGGCTCACCAACGTCCTGCACCTGGTGACGCTCGCCGACGGCCGCAAAGCCGTGCTGCGGCAACCGAAGGTCGCCCGCGACCTGCCGAAGTTCGTCGTGCCCGGCGCACCGGAGGTCCTCGCGCACAACGGCCGCGGCGACGTCCTGGTCGAGTACGTCGAGGGGCGGACGCTCGCGGACGCGTTGCCGGTGCCCGCCGAGGTCTGGCACAGCATCGGCCTGGCGTTCCGCAGGATCCACCGCGTCGGCCTGCTGCACAACGACGTGAACCTGCACAACATCATCGTGGGCGGCGGGAAGGCCACGCTGATCGACTGGGACAACCCGGGGCAGGGCAACCCGCTCGACGAGCTCGCGGCGTTCGAGGAACACCTCTACCTGCACGGAACCGAACTGCCGCAGGCGTTCTGGACCGGTTACGGCCACCAGCCCGACCCGGAGTTGCTGCGGGCGCACCGGATCGCGGGCTGCATCGGCTGGCTCGCGAGCGACGACTGGCGGCGGTGGGAGCACGACAGGGCTCTCAGTCCCGAGCAGCTGGCCAGGGTCCGGAACTGGCGGCGGCTCCTCGCGAGGTGGCTCGCCGGCCAGTTCCGGACGGCCTGGCTGCAAAGCGACCGCCTAGCGGCTGAGGTTGCGGTACTTCAGCACCGACAGCGGCCAGAAGATCGCCACGAACACCGCCGGCCACAGCACGGCCAGTAGCAGCGAGTGCTGCGCGGCCCACGAGTCGCCGCCCACGCCGGGGTTGCCGAAGAGCTCCCGCGCCGCCGCGACCGTGGACGACAGCGGGTTCCACTCCGCGACCACCCGCAGCCAGCCCGGCATCAGCTCCGGCGAGACGAACGTGTTCGCGAACATCGTCAGCGGGAACAGGAACATCCACGACGCCTGGGCCGCCTCCGGCTTCACCAGCAGGCCGAGGTAGATGCCGATCCACACCAGCGCGAACCGCAGCCACAGCAGCAGTGCGAACGCCAGCAGCGCGTTGAGCAGCCCGTCGTGGAACGACCAGCCGATCACCAGGCCGCACAGGGCGAGCACGAGCAGCTCCAGCGACGAGTTCACGAGGTCGGCGATGCTGCGCCCGGCCACCACGCCGGTCTGCGACATCGGCGACGCGCGGAACCGGTCCGTGACACCGCGGTCGGCGTCCATCGACACCATCATCAGCGTGGTGCCGACACCGAACGCGACGGTCTGCCCGAACATGCCCGGCAGCAGGAACTCGATGTAGTCACCGCCGCCGAAGACGTTCATCGCGCTGCCGAACACCAGGCCGAAGATCAGCACCGAGATGACGGGGTAGGCGAGGTTCGCGAACACCCTGACCGGCTCGCGCACCCAGTGGATCAGGTCCCTCCTGGCGACGACCCACGAGTCGACCGCCGCGAACTTGACCGCGTTCACGCCCGTGCCTCCGCCCTGTGCCCGGTGATCGCCAGGAAGACCTCGTCGAGGGTGGGCCGCCGCAGCGCGATGTCCTCGGCCTCCACGCCCTTCGCGGCCAGGGTCGACGCCACCCGCGTCAGCGCCGCGACCCGGTCGGCCACCGCCGCGCTCACCCGGAACGCGTCCGGGTCCACCTCGGCGTCCGGCCCGAGCACGTCCGCCACCAGCGGC
Source organism: Lentzea sp. CC55 (assembly GCF_021056325.1). Taxonomy (NCBI): domain Bacteria; kingdom Bacillati; phylum Actinomycetota; class Actinomycetes; order Pseudonocardiales; family Pseudonocardiaceae; genus Lentzea; species Lentzea sp. CC55. Next base: position 606,970 of record NZ_JAJCXE010000056.1, on the reverse strand, counting down.
AGCTCGTCGGCGTCGCGGACCACGACCTCGATCCGGTCGCCGCCGAGCTTCGACTTCAGCTCGTCCGGCGTGCCCTGCGCGGCCACGCGGCCGGTGTCGAGCACCACGACCTGGTCGGCGAGCTGGTCGGCCTCGTCGAGGTACTGGGTGGTGAGCAGGACCGTCGTCCCCTCCGCGACGACCCGCTTCACCTCCCGCCACACCTCGCCGCGGTTGCGCGGGTCGAGGCCGGTCGTCGGCTCGTCGAGGAACAGCACCGACGGCCGCATGATGAAGCTCGACGCCAGGTCCAGGCGCCGCCGCATGCCGCCCGAGTAGTGCTTGGCCCGCTTGTCCGCCGCGTCGGTGAGCCCGAACTGCTCCAGCAGCTCGCCGGCCCTGGCCTCGGCCTGGCGCCGGGTGAGGTGGTAGAGCCGTCCCCACATGACCAGGTTCTCCCTGCCGGTCAGCACGTCGTCGACCGTCGACTGCTGGCCGTTCAGCGCCACCTGGCGGCGCACGGCGGGCGCCTCCCGTGCCACGTCGTGCCCGGCGACCTCCGCGCGGCCGCCGTCCAGGCGCAGCAGCGTCGCCAGGATGCGCACCGCCGTCGTCTTCCCGGCGCCGTTCGGGCCTAGAAGCCCGCACACCGTCCCCGCCGGAACGGCGAGGTCGAACCCGTCGAGCGCCCATTTCCCGCCGAACCTCTTGCGCAGGTCTTCCGCGACCACCGCGTGCCCCACGACTTCACCCCCGTGACTTGACTGCTTACGTTGTACGCAGAGTGTACGTTGTACACGGTTTTAGGATTCACAGGCAAGGGCCGGGTGAAGGGGGCTGGGTGAAGAGCGATCGTGACCGGAGCGTGCGGCTGCTGTGGGAGCCGCCGGCGGAGGCGACGAGAGGGCCGAAGGCCGCGCTGAGCCAGTCGCGGGTGGTCGAGGCGGCCATCAAGGTCGCCGACGCCGAGGGCGTGGACGCGCTCACGATGCGGCGGGTCGCCGAGACGCTCGGCAACACCGCGATGTCGCTCTACCGGCACGTGCCCGGCAAGTCGGAGCTGCTCGACCTGATGGTCGACGCGGTCTGGGGCGAGACCGAGCACACGCCGAAGGGGCCGTGGCGGGAAGGCCTCGAGTTCTTCGCCCGTCAGGTGTGGGCGATGTACCGCGCACACCCGTGGATGCTGCAGCTGACGACCTCGCGCCGCACGCCGGGCCCGCAGGCCATGACCCGCCAGGACGCGGCCTACGCCGTCGTGTCGGAGCTGGGCCTCGCGTCCGAGGAGGTCGTGGCGGTCGTGACGGCCGTGGCGCACTTCGTCGACGGCGTCGGCCGCGCGATGGCGGACCGCGTCCAGGCCGAACGCGAGACCGGCGTGTCCGAGGAGGACTGGTGGAACGGCAGGGAGGCGCTCTGGGAGCACTTCACGCCCGACCGCCTGCCGATGATGACGCACATCTGGAACTCCGGCGGCTTCGAACGGCCGCTCGACGAGTTCGAGTTCGGTCTCGCGCGCGTCCTCGACGGCCTCGCGGTGTTCATCGAGTCGCCGGAGCGACCGGCAGTTCGTCCATCTACGTGCCTGTAGTCAATCGAGACTCCTTGAGTCGTCCGATCGAGTGAAAAGCGCAGCTCAGACCTGGCCGGAACCGTAGTTGCGCGGTCACGTAATGCCATTGTTATGCGATATCGGAATGAACTCGTTCGCGAGCTGAACCGACCACTCCTATCTGCCCGTTTTCCTTGTGACACCGTTTCGCCGCGGGGGTCGAATCGGGACGACGAGGAGGTCGTATGACAGCTGGCGCGCACGACGCGGTCACCCTTGGCTGCTACGCGCTCGGCGTTCTGGACGCGCACGAGAGTTTCGGCGTGGAGCAGCACCTGAGGGGTTGTCCGCCCTGCCGTGCGCAGGTCGCCGACTTCCACCGGATCCGCACAGCGCTCGACGACGTGCCTCGCGAGGCGTTTCTGCACGAGCTCGAGGACGACCTGCCCCAGCCTTCGGACCTGGTGCTGCAACGCACGTTGCGGCAGATCAGGCAGGAGTCGGCCATTCCCTCGCCGAGGGCGGCCGACCCGCGCCCGAGAGCCAGTCCGATGCCGGTGGAGGAGCTTCCCGAACCGCAGCACGCCAAGGCCCGGCGCTGGCCGGGATATCTCGCCGCCGCGGCAGTCGCCGCGGTGGTCGCGTTCGGGGGTGCCGCCGTGTTCGTGCAGAACCAGGCGCCGGGCACCGGCATCGCCTCCACCCGCACGGGCGAGGGGACGGCGGGCGGGGTCAGGCTGGTGGCGGAGATCGCGCCGTCATCGCAGGACCGGTACCTGGTGACGGCGGACGTGGACGGCCTGCCGGCCGCCCAGAAGTGCAAGCTCGTCGTCATCGGCACGGACGGCACGAAGACCGAGGCGTTCGCGTGGACCACGACCGAGAAACAACGGGTCGAGGGTTCCACTGTGCGGGGCATGGTCAGCGTGTCGCCCGACAAGGTGAAGTCGATCTCGATCGAGAACACCGAGGGCAAGGCGTTCGTGGTGGCGAACCTGTAAGGGGCGGAAACAGTCGAAGGGCCCGGATTCAGACCGAATCCGGGCCCTTCGACTTACCAGCGGGCAATTAAAGCGCCTGCAAAGTGAGCCAACCGCCGACCACGATCACCATCACGGCTGTGCCGACGGGTGCGTAATGGGAGAGAGCGCGGGTGGCACGACCGTCCAGGACTTTCTCGACGCGTTCCCGCGCTTTCACGAGCAGCAGGCCGACCGCGGTGAGCGTGGCCGCCATGCCGACCCCGTAGCTGGCGACGAGCAGCACGCCGAACCAGGTCCGGCCGAGCGCCATCGCCCCCAGCAGGACGACGAGCGCGGACGGGGAGGGGACCAGGCCGTTGGCCGCGCCCATGCCGATCAGGCTCGCGCGGCTGTACCCGTGCCCGTGGCCATGTCCGTGCCCGTGGCCGTGCCCATGTCCATGTCCATGTCCGTGTCCCGTCAGGGCGCCGGAGAGCGCGGGTTCGCGGGTCGTGGACAGGGCCGAGCGCAGCAGCACCACGCCGATCAACGCGATCAGCACGCCGCTGACGAGCCCGAGCCGGCGCAGGACCTGCTCGCCGGCCAGCGCGCTGGACGCGCTGATGACGAGCCCGAGGACCAGCACGCCGCCGGTGTGCGTCGCCGTGACCGACGCGCCGACGACGAAAGCGTCCTTCGGCGTGCCTTGGCGTCCGGCGAGGTAGGCGGCGATGAGCGTCTTGCCGTGACCGGGCAACGCGGCGTGCGAGGCGCCCAGGACCAGGGAGAGCAGCACGGCCAGGAACCCGAGCCACGGGGTGAGGTCGTCGCTGCCCAGGATGTCGTTGAGGCGGGCCGCCGTGGCGCTGAACGACCCCACGGGGGAGCCGGTGGCCCTCTTCGGCTCGGACCCGGCGCCGGGTTCGGCGGTGAACGCGACCGAACGCACGTCCACCGGGTCGCTGAGCAGGTCTTCCGGGTAGGTGCGCAACTCGCCGCTGATGCTCTCGGTGGGCACGTCCGAGCCCGCGAGCCGGACGCCGGTGCCGGCGGCGGTGATCTCGCGCCAGCCGACCCGGTCGGCGTTCGACTCGTCGCGGAACTCGAGCCTGGCCGGGCGGGCGAGGTCGACCCGGGCGGTGAACTCGCACACCAGCCGCGTCGTGGGCAGGTCGGCCTGGCCCGCCGGGTGGTCCTTGGTGGAGCTCGACAGCGTCCAGCTGATCCGCCGTCCGTCCACCGTGGACACAGCGGTCCGGGAGACCTCCTCGCACCACCGCCGGGCGTCGCGGGTCTTCAGGTTCTCCTGCAGCGTCGGGATCTCCGCGACGTCGACCACGGACCGGAGGTCGACGCGGTCCGGGTGCAGGTGCAGGCCGTGGTAGTGGTTGACGCTGAAGTTGCCGAGCGGGTGGGCCGACGCCTCGCCGGTGATGAGGAAGATCCCGGCGAGCAGCAGGGCGACCACCAGCACCGGTCGCACCACCCAGCTCGACAGGCTCACCTGCCGCCCCGGAGCTCCGCGAGCTTGCGGCCCGCCTTCAGAGCCTGCAACGGGGAGAAGTTCGGGTTCAGCGTCAGCGCCCGCACCAGTGCCTCCTGGGCCTCGGCCACCCGGCCGAGCGCGGCGAGGATCATGCCGCGGTGGTAGGAGAACGTGGCGTTCTGCCAGCCCTGGGCGACGGCGCGGTCGGAGTAGCTCAACGCCTCCGCGTCCCGGCCGTTCACGTGCAACGCCCAGGCCATCGCGTCGGCCACGAAGACGCTCTGCCGGCGGCCCCACTCCGCTTCCGCACGGCGCAACGCCTGCACGCCGTCACCGCGGTCGGCGGCGACGAGGGCAGCGGCCAGGTCGTCGGAAGCACCCTGCGACTCCATCAGCCGTTGTTGCTCGGTCAGCACGACGTACTGCCTGGCGGCCTCGTCGGTCTTCCCGGCGGCCTCCAGCAGCTCCGCGTACTCCTGCAGGTACTGGGGCAGGGGCGCGCGGGCCACCAGCCTGCGGTAGTCCTCGAGCGCCACCGGGACGTCACCCCGCGCCACCGCCACCTTGGCCATGCCTTGGGTGAGAGTCATGTCGTCTCCTCTCGCCGCCAGTCCCTGCTCGTAGTGCTGCGCGGCTTCGTCGAGCCGGTTGTGGTCGAACGCGAGTTCGCCCAGCCGGTAACGGCAGAACGCGATCTCCTCGGGCGTCGAGGCGGCCTTCAGCGCGCGGTGCATCGCGGCGCGGGCACCCTCGGCGTCGCCGTGGAGCTCGAGGTGGAAGGAAGCACGGGCGAACGACGCGGTGTTCGGCTTGAGGTCGAGCATCCTCTGCACCGCGGCCTGCGCGCCCGCGTCGTCGCCGAGCTGCGTCAACGCGTCCGCGAGCACGCCGTGCGCCTCCGCGGAGGACGGCAGCGCGGTGATGGCCCTGAGGGCCCAGTCGCGGGCCGCGTGGAAGTCGTGGCGGGCGTTGGCGAGCGTGCCCATGCCGATGGCGGCGGGACCCGTGTCGCCCGCCTTCTTCAACGCGCCCTCGGCCTTCGCGTAGTACGAGGGGTCGGCCGTGACGCGCGCCAGCTCCACATAGGACGATCCCAGCCGCGCCCAGGAAGCCTGGTCCTGCGGAAGCGCGTGCAGCCGCTGCTGCAGCTGGTGCACCACCCGGTGCATCTGGTTCTGCCGCGCCACGGCCGGAACGGGAGGCTCGCCCCCGGCCCTGCTGTCGGCAGGACCGGAGGCGGCGAGGTGGGCAAGCGCCGCGGTGACCAGGAGACCCACCGCGACGGCCTGCCGCCGCTGGTACCTCACTTCGAGTGCGACCCGTACTTGCGGATCGACTGCTGGCGCTTGCGCCAGAGGAAGAAACCGGCGCCGAACACGGCCGCCGAACCCACCGCGGTGGTCATCGCCATCGGGTCGATCGTGCCGATCTTGCCGACCGGGTTCACCGCGACCTCGGCGGTGGTGCCCGAGGCGTTGACCGCGGTGCCGTTGCGGGGCAGGCCCACGTACGGGAAGGCCGCCTCGAACGGCTGGTCGTTCGCGTCGACCTTGTCGCCCGCGGCGAGCGCCTCGACGATCTTGCCCGACGCCGCGGCGCCCTCCATCGCCTGCACGGCGATGTCCACCACGTCGTCGGTCAGCCGCCGGCCGTTCGGGAAGCCCTGCGTGTCCCCGGCCAGCAGGCCCAGGCGGTTCGGGTTCGCGTTCGGCTCGATCATCATGTTCAGCCGCAGCATCTCGCTGGGGCGGAAGCGGTTCTTGTCGGCGTCGGCGTTGTCGACCTGCGAGTTCAGGTCGGCGTTGATCTGCCCGCCGAGCTTCTTCGTGATGCCCGTCAGGAAGATCTCCGCCAGGTCGTCGCGCTGGCCCCGCGGCGCCGGGATCTTGTAGATCTGCTCGACCAGCTTCGGCAGCTCCGGGTTCACGACCCGGTCGACGAGCTCCTTCACGCCGGCGTCCTGCTCGGGGCGCAGACCGTTGAACGCGTCCTTGAGGCCCGCGGGCGCCACGACCTCGTTCACCAGCGGGTTGCCCAGCCGCGAGACCTGCACGAAGTCGCCGACCGCCTCGGCCTTGCCGGGCGAGAGCTTCATCGTGCGGCGCTGCGTGGTGCTCCACACGCCGATGTTCGGGTTGCGGTGCATGTCGTTCTTCAGCGCCAGCGCGTTCCTGGGCAGCTGGACCGCGATCGTGTTGACGTTGTAGCCGCGCAGCGTGTCCTGGCCGACCTCGCTCAGGTTGCCGCCGTAGAGCAGGTCGAACACCCGCAGGTCGGCGAAGAACGCGTCCTCGGACGGGCCCACGTAGACCTTGCCGCCACCGGGGATCTGCACGACGGCCTGGTCGCGCAGCTTCTTGAAGTCCGGCATCGACGCGGGGCCGTTCGGCGACGGCGCGACCGGGGCGTTGGTGACCAGCTTGACCTTCTGGCCGCTCTCGTAGATCGCCTCGAGGTCGTAGCGCTGCCGGAACAGCAGGTTCTCGTCGTCGAGCGAGTCCACGACACCGTTGGTGTAGAGGAACGTGTTGTTCTTGCGCCGGTCGTCGTCGCGGAACTGCCAGCGCAGCGTGATGTCCGGCTTCGCGTCACCGTCGTTGTCGATGTTGAAGTCGTACTGCGCGTCCTCGGCCCACGGGAAGAAGTTCGGGCCGCCGTTGGGTTCCTGGAACCCGGACCAGTTGCCGACCAGCGTGACGGTGTCCTTGTGGTCAGGACTGACGAACGCGTACAGGTCCGTGTTGTCGACGGCCGGGTCACCCGCGATCAGCGGAGCCTCGCGGTGCGACGACGCCGTGGCGTTCGTGCCGCCGAACAGGGCCGCGTTGAGCAGTGTGGCGCCCACCAGCGCGGCCGCAGCCACCTGGCCGCGCCGACCGCTGAGGACGTGCGGTGATGACATCTCTGGTCTGCCTTTCAAGGGGTTCAGGCGCTGTGCATGAGGAGCGACGGTTCGCTCGAACGGCTTGCGTGGTCTGTCGTCCACCTCGATCGCGTGAAGTCGCGGATGCCCTCGACGAGCCGGTCGACGTCGTGCTCCGGCCGCACCACCAGGCGCGCGAACCGGCTGCTCATGCCGAGCTTGTCGCCGCACTCGCGGATGAAGACCTGGTGGCGGGACAGCAGGTGGTCGCGCAGCTCGCGGCCGTCCACCCCGCCGCCGAGCTTGACCAGCAGGAAGTTGGCCTGCGAGGAGTAGACGGTGAGGTCGGGGACGCGCGAGAGCTCCACGCCCATCCGGTACCTGTCGCGCGACAGCAGGCGCAGGCTCTCGGCGTACTCCGCCTCGTGCTCGGCCAGCATGAACACGACGGTCTCCGCCAGGGAGTTGACGTTCCACTTCGGCAGGGTCCGGCGCATCTTCCCGGCCAACCCGGGATTCGCGACCAGGTAGCCGAACCGGACGCCGTGCAGGCCGAAGTTCTTGCCGAGGCTCTTCAGCACGACCACGTTGGGCCGGATGGACGCCTCGGCGGCGACCGACGGGTTGCGCTCGACCTCGACGAAGTCGACGAACGACTCGTCGACCACGACCAGGTCCAGGTCGGCGAGCTCGTCCATCAACCGGACGATCTCCCGGCGCGGCAGGTAGCCGCCGTCGGGGTTGTTCGGGTTGCAGATCACGGCGGCCCTGCTGCCGCGGGCCCTGATGAACTCGACGTACTCGTCGACGTCCAGCTCGAAGTTGTCGCTCTCCCGCAGCGGGAACATGCCGACGCGCTTGTCGCTCTCCATCGGCTGGTCGGTCCAGCGGCCGAACGTCGGGATCGGGACGGCGACGCTCTCGCGGATCCACAGGTGGTCCATCCACGTGATGAGCTCGGTGCTGCCGTTCGACATCGCGATCGTGGCCGGGTTGAGACCGAGGACGGTGCAGAGTTGCTGCGCGATCTTCGACGCGTCGCTCGGGTAGAACTTGAGGACCGCCTCGAGGTTCTTCGACAGCTCCTCGAACATCTGCGGCGTCGGGAAGTACGGGTTGCACGGGATGCAGAAGTCCACGAGCTCGCCCGCACCCGTTCGCGACAGCTCGAAGTAGGACGGGCTGTGCGCGGTCTGCTGGAAGAGACCCGAGTCCACACCGTGCCGCACGCGATCACTCCGTCCCTCGGTCCGTCTCCGACACCGGGGCATACGTGCCGTTGCCGATCCCGGTTCACGGCTCCGTCTCGGGAAGGTCTCGGAACGGTCTCGCGCGCAACCCGGCCCCGTCCGGGGTCCCGGGGGCTTCGCCCGGCTCTGCCGGCACCGCGAACGGCTCGCCTCCAGTCCGGTGTGGACAGACGACTCGGCGGGCCTTCCGGGGGTCGAACGGGCCCGTCCGACCTTTGCCGGGGTTTCGTGGGCCGAGGTGCTCGGCCACGCTCGGTCACCGGTCGTGACGCCGCGAGGCGCTCACCACGGGCGTGACCTGCGCCGACCCCGCCGCTGAACGGCCTCGGGCCGCCGCTCACCGATGCGAGGCTCCCGCCGGGCGGTAGGGCTCTGAAATGCGGGTACTCCGCAGCTGCGCCTGATGCGAAGACCGTGGTCACGGCGTTGTGACGCAGCACCCGCCACTCGTTTCATGGTCATCACTGGCGTCGAGCAATAAATTGTCGGGGGGTCCGGATACCCTGCTGGCAGTCCGCACACGATCCAGGGAGCAGTACCCGTGACCGCAGAGACCCTGTACGGGGCCGACGACCTGACGCACCTCGAAGGACTCGAGGCCGTCCGCAAGCGGCCCGGCATGTACATCGGGTCGACCGACAGCCGGGGCATCAACCACCTCTTCAGCGAGATCGTCGACAACTCGACGGACGAGGGCGTGGCGGGCCACGCGTCGAAGATCGTGGTCACGCTGCACGCCGACGGCAGCGTCCAGGTCGACGACGACGGCCGCGGCATCCCCACCGACGTGCACGCCAAGTCCGGGCTGTCCGGTGTGGAGCTCGTGCTGACCAAGCTGCACGCCGGCGGCAAGTTCGGCGGCTCCGGCTACAAGACCTCCGGCGGCCTGCACGGCGTCGGCGCCTCGGCCGTCAACGCCCTCTCGCACCGCTTCGACGTGACGGTCCGCCGCGGCGGCAAGGTCCACGAGATGTCGTTCGCCCACGGCGTTCCCGGCGTCTTCGACGGCCCCGGCCCCAAGGCGAAGTTCACCCGCCAGAACGGCCTGAACGTCGTCGGCAAGATGAAGCGCACCGAGTCGACCGGCACCTCCATCCGCTACTGGTACGACGCCCGCTACTTCGAGAACGGCGCCTCGCTCGACGTGGACACCGTCCGCATGAAGCTCCGCAACACGGCGTTCCTCGTGCCCGGCGTGACCTACGTGCTGCGGTCGGCACTGGAAGACGCGATCTCCGAAGAGGTCTTCCACTACCCGAACGGCCTGACCGACATGGTCGAGTTCCTGGCCCCCACCGGCGACCGCGCGGTCTCCGGCACCCTGGTGATCACCGGCACCGGCACCTACTTCGAGAACGCCGCCGACGAGAACGGCGTGATGCGGTCCAAAGTGGAGCGTCAAGCCGAGGTCGAGGTCGCCCTGCGCTGGGGCACCGGCTACGAACGCACCGTCGAGTGCTTCACCAACACCATCCGCAACGTGCACGGCGGCACCCACCGCCGCGGCTTCGACCGAGCGGTGCTCAAGTCGGTCCAGGACGCCATTTCCAAGACCCGCGGCCTCCTCAAGCCCAAGGAGGAGATGCCCACCCTGGACGACGTGCTGGAGGGCATGACCGCCGTCGTCCACGTCCGCATCCCCGAGCCGCAGTTCACCTCGCAGACCAAGGACGAGCTCTCCACCGCCGGCATCACCAAGGTGCTGCAGGGCATCGTCGACGCCCAGGTCCGCGCGTGGACCGAGGACCGCAAGACCAAGGTCGAGGCCAAGACCGTGCTGCAGAAGGTCGTCGACGCCTCGCGCGTGCGGCTCACGCAGAAGCAGCAGAAGGACGCGGCCCGGCGGAAGACGGCGCTCGAGGGCGCGGCGATGCCCGCCAAGCTCGTCGACTGCCGGACGACCGGGGTGTCCCGCTCGGAGCTGTTCCTCGTGGAGGGCGACAGCGCCCTCGGGTGTTTCACGAAGGAGACGCGCGTCGCGCTCGCGTCCGGTAGGTCGCTGTCCTTCGGAGAGCTCGTCGAGGACTGGGAACGAGGCGTCACGCACTTCGGGTACGCCACGAACAAGGCCGGCCGAGTCGTCGTCGTCCCGCTGGTCGAGCCGCGGCTGACGAAGGAGGACGCCCCGCTGGTCCGCGTCACCCTGGACAACGGTGAGTCCGTGCGCTGCACGCCGGACCACCTGTTCCGCCTGCGTGACGGCTCCTACCGGCGCGCGGACGCGCTGCAGGCCGGTGACTCGCTCATGCCGCTGTACCGGTCGGTGTCGTCCAAGGCGCAGGGGCACAACCTCGACGGCTACGAGCGCGTGTGGATGAACGACCGGCAGGAATGGGTCTACACCCACTACCTGGCCGACGCGTACAACCTGCGTCACGGCCTCGACACCGCCGAGGACGGGAACGTCCGCCACCACGTCGACGTCGACAAGCGGAACAACGATCCACGCAACCTCAAGCGCATGACGTGGGAAGACCACGCAGCGTTGCACGCCGCGATGATGGGCGAGCACGTGCACGAGGGCTACCGCGCGTGGCTCGCGGCGGGGGGCACCGAGATCAAGTCCGCGATGCTGTCCGGCCAGTGGAAGTCCCCCGAGTTCCGCGCCTCCTGCCTCGCCCGGCTCGCCGAGCGCAACCGGGACCCGGAGTTCCGCGCCCGCGTCGAGCGGGCCTTCCAGGACTGGTACTCGGCGCTGAGCGACGAGGAGAAGACGGCCTACGCCGAGCGCATGCGCGCGTTGCAGGCCGAGTACTGGAGCAAGCCCGAACACCGCGCCGCGGCCGCCGAGCGGGTGCGTGCCTTCTTCGCACAGCCCGGCAAGCGCGAGGAGTGGCGCGAGCGCTCGCTGGCGCAGTGGCAGGACGACGAGCTGCTCGCCTGGCGCTCCAGGACCACGATCGACCAGTTCTCCGACCCGGCGGAGCGTCAGCGGCAGCGCGACGCGGTCATCGCCTGGCACGAGAACAACCCGGAGTTCGGCCGGGAGCACTCGGCGCGGATGAAGCAGCGCATGGCGGACGCCTCGACCGGTCACCTCGAGAGCGTCCAGGCGGGTCGTCGCCGGTACGTGGAGTCGACCCCGCGCGCCGAGCGGGTCGCCAAGCAGGTGGAGGGCCGCCGGCTCGCCGCCCTGAAGCGGATGGCGCCGCTGCTCGGCACGCCGTCGGACTTCGAACTGGCCCTGGCCTACGAGCTCGACCGCAGGGAGAACGCGAAGACCGGCCTGAAGTTCCTGAACGTGCTGGCGCACTACGACAACGACTTCACGCGCCTGCGCGAAGCGGCGTCGATGGTGAACCACTCGGTCGCGTCCGTGGAGGCGTTGCCCGAGCGGGAGGACGTCTACGACCTGACCGTCGACGGCTACCACAACTTCGCCCTCGAAGCCGGCGTGTTCGTCCACAACAGCGCCCGCATGGCGCGCGTCTCCGAGTACCAGGCGCTCCTCCCGTTGCGCGGCAAGATCCTCAACGTCCAGAAGGCCTCCTTGGCCGACACGCTGCGCAACGCCGAGATCGCCTCGATCGTCCAGGTCCTCGGCGCGGGCACCGGCCGCACGTTCGACCTCTCCCAGATGCGCTACGGCCGCGTGATCCTGATGGCCGACGCGGACGTCGACGGCAGCCACATCCGCACGCTGCTGATCACGTTGTTCGCCAAGTACATGCGCCCGGTGATCGAGGACGGCCGCCTGTACGCCGCCATGCCGCCGTTGCACAAGGTGATGACGCGCGGCCGCAACCCCGAAACGCACTTCACCTTCACCCAGCGGCAGATGGAGCAGACGGTCGCGCGGCTGGAGAAGGCGGGCAAGCAGGTCGTCACGCCGGTGCCGCGGTTCAAGGGCCTGGGCGAGATGGACGCGGACGAGCTGTGGGAGACCACGATGAACCCGGCCAGCCGCTCCGTCCGCCGCATCACCATGGACGACGCCGAGGCCGCCGAGGAAGCCCTCGAGCTGCTGATGGGCGAGAAGGTCGAGCCGCGCCGCAACTGGCTCGTCGAGTCCGCCGCCAGGGTCGACCAGTCGGCCATCGACCTCTAAGCCTTCTTCAAGACACAGACGGAGTTACGAAGTCATGGCACGCCGCAAGGGACCCACGACCAAGGTCGACCCCGCCGCGTTCGACCGGGCCGGTGCGAAGGTTCTCGACAACTCGCTGAAGACCGAGATCGAGGACTCGTACCTCGAGTACGCGTACTCGGTCATCCACTCGCGGGCTCTGCCGGACGCGCGGGACGGGTTGAAGCCGGTGCACCGCCGCATCCTGTTCTCGATGCACGAGGCGGGATACCGCCCGACGCACGCGTACGTGAAGTCGTCCCGCGTCGTAGGCGACACAATGGGCAAGTTCCATCCTCACGGTGACACGGCGATCTACGACGCGTTGGTCCGCCTCGCCCAGGACTTCAGCCTCAACGAGCCGTTGATCGACGGACATGGCAATTTCGGCAGTCCAGACGACGGTCCGGCTGCGAGCCGCTATACAGAGTGCCGCATGTCCCCGGTCGCCATGCAGCTGGTCGGCGAGCTGAACGAGGAGACGGTCGACTTCCGGCCCAACTACGACGGCTCGCTCGAAGAGCCGAGCGTCCTGCCGGCGGCGTTCCCGAACCTGCTGGTCAACGGGACGTCCGGCATCGCGGTCGGCATGGCCACGAACATGATCCCGCACAACCTGCGCGAGGTGGTCGGGGCGGCGCGGTGGCTGATCACGCACCCGAACGCCGACCTCGACAAGCTCATGGAGTTCGTGCCGGGGCCGGACCTGCCGACCGGCGGCATCCTGCTGGGCCTCGACGAGGTGCGGAAGGCCTACGAGACCGGTCGCGGTGTCGTCCGCATGCGCGCCAAGGTGGAGATCGGTCCGCTGGAGGGTTCGCGGGGCAGGCAGGCGATCACGGTCACCGAGCTGCCGTACGGCGTCGGGTCGGAGCGGATCGTCGAGAAGATCACCGACGAGGTGAACAAGTCCAAGCGGCTCACGGGCATCGCGGACGTCAAGGACCTGACCGACCGCGAGAACGGCATCCGGCTCGTCATCGAGTGCAAGGTGGGCGTGAACCCGCAGGCGCTGCTCGCGGACCTGTACCGGCTGACGCCGATGGAGCAGTCGTTCGGCATCAACAACCTGGTGCTGGTCGACGGGCAGCCGCAGACGCTCGGCCTCAAGCAGCTGCTGGAGGTGTTCCTGGGGCACCGCTACGAGGTCGTCACGCGGCGCACGAAGTTCCGGCGCCGCAAGCGCGAGGAGCGGTTGCACCTGGTCGAGGGTCTGCTGAAGGCCCTGCTCGACATCGACAAGGTCATCAAGCTGATCCGGGGCAGCGAGAACGCCGCCGCCGCGAAGGACGGCCTGATGAAGCAGTTCAAGCTGTCGGAGATCCAGGCCTCCTACATCCTCGACACGCCGCTGCGCCGCCTCACCAGGTACGACAAGATCGAGCTCGAGAGCGAGCAGGACAAGCTCTCCAAGGAGATCGCCGAGCTGTCGGCGATCCTCGACGACGAGTCCGTGCTGAAGAAGCTCGTGTCGTCGGAGCTGGCGGCCGTGGCCAAGGAGCTGGGCGGCGAGCGGCGGACGAGCCTCATCGACGGTGACCTCAAGGAGGTGCTGGCGGCGTCGAAGCCCGCCGGGCCGCTGGAGGTCGCGGACGACCCGTGCCAGGTCATCCTCAGCGCCACCGGGCTGGTCGCGCGGACCGCGGCGGAGTCGGAGGAGGCGTCGGAGGGCAAGCGGCGGGCGGGCCGGGTGAAGCACGACGCGGTGCTCGCGGTCGTGCACTCGACGGCTCGCGGGCAGGTCGTGCTGATCACGAACAAGGGTCGCGCGTTCAAGACCGACGTGCTGCCGCTGCCGGTGCTGCCCGAGCAGAGCGGGACGGTGAGCCTTCGCGGCGGTATGGCGGCGAGTGAGCTGGTGCCGCTGGAGAAGGGCGAGAAGGTCGTCGGCATCGCGCCGCTCGACCCGAAGGACTCGCCCGGTCTCGCGCTCGGCACCCGGCAGGGCACGGTGAAGGTGTGCGTGCCGGAGTGGCCGGTGCGGTCGGACGAGTTCGAGGTCATCACGCTCAAGGACGGTGACGAGGTCGTCGGCTGCACGTGGCTCACGGACGGCAGCGAGACGCTTGCGTTCGTCAGCTCCGATTCGTCGTTGCTGCGCTACGACGCGAAGCTGGTGCGGCCGCAGGGGCTCAAGGGTGGCGGTATGGCCGGCATCAACCTCAGCGGTGACGCCCGCGTGGTGTTCTTCGGGGCGATCCGCACGGACGACGACGAGCACGGCGAGCCGATGGTCGTCACGTCGTCGGGGCAGAGCGTCAAGGTCACGCCGTTCGGCGAGTACCCGGCCAAGGGGCGCGCGACGGGGGGTGTGCGGTCGCAGCGGTTCCTCAAGGGCGAGACGCACCTGGTGCTGGCCTGGATCGGCAGCAGGCCCGCCGGCGCGGACGAGAAGGGCTCACCGGTCGAGCTGCCGGACGTCGACCCACGGCGTGACGGTTCCGGTCACGCGCATCCCGGTCCGGCCGTGGTCGGGCACCTCGTCGAGAGGGACTAGCCGCATCCGGCGAGGCGGCTGGTGGCCGCCTCGCCGGCCGGGTGGTCACCAGCCGCGCAGGCGGGACCAGGTCGCTTCGACGGTCGTGCCGCGGACGACGTGGTAGCGGTCGTGCTGCGCGGCGGTGGCGCAGGCGTGGTTGGGCAGGATCCGCAGGCGGGTGCCGATCGGCAGGTCGGGCACCGGCTGGCCGTCGCGCGTGCCGAGGACGCCGTGTTCCTGGCTCGCCCCGGTCATGAGCAGGCCGGGGACGAGGGTGCCGTGCACATCGGTGACGAGGCCGTAGCCCTGGTCGACGGCTTGGGCCTGGGTGCCGCGGTCCCGTGAGGTGGCCATCCAGCCGCCGTCGGTGAGGATCCAGTTCTTGTCCTTCCGGTGGCCGATGACGGTCACGACGACGGAGAGGGCGAGGTCGTCGGTGGTGCAGACGCCGATGCCGGCCATGACGAGGTCGAAGAAGACGTAGTTGCCCGCGCGGACCTCGGTGACGCCGGTCAGGTCCGTCGCCGCGTGCGCGGTGGGGGTCGAGCCGACGCTGACGATCGGGCACGGCAGGCCCGCGGCGCGCAGGATGTCGGCCGCGGTGACGGCGACGTCCCGTTCGTGCTGAGCTGCGTCATGCAGAGCCTGTGGCGTGTGGGCGAAGTACGACTCGCCCGCGTGGGTGAGCACGCCGGCGAGGTTGTCGCCGAGGACGCGGCCGATCTCCACGAGTGCCGGATCGGTGGGGGCGACACCGCCGCGGTGGCCGTCGCAGTCGACCTCGACCAGCGCCGGGACGCGGAGGCCTTCGTCGCGTGCGAACCGGGTCACCGCCTCGGCCTGGGCGAGCGAGTCGAGCAGGACGGTGAGGGTCGTGCCGCGGCGGAGCAGAGCGGCGGCGCGGGGCAGTTTGTGCGGGTCGATGCCGACGGCGTAGAGGATGTCGCGGTAGCCCGCGCCGGCGAAGTGCTCGGCTTCGGCGAGAGTGGAGACCGTGATCGGTCCGCCCGCGTGGACCCGGTCGGCGACCTCGACGGACTTGGCGGTCTTGACGTGCAGGCGCAGCGGCACGCCCAGCGCGTGGAGGTGCTCGCGCAGTCGCAGGGCATTGCGGTCCAGGCGGTCGGCGTCGACCGCGGCGAACGGCGTGCCCGGGGTGTCCACAGTGGTCATTCGGTGTCTCCTGCGAGGGCGGCGCGGTGCAGCAGCGCGGCGGCGAGGGTGAGGTCTTGGAGGGCGAAGCCGGAACTGTCGAACACCGTGGTGTCCTCAGGTGAGGTCCGGCCTTCGGAGGCGCCGGTCAGCACCGCGCCGAGTGCCACCGGTACAGCCCCGGAAGCGTGCTGGAATTCACCGATCGCACGGGACTGCTCCGGCAGGTCGCAGAAGAGCTTGGCGGAGCCGAAGATCTCGGCGGGGAGCTCCTGCTTGCCCGGCCCGTCGGCGCCCATGGCGGAGATGTGCGTGCCCGGCCTGACCCAGGTGGCGTCGAACAGGGGCTCGCGGGCGGTCGTGGCGGTGACGAGCACGTTCGCGGCGGTCACGCCGGTCCGGGTGTCGGCGGGGGCCGCGGGCAGGCCGGTCACGGCGGTCACCCGCGCGGCGAACGCCTCTGCCGCGTCGGCACGCCGGCCGACGACGAGGACCCGGTCGATCGGCCGCACCCGGCTGACCGCGCGGACCTCGTGCAGGGCCTGGTGTCCTGTGCCGATCACGGTCAGCGTGCGCGCGTCGGTGCGGGCGAGCGTGGCGACGGCGAGCGCGTCGGCGGCGGCCGTGCGGTAGGCGTTGGCGGCCGCCGCCTCGACCACGGCGCGCAGCCTGCCGGTGGCGGGGTCGAGCAGGACGATCGTGGAGCTGTGGCGGGGGAGTGCGGTGTTGTCCGGCCAGAAGCTGCCGATCTTGACGCCGACGAGGTCGCCCGCGGACCCGGACTTGAGCGTGAACCTGGTGTGCGGCAGGGAGGAATGCCCGATCACGACGGGGAACGTCGAGCCGTCCGCGGCGGCCAGGAACGCCTCCCGGGCGGCGGCCAGTGCAAGGTCGTCGTCGACGAGCGCGGCCGACTCGGACTCGCTGAGGAAGACGGGGCTGTCGGTCACGGCGTGTCCTTCTTCAGTTCGGCGAGGTCGTTGTAGAGGCCGGTGCGGGAGATGCCGAGGCGTGCGGCGACGCGTCCGGGCGCACCGCGCAGCGCGAACACGCCGGCTTCGTTCAGCGAGCGGACGAGCGCCAGTCGCTCTTCCCGTCCCAGCGCCGACACGGGCACCGCGTGCGCGCGCTCGGCGCGTTCGACGAGCGACTCCACGACCTGGTCCAGGTCGCCGGAGAAGTTCGTCGACGTGGCGGGGACCTGCTCCCGCAGCGCGGACAGGCCGAGCAGGTCGGAGAGCACGCCGGTGGCGCGGTTGATGGCCGAGACGTCGATGTTCACGCACAGCGCGCCGATCAGCGTCCCGTCGACGTCGCGCAGCGGCAGCGTCGTGCACTTGAGCACCCGGCCGTCCTGCGCGCGGGTGAGGTAGCCGACCTCGTTGCGGGCGGCGTCCCCGGCGGCGAGGACGCGCAGGCCGATCTCGCTCATCGCGTCGCCGGCCACCCGGCCGGTCACGGAGCCCGCGACCGCGACGACCGACCGCTCCCGGTCTCGGTAGTCGTGCAGCACCACCTCGCAGCTGCGTCCGAAGGTGGCCGCGATGCCCTCGACCACGGGGGTAAGCGCGGCGAACACCGCGTCCGCGGTGCTGGAAGGGACGTCTGGCACGCCCGGCTCCTCCCGTTGTGAACAAAGTGTCATCTGATGGACAAAGTGTCACACGCGAATGAGCCGCCGTGTCTGTGGTGCTCGCCACGGGAGCGAAAAGCGAGACCCGTCGGGGGAGTCCGGCAAGGCGAGACTGACCGTTCTGTCCAGTACCATCGGCCCAATGGTGCACAACGGTCAGGTCTCCGAAGCACGGTCGCGCCTGCTCGCCACGGCGTCGAGGATCTTCTACTCGGAGGGCCTGCACTCCGTCGGGATCGACCGGATCGTCGCGGAGTCGAAGGTGACCAGGGCGACGCTGTACCGGCACTTCGCGAGCAAGGACGACCTCGTCGTCGCGTATCTGCGGAGCGTCGCGCAGATGGAGCGCGACCAGGTCGAGGAGGCGGCCGGCAGCGGCGGCACCGCGGACGAGGCGCTGCGGGCCGTGGCGCGGGCCATCGCCGCGGGGATCGAGTCGGCCGGGTTCCGCGGGTGCGCCTTCCTCAACGCCGCGGCGGAGTTCCCGGACCCCGCGCACCCCGTGCTCCGGACCGTCCTCGAGCACCGCGAGTGGTTCCTGCGCACCATCACCGGCCTGTTCGAGCGGAGCGACGCCAAGTCGCCCGCGGCCGCGGCCCGGCACTTCGTCCTGCTCCGCGACGGGGCCATGGCGGCGGGGTGCCTGACCGACGCCGCCGAGGTCGGCGCGACCTTCCTCGCCGGGGTCGACGGGTTGCTGCGCTTCAAGTAGGGCCGCGGCGCCGGGCCCGCGGTGCGAGCCCGGCGCCGTGCCTCAGCCCGCGCGCACCCCGGCCGCCAGCTCCGCGGTGAGCTCCGCGAGCGCGGCCTCGCCCCCGCCCGCGTCCAGGAGCGTCGCCACCAGAGCGGATCCGACGATCACGCCGTCGGCGAATCCGGCGACATGGGCGGCCTGCGCGGCGTCCGAGACCCCCATGCCGACGCACAACGGCAGGTCGGTGATCGCACGCAGCCTGCGGACCAGGACCGCCGCGGCCTCGTCCACCGCGCCGCGGGCTCCGGTGACGCCCATCAGCGCGGACGCGTAGACGAACCCGGTTCCGGCCGCGACCGTCTCGGCCAGCTGGGCGTCGGTGCTGCTCGGCGCGACCACGAACACCGTGGCGAGGCCGTGCTCCGCGGCGTGGTGCCGCCACTGCGCCGACTCGGCCACCGGCAGGTCCGGCAGCACGCAGCCCGCGCCGCCCGCCGCGGCCAGTTCGCGTGCGAACCGCTCCACGCCGTAGCGCGACACCGGGTTCCAGTACGACATCACCAGGACCGGTTTGCCCGTGGCGGTGTGGGCCTCCCGCACCGTGCGCAGGACGTCCGCGATCCGCACCCCGCCGCGCAGCGCGATGTCGTCCGCCGTCTGGATGACCGGCCCGTCCAGCACCGGATCGCTGTGCGGCAGGCCGACCTCGACGACGTCCGCGCCGGCGTCGAGCGTCGCGAGGACCGAGGCGATCCCCTCGTCGACCGTCGGGAAGCCCGCCGGCAGGTAGGAGATGAGCGCGGCGCGGCCTTCCCGCTCCGCCCTCGCGAGCGCGTCCGTGAGGAGCTGGAGGTGTCCGCTCATCGCGCACCCGCCAGCCCGAAGTGGGCGGAGGCCGTGTCGAGGTCCTTGTCGCCGCGGCCGGACAGGTTCACGAGCACCAGGCCGTCCGGGCCGAGTTCGGCGCCGACCTGGAGGGCGCCGGCCAGTGCGTGCGCGCTCTCGATCGCCGGGACGATGCCCTCGGTCGTGGCGAGCAGCCGGAACGCGTGCATCGCCTCGTCGTCGGTCACCGGACGGTACTCGGCCCGGCCGCAGGAGTGCAGGTGCGCGTGCTCCGGACCGACGCCGGGGTAGTCGAGCCCGGCCGAGATCGACCAGGCCTCGGCGATCTGGCCCTCGTCGTCCTGCAGCACGTAGGAACGGGAGCCGTGCAGGACGCCCGGTTCGCCGGCTGTCAGGGACGCGGCGTGTTCACCGCTCTGCACACCGTGCCCGGCGGCCTCGCACCCGACCAGGCGGACGGGGTCGTCGAGGAACGCGTGGAACAGGCCGATCGCGTTGGAACCGCCGCCCACGCAGGCGATCGCGGCGTCGGGCAGCCGCCCGGTCCGTTCGAGGAGCTGGCGGCGGGCCTCGACGCCGATGACGCGCTGGAAGTCGCGGATCATGGCGGGGAACGGGTGCGGCCCGGCGACCGTGCCGAAGAGGTAGTGGGTGTCGTGCGTGCGGGCGACCCAGTCCCGGAACGTCTCGTTGATCGCGTCCTTGAGCGTGCGCGACCCCGACGTCACCGGGACGACCTCGGCGCCCAGCAGCTCCATCCGCGCCACGTTGACCGCCTGGCGCCGCATGTCGGTCTCTCCCATGTAGACGGTGCAGGAGAGGCCGGTCAGCGCGCACGCGGTCGCGGTCGCCACGCCGTGCGCCCCGGCACCGGTCTCGGCGATGACGCGGGTCTTGCCCATCCGCCGCGCCAGAAGCGCTTGGCCGAGCGCGTTGTTCACCTTGTGCGAGCCGGTGTGGTTGAGGTCCTCGCGCTTGAGGAAGACCCGTGCGCCGCCCGCGTGCGCGGCGAAGCGCGGCACCTCGGTGAGCGCGCTCGGCCTGCCGACGTAGTGGGCGAGGAGTTCCTCGAACGCCGCGATGAACGCGGGGTCGGCCTTCGCCCGTTCGTACTCCTCGGCGACCTGGTCGACGGCCGCGACGAGGGCCTGGGGGACGAACCGGCCGCCGAACGCGCCGAAGTACCCGTCGGCGCCGGGAAGGCTTCCGGGCGCGGCGGGGAAGAAGAAGTCGTGCTCCATGGCGATGTGCTCCTGACCCGGGACGTCCGGTCCCGGGTGGTGTCGTGAGTGGTCTGGGAGTCAGCGATCCCGCGCGATGCGCGGCGCACGGCGCCATCGCATCCCGTTGACCTGGCCCGCCTCGGAGCCGATCACGTACCGCACCCTGCGTCCCAGCACGCGCCGGGCGGGCGCGCGGCAGCCACGCGGCCGACGGCCACGGGCGAGACGGACGGTGAGGGGCACGGTCCCAGGTCTACCCGCGGTCACGGGGTTTCGGCAAGCGGGTTGGTCGTGGCTCACTCGAAGTAGGTAGAACGTTCGGTCTTGACATTGGCGCGGCGCCGCCCTCAGGATGGAACAAGATAGAACGTTCGGTCTCGTGCCGTCGGCAACGACGGGTCACGGGGTCCGCCGTCCACGCCGAACCGAAGGAAGTCCTGTGACCAGCACCAGTTCCGCCGCGTCGTCCCTGCGGCGGCTGTACTTCGCCCGCGCCGCGTTCGCCCTCGTCTGGGCCGTCCTGGTGGCTCTGACCGGGGCCGGGCTCGGGCCGGTCGTCCTCGCGCTCGTCGTGCTCTACCCGCTGTTCGACGTGGCCGCCGCGATCGTCGACGCGCGTGCTTCCAGGCGGTCGGA
Organism: Lentzea sp. CC55; assembly: GCF_021056325.1. Lineage (NCBI taxonomy): Bacteria > Bacillati > Actinomycetota > Actinomycetes > Pseudonocardiales > Pseudonocardiaceae > Lentzea > Lentzea sp. CC55. The sequence goes on along the minus strand of NZ_JAJCXE010000056.1, from coordinate 586,149 downwards.
GAACGTGCTGGGCCTGTACGTGAACATCGCCGTCAGCCTGCTGGCGGCCGGGGGCGTCGCGGTCGCCGGTGCCACCTCCGGCACCCCCGGCATCCTCCGGGTGTGGGGTGCCTGGGCGATCGTCTCGGGCGTCGTGCAGCTGGTCGTCGGCGTTCGCCGGCGCCGCATGGGCGGTCAGTGGCCCATGATCCTCAGCGGTGGTCTGTCCGTGGGCGCCGGCACGTCGTTCATCCTGATGGCCTCGCAGCCCGGCGCCGCGCTCACCTCCGTGGCGGGCTACGCCGCGGTCGGCGGGATCTTCTTCCTGGTGTCGGCGATCCGGCTCGGTCCGGCGGCGAGGAAGGCCCCCGCGACGGCAGCGGCCTGAGTCGGGCCCGCGCGGCCGGAGTCGCATGTGGACGGTGACGGCGGGGTTACGCTGGACCCGTGACCACGACGTCTCCCGCCCCGACGATGAAGATCGGCGAGCTGGCCCGGCTGACGGGCGTCAGCGCCCGCTCCCTGCGGTACTACGAGCAGCAGGGGCTGATGCACAGCACGCGGTCCGTCGGCGGTCAGCGGCACTACGCGGCGACGGAGGTGGCCCGCGTCGAGGTCATCCGCCGGCTGTTCGACGCGGGACTGGGCAGCAAGGTGATCGCCCGGTTGCTGCCGTGCGTGGACAGCGACGACAGGGGGATCGCCGAGGACGCGTTCACCGCCATGGTCGGCGAACGCGACAGGCTGACCGCCGACATCACCCGGCTCGTCGAGGCCAGGGCCGCGCTCGACGCGCTGATCGAGGGCAACACCCGCTACCGGCGAGGGGCCGACGCCGGCTGAGCCCCGGTCAGAGGCCCATGTCGATGACCACCTTGCCCCGGGCGTGCAGCGACTCGACCAGCGCCAGCGCCTCGTTCGCCCGTGCCAGCGGGTACGTCCCGGTGATGTGCGGGTCGAGCTTCCCGGCGACCATCAGCTCCGCGACGCGTTCGAGACCCGCCCGGTCGACCCGGCGCTCGACCGCCACCCCGCCGACCTCGGTGACGGACGGGTCGCCGACGGAGATGACCGTCCTGCCCAGAGGGGCGATCAGGCGCAGCGAGTCACCGCCGACGTTGTCGACCACGGCGTCGAAACCGTCCGGGGCCTGCGCGCGCAACCGTTGCACCACATCGCCTTCGGTGTAGTCGACGAAGGTCGCACCGGTCGCCTCGACGAGGTCGCGCTTCGCCGTGCCGGCCGTGCCCGTGACCACCAGGCCGCGGTCGCGCGCGAGCTGGGCCAGCGCGATGCCGACGCCGCCACCGATCCCGTTCACGAGCAACGACGCCCCGGCGGGCAGGCCGAGCTGGTCGAGCACGTCCAGCGCGGTGGTGCCGGCGACGGGGATGGTGGCCGCCCAGGTGGCGGGCAGCGCGTCGGGGATGCGGGCCGTGGAGGTGCCGAGCAGCAGCGTCGTCTCCGCGTAGGTGCCGGCACCGGTCAGCGCGAAGCCGGTGACCCGGTCGCCGACGGCCAGGCCCGTCACGTCCTCGCCGACCGCGAGCACGGTCCCGGCGGCCTCCATGCCGAGCACCTGGGGGAACGGCAGGTGGCCGTTCAGGGCGGCGACGTGGCCCGCCCGCAGCTTGTGGTCGAGCGGGTTGACCCCGGCGGCCTCGACGCGCACGAGCACCTCGGCCGGGCCGGGCACGGGGTCCGGCCGATCGAAGAACTCCTGCACGCTCGCGTCGCCGAAAGCCTTGTACCCCAACGCCTTGTTCATCGCGGATCACTCCTGCGCCGTCGAATCGTGGACGCTTTCGACGCTATTCGTTGACACCGGTGTCAACTTCCACCCGATGTGACGCGAAGCTCAGTTCTCGGCGTCCTCGAAGATGAGGAACGTCTTGGTGGACAGCACTCCGGGGATCGTCTGCAGCTCCTCCAGGACCACGCGCCGCAACGCGTTGTTGTCCTGCGCCCTGACCAGCAGCATCACGTCGAACTCGCCGCCCATGAGCGCCATGTGCCGCACCTCGGGGATGGCCCGCAACCGGACCTGCAGATCCCGCCAGTTGTTCTGCCGCACCGTCATCGCCACGTACGCCGACGTGGTCAGCCCGACCTTCACCGGGTCGACCCGCGCGGTGAAGCCGGTGATCACCCCGTCCGCGACGAGGCGTTCGAACCGGGCGTAGGCGTTGGCGCGCGAGATCGTCACCCGTTCGGCCAGCGCGCGACCGGACAACCGGCCGTCCGCCTCCAGCTCGTCGAGGATCCGGCGGTCGATCTCGTCCAGTTCCGCATCCACGTGTCCCACTCCCGAGGTGCTAAGCGTCGTCAAACGGTCCAAGTGGACCGGCTGAATCGACGCACGAAGTCAATCGTCTCGCACTGTCGCGCGGATGTAGCCGATTGGCCACCGATCTTGTCAGCATTCGGGCCTGGTGGAACTGCTCGCGGAGGTGCGGATGAGTGCCGGTCAGCTCAAGGCGGCCATCACCCCGGCCCGGTTGCTCGACGAGACCGGCCGGCTGGTCAGGGGAGCGCCGAAGCCGGACGCCGGGGCGCTGGCCGAGGGGTACCGCAAGCTCGTGTTCGCCCGTCGCCTGAACGAGCAGTGCGGCGCGCTGGTCCGGCAGGGACGGCTGGCGGTGTACCCGTCCTCGCGGGGGCAGGAGGCCTGCCAGGTCGCGTGCGCGTCGGTGCTCTCCGACGGCGACTGGCTGTTCCCGACCTACCGCGACACGGCCGCCATCGCCGCCCGCGGTGTGGACCCGGTCGAGGTGCTCACGTTGCTGAGCGGCGACTGGCACTGCGGCTACGACCCGAACGAGCACAAGGTGGCGCCCCAGACCACGCCGCTCGCCACGCAGCTGCTGCACGCCGTCGGAGTCGGGCACGCGGCACGGCTCAAGGGCGAGGACACGGTCGTGATGGCGCTGTGCGGTGACGGCGCCACGAGCGAGGGCGACTTCCACGAGGCCTGCAACTTCGCCGCCGTGTTCCGCGCACCGGTCGTCTTCTTCGTGCAGAACAACAAGTACGCGATCTCCGTGCCGCTCGCACGCCAGTCCGTCGCGCCGTCGCTCGCCGCCAAGGCGATCGGGTACGGCATGCCCGGTGTGCGCGTGGACGGCAACGACCTGCCCGCGCTCGAGAAGGTGCTCGGCGAGGCCGTCGCCCGTGCCCGCGCGGGGGAGGGGCCGACGCTCGTCGAGGCGGACACCTACCGCGTCGACTCGCACACCAACGCCGACGACGCCAGCCGTTACCGCACCGACGACGAGGTCAGCGAGTGGCTCCCGCGCGACCCGCTGCTGCGGGTGAAGACCTACCTGACGGCGGTCGGCGCGCTCGACGACGCACGCGACCGGGAGATCCACGCCGCGGCCGAGGAGATGGCGGCGGCGGTCCGCGCCGGAGTCGGCGCCGGGTCGCCCGCCGACCCCGAGGAGCTCTTCGCCCACGTCTACTCCACCCCCACCCCCCAGCTGGCGCGGCAGCGCGCGGCTCTGCGGGCCGAGCTCGACGCCGAGGAGGCCTGATGAGCGCCGGGAAGCTCACGATGGCGCAGGCGATCAACGCCGCGTTGCGTGACGCACTCGCCGAGGACAGCTCCGTCGTCGTGTTCGGCGAGGACGTGGCCCAGCTGGGCGGCGTCTTCCGCGTGACCGACGGGCTGCACCGCGAGTTCGGCGAGAGCCGGGTCTTCGACACCCCGCTGGCCGAGTCCGGGATCGTCGGCATGGCGGTCGGCATGGCCATGAACGGCCTGCGCCCGGTCGTCGAGATGCAGTTCGACGCCTTCGCGTACCCCGCGTTCGAGCAGATCGTCAGCCACGTCGCGAAGCTCGGCAACCGCACGCGCGGCAAGGTGCGGCTGCCGATCGTCATCCGGATCCCCTACGCGGGCGGAATCGGGGGCGTGGAGCACCACTGCGACTCCTCCGAGGCCTACTACGCCCACACCCCGGGCCTCACCGTCGTCGCCCCGGCCACCAACGCCGACGCCTACGGCCTGCTGCGCGCGGCCATCGCGGGCTCCGACCCCGTGATCTTCCTGGAGCCCAAGAAGCACTACTTCTCCAAGGAGGAGGTCGACGTCGCGGCCCCGGTGCCGCCCATCGGCCGCGCCGTCGTCCGGCGCCGCGGGAAGGACGCCACGCTGATCGCCTACGGTCCCTCCGTGCCGGTGGCGCTGGCCGCCGCCGCGCAGGCCGCGACCGAGGGCCGCGACCTGGGCGTGGTCGACCTGCGCTCGATCGTGCCGTTCGACGACGAGACCGTCTGCGCCGAGGTCCGCCGGACCGGCCGCGCGGTCGTCGTCGCCGAAGCACCCGGTTTCGCCTCGGTGGCCTCGGAGATCGCGGCACGGGTGGGGGAGCAGTGCTTCCACCACCTCGAAGCGCCCGTTCGCCGGGTCACCGGGTTCGACGTCCCCTACCCCCCGCCGAAGCTGGAGCACCACTTCCTGCCCGGCGTGGACCGGATCCTCGACGCCGTCGACACGCTGCAGTGGGAGGACGTCGCATGAGCACGCAGGTGTTCGACCTGCCCGACCTCGGCGAGGGGCTGACCGAGGCCGTGCTGGTCCGGTGGCTCGTCGGGACCGGTGACCCGATCGCCGTGGACGAGCCCGTGGCCGAGGTCGAGACGGCCAAGGCGGTGGTCGAGGTGCCGTCGCCGTTCGGCGGCGTCGTCGCGCGGCTGCACGGCGAGGAGGGCGCCACCCTGCGAGTCGGATCGCCCCTGATCTCGGTCGACGCCCGGCAGTCCGCCGCCGGGACCTACGTCGAGGAGGAACGCGCCGGGTCCGGCAACGTCCTGATCGGCTACGGGACCTCGCAGGGCGGCACCTCGCGGCGCCGCGGGAGGAAGGCGGCGCCGGCGGACCGGCCCGCCGCGCCCGCGCGCGACGGGGAACGCCCCGCCGTGCAGTCGCCGATCGTGCGCCGCCTCGCCCGGGACAACGGCGTCGACCTCGGCACGCTGACCGGCACCGGCCCCGGCGGGCTCATCACCCGGCGCGACGTCCAGGCCGCGCTCGAACCCGTGGCGGCCGTGAGGGAGCCGGTCGATGACGTCGACCGGCGCACCGGTCTGCCGATCCGCACCCGCGTGCCGATCACGGGTGTGCGCAAGGCCGTCACCACCACGTTGTCCCGCAGCCGCACCGAGATCCCCGAGGCGACGACCTGGGTGGACGTCGACGCGACCGCGTTGGTCGAACTCCGCGACGAGCTGAAGGCAACCGGTGCGGCACCGGGGATCCTCGCGATGGTCGCCCGGTTCGTCGTGGCCGGACTCGCCCGCTTCCCCGAGCTCAACTCCCGCGTGGACACCGACCGCGACGAGATCACCCACCTCGACGGCGTCAACCTCGGTCTCGCCGCGCAGACCGACCGCGGCCTCGTCGTCCCGGCGGTCCGGGACGCGCACCGCCTGAGCATGCGCGGCCTCGACGCCGAGATCCGCAGGCTCACCGCCGCCGCCCGCGCGGGCACCGCCACGGCCGCCGAGCTCAGCTCCGGCTCGTTCACCCTGAACAACTACGGGGTGCTCGGCGTCGACGGCAGCGCCGCGATCATCAACCACCCGGAGGTCGCGATCCTCGGCATGGGCCGGATCCTGCCCCGGCCGTGGGTGGTCGACGGGGAGATCGCCGTGCGGCACGTCGTGCAGCTGTCGCTCGTGTTCGACCACCGGGTCTGCGACGGCGGCACGGCGGGCGGGTTCCTCCGGTTCGTCGCGGACTGCCTGGAGAACCCGAAGTCGGCGATGGCGGACCTGTAGCGGCGAGGTGGCGCATCGCCTGGAAGCGCTCGGCATCGGCGCACAGTTCGTCGACTATCCTGCCGTCGCCGGCGGCACCCGAGGAGGACGCGATGCTGGACCTGAGCCCCCGGCCGGGGGACCTGGAGCCGATCGAGACCGCGTCGGTGGACGAGCTCCGGGCGTTGCAGCTCGAACGGCTGAGGTGGTCCGTCCGGCACGCGTACGACAACGTGCCGCACTACCGCTCCGCCTTCGCCGCGGCGGGCGTGCACCCCGACGACGTGAAGACGCTGGCAGACCTCGCGAAGCTGCCGTTCACCACGAAGGCCGACCTGCGCGACAACTACCCGTTCGGCATGTTCGCGGTGCCGCGCGAGGAAGTCGTGCGCGTGCACGCCTCCTCGGGCACCACCGGCAGGCCCACCGTCGTCGGCTACACCCGCGACGACCTCGACACGTGGGCCACCGTGATGGCGCGCAGCATCCGTGCCGCCGGAGGACGCCGGGGCCACGTCCTGCACAACGCCTACGGCTACGGCCTCTTCACCGGTGGTCTCGGCGCGCACGCGGGCGCGGAGAAGCTCGGGTGCACCGTCGTGCCGGTGTCCGGCGGCATGACCGAACGCCAGGTCCAGCTGATCCGCGACTTCGAGCCCGACATCATCATGGTCACGCCGTCCTACATGCTCTCGATCATCGACGAGATGGAGCGCCAGGGCGTCGACCCGCGCTCGACGTCGCTGAAGGTCGGCATCTTCGGCGCCGAGCCGTGGACCAACGACATGCGCGCCGAGATGGAGCGGCGCCTCGACATGCACGCCGTGGACATCTACGGCCTGTCCGAGGTGATCGGGCCGGGTGTGGCGAGCGAGTGCGTCGAGACCAAGGACGGCCTGCACGTCTGGGAGGACCACTTCTACCCGGAGATCATCGACCCGGTCACCGGCGAGGTGCTGCCCGACGGCGAGGAGGGCGAACTCGTGTTCACCTCCTTGACCAAGCAGGCGATGCCGGTCATCCGCTACCGCACCCGGGACCTGACCCGGCTGCTGCCCGGCACCGCGCGGTCGACGCGCCGGATCGAGAAGATCACCGGCCGCACCGACGACATGATCATCCTGCGCGGCGTGAACCTCTTCCCGACGCAGATCGAGGAGCTGATCCTCAAGGTCCCCGCGCTGTCCCCGCACTTCCAGTGTGTGCTGAGCCGCACCGGCACCCTCGACGACCTGACGGTCGTGGTCGAGCACCGCGAGGACGCCGTCGCGGGTGACACGGCGGCGCAGCTCGAAAAGCTCGTGAAGAACTCCATCGGCGTCACGATCGCCGTGGACGTGGTCGCGCCGGGCGGGATCGAGCGGTCGGTCGGCAAGATGAAACGGATTGTGGACCGTCGCCCACCCAGGTGAATCCGAATGTCACCCCATCCAGCGATTTAGGCTGTTTGTGACGTGTTCCGTTATCTCGTCTGATCACCATGCACTGCATGAGCGGAACACCGATCTTCGACGAGCTCTACGCCGAGTACGTGGGTGGCGTGTCCGCGGCGCACGCGGCGGCGCCGCCGGTCCCCGTGACCGCCCCCCGCGAGCCGAGGTACGACCAGTTCGTGCCGCAGTACGCGGCCACCGCCGAGATGCCGGAGTGGCCCAGCTGAGCTGCCGGGCGGTCGTGCGCGCGCCGGGGAGTGAAGTCCGTTGTGGACGGACGACCGCGCGGCGCCGGGACCACCCGTCGTGCCGGTGCCGGGGAGGGAGCCGCTTTCCGCGGCTCCCTCCGGCGTTCAGCTCTTGGCCACCAGCGTCAGCACGTCGTAGGTGGCGACCGGCTCGGAGTCCTGGTTGGACACCACGGCGTCCCACCGCACCTCGCCGTACTCGGCGTTGGTGCGCGGCGTGATCTGCTTGACCGTCAACGTGACCGCGATCGTGTCACCCGCCTTGACCGGCGTGAGGAACCGCAGGTTGTCCACGCCGAAGTTGGCGAGCACCGGGCCGGGGTTCGGTTCGACGAACAGTCCCGCCGCGAGCGACACCACCAGGTAGCCGTGCGCCACGATGCCGCCGAACAACGGGTTCGCCGCGGCCGCCTCGGGGTCGGTGTGGGCGTAGAAGGTGTCGCCGGTGAACTCGGCGAAGTGGTCGATGTCGGCGAGCGTCACCTGCCGCGTCCCGGTCTCGACCGTGTCACCGATCTTCAGCTCCGCCAGCGACTTGCGGAACGGGTGCACCTCGTCGGCGACGCGCTTCGACCCGGTCGTCCAGCGGCCGGTGATCGCCGTGAGCATGTCCGGTGACGCCTGCACGGCGGTGCGCTGCATGTGGTGCAGCACGCCGCGAACGCCACCGAGCTCCTCACCGCCACCCGCGCGGCCGGGACCGCCGTGCACGAGCATCGGCAGCGGGCTGCCGTGCCCCGTCGACTCCTTGGCGTCGTCGCGGTCGAGCACCAGGATCCGGCCGTGCCACGGCGCCACACCGAGCACGACCTGCCGGGCCACGGCGGGGTCGTGCGTGACGACCGACCCGACGAGGCTGCCCCTGCCGCGTGCGGCGAGCTCGACGGCCTCCGCGGTGGTGCGGTAGGTGATCACCGTGCTGACCGGGCCGAACGGCTCGACGTCGTGGGGTTCGGAGGCATCGGCGCGCGCCCGCAGCAGGACGGGGGAGAGGAACGCCCCCCGTTCGGCGTCCGCGCCGACGACGTCCACCCGGTCCGGGTCGCCGAAGACGATCTCCGCCGAGTTCCGCAGCGACTCGACGGCCTTGCGCACCTCGTCCCGCTGCCCGAGCGACGCCAGCGCGCCCATCCGCACGTTCTCGTCGGCCGGGTCGCCCACGGTGATCTTCGCCAGCCGTGCGGCGATCGCCTCCGTCACCTCGCCGGCGATCTGCTCCGGCACGATCGCGCGCCGGATCGCCGTGCACTTCTGGCCGGCCTTCACGGTCATCTCGGTGACGACGCCCTTGACGAAGAGGTCGAACTCGGGGTCGCCGGGCCGCACGTCGGGGCCGAGGATCGAGCAGTTCAGCGAGTCCGCCTCGACCTGCAGGCGCACGCCGCCGTGCTGGACGTTCGGGTGGTTGCGCAGGATTCCCGCCGTGTGCGCGGATCCGGTGAACGCCACCGAGTCCTGCTCGTCGAGCACGTCGAGCAGGCCGCGCGGGCTGCCGGACAGCAGCTGCAGCGACCCCTCCGGGAGGATGCCGGACTCGATGATCCGGCGGACCACGGCCTCGGTGAGGTAGGCCGTCTGGGACGCGGGCTTCACGATGCTCGGCAGACCGGCGAGGAACGCCGGGGCGAGCTTTTCGAGCATGCCCCAGACGGGGAAGTTGAAGGCGTTGATCTGCACCGCCACCCCGGGGCGCGAGGTGTAGATGTGCTGGCCCAGGAACGTTCCCTCGCGGCCGAGTCGTTCGAGACCGCCGTCCAGCACGACGATGTCGTTGGGGAGCTCGCGCACGCCCTTGCCGGCGAAGCTGAACAGCGTGCCGAAGCCGCCGTCGACGTCGACGAGCGAGTCGCGCTTCGTCGCACCCGTGCGGTACGACAGCTCGTACAGCGAGTCCTTCTCGGCGCTGAGGTGCTTGGCCAGCTCCTTGATGAGCAGCGCGCGCTGGTGGAACGTCAGCTCGCGGATCGCCGGGCCGCCGACGCGCCTGGCGTGCTCGGTCATCTGGCGCAGGTCCAGGCCCTCGCTCGACAGCCGCGCGACCTCCTCGCCGGTCACCGCGTCGAGCAGCGGCTCTCCCGCGGCGGCGGCGCGGAACCAGCGGCCCGCGGCGTAGCTCTCCAGCAGTGCAGTCACAGTGCGGGTTCCCTTCGCAGACCGTTGCCCTTCACGGCTCTCCGTGCCACGGTATAACAGAACGTTCGGTCAGTAAATCGGTCGGAAGGTGGGGGAGACTGGGCGGCATGACCACGACGGAGAACGGCGGGACGAGGCGCCGCGGCCGCCCGGGCTACGACCTGGAGACGCTGCTCGAGGCCGCCGCGGAGCTGTTCTACGAGCGCGGCTACGACAGCACCAGCATCCAGGACCTCGCGCACCGCCTGGGAGTCACGAAGTCCGCCCTCTACCACCACGTCCCCGGCAAGGAGGCGCTGCTGCGGCTGGCGGTCGACCGCGCGCTGGACGGCCTGTTCGCCGAGGTGGCGAAGCTCGACGCCGTGGGTGGCCGCGCGGTCGACCGCCTGGAGCACCTCGTCCGCGGCAGCGTCGCGGTCCTGGTCGAGCGGCTGCCGTTCGTGACGCTCCTGCTGCGGGTGCGGGGGAACAGCGAGACCGAACGCGACGCCCTGGCCCGCCGCCGCGAGTTCGACCAGGTCGTCACCGCGCTGGTGGCCGACGCGGCGGCCGAAGGCGACCTGCGGGCGGACGTCGACCCCGCGACGACGACCAGGCTGCTGTTCGGCATGGTCAACTCGGTCATCGAGTGGTACCGGCCGCAGGGAGGGCTCGGTGCCGCCGAGCTCGCGGACGCGGTGGTGCGCGTGGCGTTCGACGGCCTACGTGTGCGTGGGAGCTGACGACCGGTCGCGCTGCACGACGACGACCGCCGCGAGCCCGAGCGCGAGACCGAAAGCGGTGTGCGGGCCGAAGGGTTCGCCGAACATCAGGGCGCCCCACGCGGCCGTGACCGGAGCCATGAGGAACATCAGGGTGTTCACCTTCGTGATCCCCGAGCGCCTCAGGATGACCCAGTAGAGCCCGTACCCGCCGAAGGTGGGCAGGACCACGAGCCACGCGATCGCGCCCCAGAACGCGGGGTCCGCGGGCGGGGCCGCGGTGCCGGTGCCCAGGGCGAGCGCGGTGAACACGACGGCGCTCGTGAGGCAGTGGGTGGTCATGGCCACCGCGGGCGCCACCTCCGTGCGTGACCGGCCTTCGAGCAGCGTGGCCGCCACCAGCGAGAGCATGCCGAGGAACGGGACGAGGTAGGCCCACCGGTCCACGCCGGTGCCGGCCGCCGCGTCGGCCCCGGTGACGACCACGACGCCGCCCACGCCCAGGCACAGGCCGAGCCACTGCCCGCGCGAGACGTGCTGGTGCAGCAGCGGCCCCGCCAGCGCTCCGGCGACGAGCGGCTGCACGCCGTCGATCAAAGCCGTCGTGCCGCTGGAGACCCCGAGCTCGATCGCGTGGTAGACCGTCAGCAGGTACCCGCTCTGCGACAGGACGCCGATCATCGCCTGCCGGCCCACGTCCCGCGCGGTGAGGCCCCGCCACCACCTCCTGGCGACCGCCACCGCGAGGAGGAGGACGGCGAGCGGCAGGAAACGCCACAGCAGCACCGTGACGGCGGACGCACTCCCCGCCCCGAGCTTCGCCCCGATGAACCCGGAGCTCCAGCAGAGCACGAAAGCGGCCGAGAGCAGGAAGTTCACCCACCACACCTCCCTATACCGATCTGTATACCCATCGACTATACAGATCGGTATACTCGACGTCGTGGAGAAGCCGCGACGGATCACCCTGACCCCGGCCGCCCAGCGCGCCCTGGAAGCTGCCGGGAGGTTGTTCTACGAGCGCGGGATCCACGCCGTGGGCGTCGACCTGATCGCCGCCGAGGCCGGCGTCACGAAGAAGACGCTCTACGACCGGTTCGGCTCGAAGGAGCAGATCGTCGTCGAGTACCTGGCCGGCCGCGACGAGCGCTGGCGCGCCTTCCTGGACCGGTACCTGGAGTCCGCGGGACCGGACGCCGCGGCGCGCGTCCTCGCCGTCTTCGACGCGTCCCGCGACTGGTCGGCCGAGCACAGCCGCAAGGGGTGCGCCATGGTCAACGCCCACGCGGAGATCAGCGACCCCGCGCACCCCGCGCACCCGATCGTCGTGGGGCAGAAGGAGTGGATGCTCGCCCTGTTCACCGGCCTGGTCCGGGAGATCGCCCCGCAGCGGGCGGACGCGCTCGGCCGGACGCTCCTGCTGCTGCACGAGGGCGCGCTCGTCGCCCACGGCTTCGGCACGTTCCCCGATGCCGTCGACCTGGCTCGCGACCAGGCGGCGGAACTGCTCCGGAACGCCCGGTCGCACAGCTAGGGCGTGTCCCGTGGGACTCGTCCGCGACAGTCGCGGCCGAGGGCCCGGGAGACGGCACCGCCACAGCGCCCGAACACGCCCGGTACGAGGGCGTCGCGGCCGGGGTCTCGCGCCCGTTCATGCAGCCAGGACAGCTTTCGCACCGGCATGTGGACGTGTCCCGCACGGTCGGAGGCCCGCGAAACCCCGTTGCCCGCCATCATCACCTATTGAGTGATCTTGCCTGCGTACGGCGCTGCGAACTCGGCGAACCGTTCTTACGTTCGCTGCCAGCGACCGCGAGGTCGCGGCACCACCAGGGCAAGCCGGCCGCTCACCTGTCCACCGGCTCACCCTGTCCCACACGCAGGACAAATCCCCGCCGGACAGGCGCTGCTGCAGGCGAGAGCGAGGCGGGGTTCGAAAGAGCCATGCGCCATCTCCGTGGTACCACCACCGCTCGCGCCCTGTTCGTCGCCGTCTCGGCGGCGGCTCTCGTCACGACGGGCGCGGCGATCGCCGCCGCCTCCCCGTCGGTCGACTGGGACCGGATCGCGCAGTGCGAGAGCGGCAACAACTGGTCGACCAACACAGGCAACGGCTACTACGGCGGACTGCAGTTCAGCCAGTCCACCTGGCAGTCGCACGGCGGCACCGGCAGCGCGCACCAGGCGTCGCGCGAGGAGCAGATCCGCGTGGCCGAACGGGTTCTGCGCACCCAGGGACTGGGAGCGTGGGGCGTGTGCGGGCGGCGCGGCGGGACAGCCGTGAAGCAACAGCCCACCCGCCAAGGCCAGCGTTCGGCCGTCGGCAGGACCGTGCCGCGCGCGGTGCCCGTGGTTCGGGCGGCCGCGCCGTCGACCAGCAACCCGGACGGTGACTACGAGATCAAGGCGGGCGACACCCTCAGCGGGATCGCCGAGGCGCTGCGCATCGAGGGCGGGTGGCAGGCGCTGGTCGCCAAGAACAGCCGCTTCCTGACCAACCCCGACCTGATCAAGCCGGGGGACAAGATCGCCACGAAGTGACGCCGGACGGCAGCGTCGTCCGGAGGTGAGCGCGGGACCCGCATGCCG